>CAZXMB010000022.1:0-23741 GCA_964641715.1 uncultured Syntrophaceae bacterium
ATTGTGCCCCTTGACCCCGCCTACAAGGCGGGGCTTGCGGGGCACTTGCCGGTCACAGAATCATTGGACTCTCCAAAATTTAAAAGGAGAAAGGATGAAGGCTCAACTGGACTTAAGATCAATAGCCCTCTTATTTCGTGGAACTACCTTTTCTTTGATAGACTCCTAAAAGTTGAGCCTGGCCGATCACATGGTCCTTTACCTTCTTTTCCAGATCGGTTTTGGTTGAATTGGGATCGAGATGGAGAAGGATATCCAGAGCATATATTTTAAAAACATACCGGTGAGCTCGCCTGGGAGGACAAGGCCCTCCATAATTCTGCTTCTTAAACCCATTCATCCCCTGCACCGCACTCTCTGGAACTGAGTTTTCTTTGATCTCCTTAATAGTTGGATAGATGTTCCATAAGATCCAGTGGACATAGGATCCTCCGGGGGCATCGAGATCATCAAATATCAAAGCCAAAGACTTTATCCCCTTCGGGATATTTTCAATCTGAAGAGGAGGATTGATATTAATTCCATCGCAGGTATATCGGGAAGGAATCTGTCCCTTATTTTCAAAGGCAGGGCTTGATATCCTGAAGGCCGTTTTCGAAATCTCCTGGCTCATCCCATTTGAAACGGAGAGGAGTAAGGCAAAAAAAATGACGGTGACCTGACAAAATTTCATCCTATGCCTCCCTGATGAAATTTTTCACTTCAACTGTACCCGGGGTTATGTGCATCGAACCAGAAAGACGGGCTTGGGTGAATGGCGGAGCACCTTTTCTGCAACACTCCCAAGAAGAAAACGGGTTACCCCGCTTCGGCCATGAGTGGTCATGGCAACCATGTCAATATCCTTCTGGGCTGTGTGATCCAGGATCTCTTCTGCGTCATTCCCATATCGTACATGGCTGTCCGCCTTTAACCCCTTTGCTTTAAGCCGATCCTCTATCTTTTGGAGGTATCCTTCCGCCTCTTTGACCACCCTGACCTCACCCTCAGTGGGATCCACTCCCGGAAAGGTATGGGCAAAGGCAACCCTTAAAAGGGCAATACTTGCTTTTAATTCCATGGCCAGTTTTTCGACCGTAGGGAGAACGATCTCTGCACACTCCGACCCGTCCAGCGGCACTAAAATCCTTTGAAATTTCTCCATTGTGATCCCTCCCTTCACCCTTCTTATTATAAAGCTAACCATTCTTCGTTGGCCTGTCAATTATAAATATTTTTCTTCTTTTATTGACACGCTGGTACGAAAGTAATACAATTCATTACCAATCAGGCCGTTGACCATACCTCATCCATCAAACAAAAATGAGAACTGAAAAAAGAAAATATTTACGGCTCCCGGTAAGGGATGATGTCATCATCGCCATTCAGAACGGGATCAATAGAATTGGTAAGGTCAAAGACATCAGCCAGGGAGGATTGTCCTTTGAACATGTCTATGATGAAGACTCGAATTGGGTGGGGTTAATAAAAAATATTCTCATATGGGCAGATGATTTTAATATGGCTAAAATCCCTTGCAGAATCGTGTATGACATTCAGATTCCTCTTTCTCCGGAATATGGCTTGCTCACCGTCCAATTTATTACCAGACGTTGCGGAGTGGAGTTTGTCTCCCTCACGGACCATCAGGTCTCCCAATTAGATTTTTTTCTCAAAACCTTCGCCAAGGAATCCTCTTAGTCTATGGGATCCTTTCTCAAAACCTGATCCCATTTTTTTCCTCAATTCTCTCTTCCAAAATTTTTAAGAAATCCTATAATAGAGGGTATTCCTAAACTGGGGTTCGGTCATGGTTGAGAAGGACGTAAAAGAAAAATCTCCCATTAAAGAGATAGAATTACTCCGCCAGAGGGTTTCAGAACTCGAGCATTGCGAGAAAGAATGGAAACAAGTCGTATCCGTATTACAACAGACCGAGGAAAGGTACAGAAACATCTACGAAAATGCGATGGAGGGAATCTTCCAGGTGGACCCGAATGGCCGATTCATCAGTGCCAACCCTGCTCTGGCCCATATCCATGGATATGATTCCCCTGAAGACTTGATCCGGACGGTCCGGGACGTTCCGAGCCTGTATATCAACCCCGAGGACCACCATCGCCTGGTCAATCTTCTCTTTGAGCAAGGTACGGTCCAGGGTTATGAAGCCAAAATGTGCCACAAGGATGGAAGCCCGCAGTGGATCTCCATAAATGTCCGGCTTGTCAGGGATGCTCAGGGGAAACCTTCCTACTATGAAGGGACGATGATCGACATCACGCACCGTAAAATGGCGGAGGAGGCTCTTGCCGAAAGCGAGGAACGTTACAGGACAGCCATTGAACATTCCAACGATGCGGTAGCGATCATCCAGGAGGACAAGATTCAGTATGTCAACCGGAGATTCATGGAGATATTCGGTTATGAAAATCCGGAGGAGATCATCGGTCAATCCGTCCTGAGTGTCGTCCATCCGGAGGACCGGGACAGGGTCATTTCAATTAATCAGCGGAGACAGAGGGGGGAACCTGTCCCTTCCCGATATGAATTTAAAGGCCTGACCCATGAGGGAAAGGTGATTTATATCGAGGTCTCGGCGACAAGCATCGTCTATCGGGGAACCCATGTATACCTCGTTTACCTCAGGGATATTACCGATCGGAAAGTCGCCGAAGAGGTCATGCGAAGGGAGCGAAATCGGTTTCGGGCCCTTTCAGAAAATGCACCCTTTGGCATCATCATGGTCAACCAGGAGGGTGGGTTTGAATATATCAACCCAAAATTTAAGGAATTATTCGGGTATGATCTGGATGAAGTCCCCAACAGCAGGGAATGGTTCAGAAAGGCCTTCCCTGACCCCAAATCCAGAAGAGAGGTCATCTCGACATGGATAGATTACCTGAGAAGTACGAGACCGGGAGAGAAGGTCCCCCGAACCCTTCCCACCACCTGTAAGGATGGGACGGAAAAGGTTATCCATTTTATCCCGGTCAGGTTGGCCACAGGGGAGTATATTGTCACCCTTGAGGATGTGACCGAAAGGATTCGGGCCCATGAGGCACTGGTCAAATCCCATCAGGAACTTGAGCAACTCAACAGGGCAAAAACAAAAGCCGTAAATCTCATTTCCCATGAACTGAGGACACCCCTTGCCGTGATCCAAGGGAACCTCCGGCTCCTGAAAAAGAAATTGAAACCTTCGGCCCAGGATACCGATCTTCAAAAGACCATGGAGGTTCTGGAGCGAAACCTCGAGAGGATTTCTGATATCTCGAAAGAGACCGATGAGATATTCAGGGTCTCTCAGGAACTTGAGGCAGGGGCCCTCCTCGACAACCTGGATCGGCTCTGGCAACGGATTGAAAATCTCCCGGAAATGCCATCCGATATCCGACCTCACTTTGATGCCCTGAGGGCATGGCTCGGTCAATACCTCTCCGGCAGGACCGAAGAATTCCAATCCATCAACCTGTTCCCTTTTGTCCTCGATGTGCTGGAAAGGGTTAAACAGTTATCAAGCCACAGAAAGATCCGTTTTCAGGTGGAGGGGAAGAATGATCTTTTTATCCTGATCGATCCCATCATCCTGCAAAATGTGGTGGAGGGACTTCTTAAAAATGCAATTGAAAATACACCCGATGGCGGGGCGATTCGTTTAAAGATTGAACAGAAACGTGAAAAGGTGACGCTCCATATTACGGACTATGGAGTGGGCATTACAGAGGAAAATCAGGCCTATCTTTTTGATGGACTCTTCCACACCAAAGAAACGGAACTTTACGCTTCAAAAAAACCCTACGACTTTGGTGCCGGAGGAAAGGGACTGGACCTCCTTCGGATGAAGGTCTACGGAGAGCGGTTTGGCTTTGACCTCTCCATGTCCAGCAGGCGGTGTGTTCATATCCCGACGGATCAGGATCAATGTCCGGGAGACATTTCCAGATGCCCTTATGTGAAGAATGCGAAGGAGTGTGCTGAATCCGGCGGAACGACCTTTACGGTCGCCTTCCAGCCCAAGAAGAAAAGCCCTGCCTTTCACATTTAAAAAATACTTATGACCGGCGCTTAGAATGTTTTCGCCGGGGTCGCCCGACCTGAAAGTGATGAAGGATCAACCGAAGATTACCGTGGGCCTGATGGATCGGAAGGCAGAAGTCAGCGGTCTTCTCGAGGGAAATTTCTATCCGGATGGGGCTGGCCCGCTCTCCGGTCGGTTTTCAGCAAAGGCCGAGGGAGGAAAAATTTCATTCCTCGGAGAATCGCATCCTAAAATCGGCCCTTCCTCATCGGTCAGGCTTAAAGCCTCTCGGGGGTCGAGGTTTACGCTCCATTCGGTTACCATCGGAAACCGCTTTCACTGGGAGAGGAAAGAGGATCAGACTTTTCAGGGAGACCTGATTCTTAGGATCGGTGAGGGCCAAATGATGGCCGTGATCAATGAAATTCCTCTGGAGGATTATCTTTCAAGCGTAATCTCTTCCGAGATGAGTCCTGCCTCGCCGATCGAATTTCTGAAGGCCCATTCCATCCTGTCCAGAAGCTGGCTTCTCGCTCACCTTCACCGGAATCACAGAATGAAGGAGAGGCTTACCCCCGCTGAAAAGATCACCGACGGAGAGGTAATACGCTGGTATGATCGGGGAGAACACAACCTTTTCGATGTCTGTGCGGATGACCACTGCCAGCGCTATCAGGGAATCACAAAGATCCTGTCCGGACAGGCTGAAGAAGCGGTGAGGGAAACGTATGGACAGGTGATCACCTGTCAGCATAAAATCTGCGATGCCCGATTTTCAAAGGCCTGCGGAGGGATTACCGAAAATTTCGAAACCGTCTGGGGGAATCGATCCGTTCCCTATCTCAAAAGCATTTCGGATGCCTCCGTCCCTCACCGGCCAATCAGGACAGAGGAGGAAGCCTCCCGCTGGATCCTTTCGAAACCTGAGGCCTACTGTCATATAAAAGAGGAAGGCCTTCTTGAAAGAATCCTTCCCCATGTGGATCTCCAGACCAAAGACTTTTTCCGCTGGAGGGTCGAATATTCTCAAGACGAGCTGGAAGAGATCCTCCGTGAAAAATCAGGATTTGATTTTGGGAGTCTCAGGGAGATCCTCCCCCTTCAACGCGGTCCCTCCGGAAGGATATCCCGATTGAAAATTGTGGGTTCAAAATTAAGCATGATTGTCGGAAAAGAGCTCGAAATCCGGCGCTGGCTCTCCAGAAGCCACCTTTATAGCAGTGCCTTCATTGTCAGAAGGCAAGGGGACCGATTGATCTTCCATGGTGCTGGCTGGGGACATGGCGTTGGACTCTGCCAGATCGGTGCTGCGGTCATGGCCATCAGGGGATTTTTAGCGGAGGGGATTTTAAGGCATTATTTCACTGGCATGGAGATAGAGAAGGTTTACTAAGGGTCCAAGGGTTCAAGTGGAGACCTAAAAATATGAATTTTAAAAAATTTCAACTCATTGAACCATAGATCCCTACGCCCTCACGAGGAATAAGAAAGCATGGCCTCATACAAACCGGCATTTCGAAATCCGTGGGCCTGGGTTCCCTCTCTTTATGTGACGGAGGGGATTCCTTACACGATGGCCATGACGGTTTCAGTCGTCCTCTACAAGCGCCTTGGCATCTCCAATACGGACATCGCCCTTTATACCAGTTGGCTCTACCTCCCCTGGGTCATCAAGCCCCTCTGGAGTCCCATCGTTGACCTGTTCCGGACAAAGCGCTACTGGATCCTTCTGATGCAACTCCTCATGAGCGTCTCTCTTGCCTCCGTTGCTTTTACCCTTCCCGCCGGCCGGTTTTTTCAGTACACCCTTGCCTTCTTCTGGATGATGGCATTTAGTTCAGCCACCCATGATATTGCAGCGGATGGCTTTTACATGATCGGGCTCTCACAGGAACTTCAGGCTGGCTTTGTTGGAGTACGGACCACTTTTTACCGGATCGCAACGATTGCCACAAAAGGTGGGCTCGTCATCTTTGCCGGTTTTCTCGAAGGAATCAGGGGAGATATCCCGAGTGCCTGGTCCATGACACTCTTGGTGATAGCTGCCATCTTCGGAGCCCTCTTTCTGTATCACTTTTTTATCCTTCCTTTCCCTGCCGGAGACCGCCCGGCCGAACGAAACCCTTCGGTCTCACTTTCGAAAGAATCCTTTCACACCTTTCTCCTCTTTTTCAGGAAGAAGGGTATTGGTACCATTCTCGCCTTTTTCCTCTTTTACCGGTTTGCCGAAACTCAGATTGTGAAGATCCTGGCACCCTTTCTCCTTGACCCAACCTCAAAGGGCGGGCTCGGGCTTACCACTTCAGAGGTAGGAATCGCTTACGGAACGGTGGGGGTCATTTCATTAATGCTCGGAGGTCTTTTGGGTGGTTATGCGATTTACAGAAAAGGGCTTAAGTTCTGGATATGGGGGATGGTCTGCGCAATGCATCTGCCGGATCTCGTTTACGTCTATCTCTCATGGGCCTTACCGGATCACTTCTATCTAATCAACCTCTGTGTTGCAGTGGAGCAGTTCGGTTATGGCTTCGGATTTACAGCCTATACGATGTTCATGATCATGGTTTCTGAGGGCGAGTATAAAACCGTCCATTACGCCATCTCCACCGGGATCATGGCTTTGGGGATGATGCTGCCCGCCATGGCCAGTGGCTGGCTCCAGGAACAGTTGGGCTATCATCATTATTTTCTCTGGGTGATGGTGGCGGCGATTCCCGGGTTCGTCGTGACAGCATTGGTGAACATTGATCCGGAGTTCGGAAAAAAGAAGGAGCTAAGGTGATGGGGTGATCGGGATATGGGGGGATAGAATTGCTCGCTGGAACCTGGGGTGAGATTCCTGTTTTGACCAAGGGCGACGAGTGAAGTGTCATTGAGACGACGGCGATTTAAGACAGCTTTCATTTTGGGTGCTGGACTGGGAACACGGCTCAAGCCTCTCACCGATCAATGTCCGAAACCACTCCTTGAGATCGGAGGACGTCCCCTCCTCACCTATGCCATGGATCATCTTCTTGGAATCGGCGTGGACCGCTTCATCGTGAACACCCATCACCTGCCGGAAATCTTCCTGGATAAATTTCCTGACCAGAAATGGCGGGGGTTTCCCATTCTATTCCGTCACGAACCCACCCTTCTTGACACAGCGGGCGGACTCAAGAACATTGAAGACCTTCTGGAAGAGGACGAAGCCATCCTCTGTTACAATGGCGATGTGGTGACCGATCTCCCCCTGCAGAGGCTCCTCGATGCCCATGAGGAAAATCGGCCGGAGATAACGCTTGCCCTTCGAAGCCAGGGGCCTCTTCTCAATGTGGATATCAATGAGGCAGGGGAGGTCTGTGATCTCCGGCACACCCTGAAAAATCCGGGAACCCGGAGCTATCTTTTTACGGGCATCTATGCCGTGGAGACCTCTTTTCTTCAGTATCTTGAAGTGGGTAAAATTGAATCAATCGTTTCAGCCATGATCAGAAGGATCATTGAAAAACCGGGGGCGATTCGAGGGGTCATCATAGACGATGGCGAGTGGCACGACATCGGTTCCATCGAAGCTTATGAAAAACTGAAAGAAGTGTAGGGAACGCAGATCTGCGTTCCCTACGGGTATATTTCGAAACGACGGCTGATGATATCAAAAAAAAACATGATCGCATTTGTGCGCGAGGTCCTGGGACTCTCAGGGTCTGTCTCAATCGAACTCTCTCCCCTCAAAAGGAGAGGGTCAAACCGGACTTTTTTCAGGTTGAGATGGAACGGTAAGAATTCTGCAATCCTAATCCATTACGATCCAAAACGAATAGAGAACGCTTACTATGCCGATATCGCATCATTTCTCCGCCACATTGATGTCCCTGTGCCCTGGCTGATCCGTCACGACCGCGACCACTCCCTTATCATAATGGAAGACCTCGGAGAGACGGACCTCTGGTCCTTCAGGGAAAACTCGTGGGAAATTCGGAAATCCCTTTACCAGAAGACACTGATCATCGCCCAAAGACTTCACTCCTTCCCGGAGAAGGAATTCCCATCGAGCCGTGTAAAACTGATGGAAGGATTTGGTCCTGATCTCTATAGCTGGGAACGTAATTACTTCAGAGACCATTTCGTCAGGAGTTTCTGCGGAATCAAACTTGAGCCTTCTTTTGAGAAAGAACTCGAGAGGGAACTTTCAGGCCTGGGAGAGCGACTTTCGAAAATAAGGCATTCTCTTGTTCACCGTGACCTTCAATCCCAGAATGTGATGATCCGTGACGGAGAACCCTTTCTCATCGACTTCCAGGGGATGCGCTTCGGAAACCCTTTTTATGATCTCGGCTCGCTTCTCTGCGACCCTTATGTCGAATTCAGTACCGACCAGAGAATGGACTTACTTCTTTATGATTACAGCCTTTCCAAACAGGGTTTGAGCTGGGAGGATTTTCAAAAGACGTTCTGGGAGGCTTCGGCCCAGCGCCTCATGCAAGCCATTGGAGCCTATGGATTTTTAGGTCTCCAGAAGGGGCTTAAAACCTTTATTGGACATATCCCTGCAGGAGTTCGTCATCTTCATCTTGCGGCTTATCAAGCAGAATCCCTCCCAATTCTACAAGAACTTGTTGTGGAATGTCAGAGGGCAATCGAGCTGAAGGGATAAAATTATTTTACCCCCCCCTTCCCTCCTCCTCAAAGGGGGAGGGCTAGGTGGGGGTGATGCCATTTTAATTAATGCGTTTGTAGTTTAACACGAAAGGTGTTTAATAGTAGGTGGGTCTCAATGGAAACATGAGAGGTATCAGAATGAGTTCACTTGATCTTAAAAACCGGGACAGAAGTTATAAACAAAATTTGGGCGATATCATCTGGTCAGCAATCGGGGCTACGGTCGCAATCGGCCTTGCCCTATGGCTCGTTACTGATGATCACTCAATGCTTCTTCTCGCTTCTCTGGGAGGATCCACCGTATTCCTCTTTGCCTTAACCGATTCAGAAGCTGCCCAGCCACGTGCACTTTTCGGCGGACACCTCGGTGGTGCCTTGATTGGTATCCTGTGCTTTCAGCTCTTCGGCGATGCACTTTGGGTCTCTGTTGTTGCCTTAGTGTTGACAATGGTGGTCATGGTGGCAACCCGAACCATCCATCCACCGGCTGGCGCTAACCCGCTGATCATGGTTCATCATCACGCCAGTTTCATGGCATTATTAAAACCGGTTGGCCTTGGCGTGCTTACGCTATTTCTCGTAGCCATGATCTGGAGCCACCTACGCGCCGGTAAACAATACCCAAGGGAATGGACAGTAAGATGAAACCTCTCACCGTAGTCACTTCTTATAATCCGGAACCTTTTTTTGAAGGAACTTTATCTCTCCTGTCAACATCAGGTCTCGTAGAGCATGTTGTAATCGTGGCTCCGGAACAGGTTTGCCTGAACATCCCTGGGTGTTCTGTATTGGACGCAGACCCTCTTCCCTCAGGTGAAACCCTCAACCAGATTCTGAGCGGAATACAAACGAAGTATTTCCTTCTCTTTCCGGAGTTTAAACAAATTTCAGTCGGGATTAAAACCCTGGAGAGATTTCTGGAAGCGGCTGAGTCCACGAAGGCGGGCCTGGTCTATTCCGATTTCTATGACCAAAACGAACACCGAAAGAGCCTTCATCCACTGAATGATTATCAATTGGGGAGTGTTCGTGATGATTTCGATTTTGGCGGAATGATCCTCTTCTCTGTCTCAGCCATTCATCACACCCTGGGGAAATATGGTATCCTACCAGAGGTGATCTTCGCTGGTCTCTATGACCTTCGCCTGAAGATCTCCATCAACCATTCTCTTTATCATCTTCAAGAACCACTTTATTCGATGATTGAAACAGAGGAAGCCGGCAGGGGGGAAAGAATATTTAACTACCTCGATCCTCGAAATCGAGAAGTTCAGAGGGAGATGGAAACGGTCTTTACGGACTACCTGAAGAGGATTCGAGCCTATCTGCCGCCTCATTTTAGGGAGATCGAACAGCCAGCCCAATCCTTTCCGGTGGAGGCTTCTGTCATCATCCCTGTCAGGAACCGGAAAGAGACAATTGGAGAAGCTGTTAGGAGCGCCCTCTCTCAGGAAACCGATTTCTCATTCAACATCATTGTCATTGACAATCATTCGACGGACGGAACAACAACCATTCTCTCTGATCTTGCCAGGAAATATTCTCAACTCAAGCATATCATCCCGGAAAGGACCGACCTGGGGATCGGAGGCTGTTGGAATGAAGCCATGCAGAATAAAGCCTGCGGCCGCTATGCCATTCAGCTCGATTCGGACGATCTTTACAGCAACCGATATACCCTGCAGAAGATGATCCACAGGCTTCGTCAGGGAAACTTCGCTATGGTGATCGGGTCCTATACCCCGGTTGATTCCTGGCTTGAAGAGATTCCGCCGGGTTTGATCGACCACTCCGAATGGACGGATGAGAATGGTCATAATAATGCACTCCGGATCAACGGTCTCGGTGCCCCCCGGGCTTTCAACACCTCTTTGATGCGTAAAATCGGATTTCTCAATGTGAACTACGGCGAGGATTATGCGGCGGCTTTGCGAATCTGCAGGGAATACCGAATCGGAAGGATTTATGAAAGCCTCTATCTCTGCCGGCGCTGGCCAGGAAACAGTGATGTCGGTCTCAGCCTTGAAGAGATCAACCGTAACGACGCCTTCAAGGACAGGATACGTACTGAAGAAATCCTTGCTCGCCAGAAAATGAATCAGTGTTGATAGAAACCCGGGTTCGCGTTCACCGGCCGTGCAACCATGATTCCTGTGCAGTCGCGGTTTCCCATCAGATACCCATAGAGGGTCTTTCTGGAAAGGACAACTTTACCCTCCTTTTGGGAGGCATGAAGCAGGTGAATTCGGTTCTTCACTCCTGAGGCAAGCCCAACATGATGAATATCGAGGCCCTCTCTATGGGTGGTGAGGGCAATGAGATCACCCTCATGAATTCGATTCTCGATGTGTTTCGTGACTTCTTTTGGAATGAAAAAGAACAATCGTCTGCTGATCCTTCTCTCAACGGACCTCATTCTCCGGAAATCTGCCGGTTCTTTTAAGGGAGGATAGAGATGGACATGGGCGGTCATATAGTGAAGGGCCTTTCTTAAAGGCCTGCCTCCGATTTCGGCGGTGATATCCTTCAGGATGCCCCTCTTTTCATTCTCATAAATCCAGTCCGAAAAATAATGAAGCCGTGAGCAGTAACCCCCCGGAAGACCGCCTCGATATCGTATCTTCTGGAGTATTCTCCTGAAGGTTTTAAAAGACTTATCTCTCGATCCGATGCACCATGACAGAGCGAGTACATTTTCGATGAATGTCACACAGTCATGCTCTCTCAGATTGACGACAAGGTGTTCTTTGCTTTTCTTTTCGAGTGTGGCAACGGCATAAGGGTATCCCAAAAAGAATTTACCAATCTCGGGGAGAACCTGATCAGGGGGTTTGGTCAGCATCCCTTTCCCATTTAAAAAGCGAACCAATTCTTCGAAAATCCTTCGGTCCTGCCTTCTCAAGGTTATCCTCCATAACGATCTCAGGCTTATGTTAAACCTGTAATTCAAATGAGTCAATCCATCGACTCTTACTCAGCGTTGATCCAGAAACAATGATAAAAAAGGGCCATTGGAGGCCCTTCTTTTTTCAGGCAGGTAATTAAATCCGTTGACTTTGGATCAGGGGTTGGATTTAGGGAAGATTCTTTCAATAATGTCAAAGCTACCTAAGCCAAGGCTGAAGGCACCCAATTTAATAAATTTGTACTGGAGAAAGATTGTCAGGATCGCCAACAGGATCACTGCGATCAAGATGATCTTCAATTTTTTAATCAAGGACAACCCCCTCAACACCATTGATTCATTCTCCTTTTAAGATATCATTAAATTTATGATCAGGCAAGACCCTATCAGTATCTTCAATAATAGAGCAAGCAAATTTCGTTCCACTGGTGGGCTGAATTGATAACTATTTGAAATAAAATGAAATTTCTAAATCGAACTTATCTTTATCTCCTATTTTCATTGCACAATTTGTCACCCTGTGGAATAAAATTTTTATAATGGACCGAAGCTTGGCCCTTTGAGATAAGAATCAAGTGGGTTCGTTAAAGAATCTCAGGTATCGAACCAGGAAAACACCTGTGAGAACCAACCCGCCTAAAAGGATAAACCCCAGGTCAAACGCACCCCACTCCCCGAGGAGTCCGATCCCTGCTGGAATGGCTCCTCCCCCGATTAAAAAACCAAAGGGGACGGTAAGAGAGACAGCCACATTCTTAATCTTATCGGAACCGATACGGGCAAGAGCGGCAAAACCAGCCGGGAAAAAAGCAGTCGCAAGGATGGGTTGAATAAAAATGGCCAGGATGATCCAATCTCCTGAAACTACCCCGATCAGTGCGGTCACGGTGCCTGTCGTCAGAAAGGCGGCTTTTAATGTTTTCTTCGCGCCCAGATGGTCTGTAATCCATCCCGAAAGAATGGAAGTGCCCACAGTTAAAACTCTCGATAATGCGAGTACCGTATTGGCCCAGGTCCGATCCATACCTTTTCCTGAAACGAGATAGAGAGGAACCATGGAATAGACTCCAAAACTTGAACCAATACCAAAAGAGAAAAAGAGAATCATGAGCCAGAATGAAGGCTCTTTCGATACGATTTGAAGAGTCCTCCAGCGAGGGGCTTCTCCGGGAAAGTTTCCCCCTTTCCCTCTGAGGGTGAAGATGAATCCCATGGCGAGCGAAGCCACTCCAAGGATGACCAAGACCCCACGCCAGGAAAACCAGCCCAGGAGGACCTCTGCAATCAAAGGGGCAATGATAAAACCAAGGTTCGGAGCCAATTCATGGATGGCGATGGCCTTTCCCCAGTGACGGGGGTTAACCATTGCCGTCAGAGTGGCGATCCCCGAGGGAAGATAGAATCCTGCCGCCACTCCCATAAACAAGAGGCCCACCCGAATCCCCCAGAGATGAGGGCTGAACCCCACCATCAGGAGTGCCCCCCCGATTGCCAGCGATGAGAGGATAATGGTCTTTCGATGGTGGAGCCAGGAGGAGATAAACCCAGAAAAAAATAGGCCCGCACAATACCCGAAAGAGATCAGAAAGAAGAGGGAGCCCGCCTCATCATGCCCCAATCTCAAATCCTTCTCCACCGCGGGCATCAGGGGAGAGAGCACGATTCTACCGAGGAAATTCATGAAGAAGATACCGATGAGAAAAGAGAGCGGCTTCAGATAGGAGAGAAAGGAGTATTTGGAGATCTCTTCTTTAAAATCATTCATGTCCGGCCCGAGGGGAGAATAAGATTCCCTATTAGATTATCCTTAACCCCAAATATTCGTCAATGATCCTCACAAACATTTCCACACCGAAAGGGAGCACCTCTTCATCGATATCAAAGTGAGAACTGTGATAGGGATGAATGATTCCCTTTTGCTCATTTCTTATCCCAAACCTGAAAAAAGTCCCGGGAACCTTCTCCAGATAGTAAGCAAAGTCTTCCGCTCCCATGGAGGGTTTTAATACCTCCACATTCTCATTTCCTATGGCTTTGGAACAGGCGGAGGCCACCAGGCGGGTCATCTGAGGGTCATTGACCAGAACCGGATATCCGTATTCAAAGTCGAATCGATAATCCACCCCGAAGGATTGGGCGATGCCCTGGGTCAGTTTTTCGATTCTCCCTCTCAATGCTTCCCGGACCTGCGGGTTCAACGAGCGCACCGTTCCTAAGAGTTCGACCTCATCCGGGATAATATTGAATGCGGACCCACCCCCGATCTTTCCTATCGTGACGACCCCGCTATCCAGAGGATTGATATTTCGGCTGACAATGGAATGAATCTGTGTGATGAGGTGTCCTGCAGCGAGAATGGGGTCCTTCGCCAGATGAGGAGAGGCGGCGTGACCGCTCTGGCCGAGGATCCTGATGGTAAACCGATCCGCTGAGGCAAGGGCCTCTCCTTCGCAGATCCCCACCTTTCCGATGGGGATCTGGGGATAGACATGGGCCCCGAAGATGGCATCCACCCTGGGGTTCTCCAGTACTCCTCCTTCGACCATCACCCTTCCCCCGCCCCCTCCTTCTTCCGCAGGTTGAAAGATCCACTTTATATTTCCTTTGAGCTGGTCTCTGAGGGTGGAAAAGAATCTCGCCACTCCCAAAAGAATCGTCACATGGGCATCGTGACCGCAGGCATGCATCTTCCCCTTGGCCTTTGAAACATAGGGAACCTGATTGAGCTCTTCCATGGGGAGTCCGTCCATATCCGCACGGATCGCAATAGTTTTCCCTGCCTCTTTCCCCTGGAGGAGCCCGACCACTCCGGTTTTGGCCAATCCCCGTTTCACCTCCAGCCCAAATTGTCCGAGCCATTCGCTGACGAGCCTTGAGGTTTCCACCTCCTCAAACCCCAGTTCCGGATGCTGGTGGATCGTCCTCCGGATTTCTACCAGCCAATCCTTCATCCCTCGAATCTTCTCTTCCAAAGAATTCCTCACTTCGTCCTCCTTTTCCCCTATCTCTCATTGCCGAGGATTCTCCTTCGCCCTCTCTGGTGAAGGAGGGGGGAGTAAGATGATAGTTTTTATTGAAAGAGATGGCAATCTACCTGACTTCCATCCGGGAAGTAATATGAGTTTGGCTCTCTTTCTTCACAGATTGCTCCTGCTTTTTCAGGACAGCGGGTATGGAATCGACAGCCCGATGGGATATGGGTTGCACTGGGAATATCCCCTTCGAGAAGGATCATTGTTTCAAATAGTTCTGCCTGAGGAAGGGGAACGGCTGAGATAAGGGCCTTCGTATAAGGGTGTCTGGGAGAGGAAAAGACCGATTCTGCCTCTCCCCTCTCGATGATCTTTCCAAGATACATCACAGCGACGATATCGCAGGTGTAACGGATAACGGCGAGATTATGAGAGATGAAAAGATAGGTCAGTTTCATCTTCTCCTGAAGGGACTCCAAGAAATGAAGCGTCTGGGCCTGGACAGAGACATCAAGAGCGGACGTTGGTTCATCCAAAATGAGAAGTTTGGGCTGAAGGGAAAGTGCCCTGGCAATGCCCACCCTCTGTTTTTGCCCTCCGCTGAGTTCGTGAGGATAACGAAACATATGCTCTTCTTTTAATCCCACGGTCTCAAGTAATTCCTCAATTCTCTCACGAAGCCTCTTTCCCCCCATTCCCTCATGAATCACCAAGGGCTCCCCAATACATTGGAAGACAGTTTTCCTTGGATTTAACGAGGAATGGGGGTCCTGGAAGATCATCTGCATATTCCTTCTTAACTCCTTCATTTCTGATTCTGAAAACTTACAAATATCTCTCCCTTCCCACAACACCTCCCCTTCGGTAGGTTCAACCAATTGGAGAATCGCTCTGGCCACCGTTGTCTTCCCTGAACCCGATTCTCCCACCAGACCGAAAGAACTCCCCCTCCTGATGGAGAAGGATATTCCATCCACTGCCCTTACCCCTCCCGCTCCTCCGCGAAAGAATCCACCCCTCAGAGGAAAAATCTTCTTCAAATTCTTAACTTCCAACAATGGTTCGGTCATCTCAGCATATCCTAAGTATTCAGAGAACGCACCCTATAAGAATGAGCAAGGCCCGGCCTCCGAACAGACTTATCCCCTTTTATATAGATGACAGCCCACCCAGTGATCCCCCTCGATCTCGGAAAAAAGTGGCTTCTCCTCTTCGCACACCTCCATCACCTCAGAACAACGAGGATGGAACCGACAACCCGAAGGGGGATGGATCAGGTCTGGAATCATGCCTTTGATTCCTTGAGCCTCGCCTTCCCTCTTTGAAAAGACAAGAATGGAGTTTAAAAGCCCTCGGGTATAGGGATGAAGGGGCCTTTTGAAAAGCTGAACCGTGGAGCAGTTCTCAACAATACTTCCGGCATACATCACGGCAATTCTTTTGCAGACTTTTGCGACGACACCCAAATCATGCGAGATGAGCAGGACCGAATGGCCATGGCGTTGAACCAGATCGCCAAGGAGCTTTAGGACTTGGGCCTGGATGGTTACATCTAAGGCAGTCGTTGGTTCATCAGCGATGAGGATCTGAGGGGATCTGGAGAGGGCCATGGCGATCAGGACCCTCTGCCTCATCCCACCACTAAATTCATGGGGGTGGGATTTGATTCTCAATTCCGGCTGAGGAATCTTCACCTCCCTTAGGAGTTCGATGCCCCTCTCTACTGCCTGCCTTCTCGTGATCTTCTCTCTTCTTGAGTTGGGACCGGAGCCATCTCCTTCTCCATGGGCAAGAATGACGTCTGCCAGTTGTTCCTCTATCGTAAAGACAGGATTGAGAAAGGTCATTGGATCCTGGAAGACCATTGCAATCCGTCTACCGCGAACTCCTTTCATCTCCTCTTCCGATTTCTTAAGAAGATCTTCTCCTTCAAACAGGATTTCTCCTGAAATGACCCTCGCCGGGGGAACGGGAAGAAGTCTCAGGATAGCTTTTGCAGTAATGGATTTTCCGCAACCCGTCTCTCCTACAAGGCCGAGGGTATCTCCTCTTCCCAAGGTAAGATCAACCCCATCCAGGACATGGGAGACACCTTCAAAAGTCTTAAATTCAATCCGCAGGTTTTTGATTTCCAGAATGGGTCCCATCACTAAATCCGACTTTGGGGATCAAGGACATCTCTGAGACCATCTCCCAATAGGTTGAATCCTAAAACGGTGATGAGGATGGCCAATCCCGGAAAGGTAGCCATCCACCAGTGATTCATCAGATAGTTTCGGCCGGTGGAGATCATTGCTCCCCACTCAGGGATGGGGGGTTGTGCTCCTACACCAATAAAACCAAGATTGGCCGCAAAAAGAATGGCCATTCCCATGTCCATCGAGGCCTTGATAATGATGGGAGAAGTGCAATTGGGAAGGATGTGGCCAAAGATAATTCGGAATTTTGATGCGCCGATTGACTTGGCAGCTTCGACAAAGGACTCTTCCCTTAAAGAAAGGGTCTTCCCCTGTACTAACCGCACATATCCAGGCCACCAGACAATGGAGAGCGCGAGCATGGCATTCTTGATCCCCGGTCCCAGTGCTCCCACAATCGCCAGAGCTAAAAGCAGTCCGGGGACGGAGAGAAAGATATCGGTAATCCTCATCAGGACTTCATTCACCCATCCACCCAGATAGCCTGCAATAATTCCTACGGGAACTCCAATTCCCATGGCTACGAAGATGATGAGGAGTCCGATCTGAAGCGAAATTCGAGTCCCCATGATCACCCTCGAATAGATATCCCTTCCCACTTCATCCGTACCAAAGGGATGGAGAGAGGAAGGGGGCTTAAATTTCTGATCCATATGGACCGCTCCTCTTACATCTTGCGGATAGGTGATGAGGATGGGACCGATCAAAGCGATAACAAAGAAGATCAGAACGAAAGAGAAGCCGATCACTGAGAGGGGACTGCGACTCATTGTATAGACAATGAGCTTGAAGCCCCTAATCTGGCTTTTCCTCTCAACCCTCCATCGGGCCCAAATGGAATTTATCGAGTTCATTGAGTGAGTATTTCCGTATTCCGAGTTTCACAATCCCTAATCATTCATACCTCACCCTTGGGTCTAAAACCCCATATCCCAGGTCTACGAAGAGATTGGCGATCATGAAGTTGAGGCCAAGGATGATGGTCACAGCCATGACGGGTTGAAAGTCGGAGTAAACCGCCGCACCCACTGCATAATTTCCGATTCCAGGCCAGTCAAAGACCGTCTCCACGAGGATGGTCCCTCCGAGCATCCATCCGTATCTCAATCCAATCATCGTCAGGGTTGGAATGAGGGCATTTTTCAAAGCATATTTGGCAATGATGAGCCGCTCTGAAATTCCCTGGGCCCTCTCATTTAAGATAAAATCTTTATGGAGGACCTCTAACATTTCGGCCCTATTGATCCGGGTGATACTCGCTAAGGCCGGAAAAGAAAGGACAAAGGCGGGCAGGAAGATATGGCTGAGTGCATTTTTAAAAACGACCCAGTTCCCCGTGATCAAACTGTCCATCAGAAAGAATCGGGTGATTGTTGTTGGAGGAAGGATCATGGTGTCAAGCCTTCCTCCGATGGGAAGGAGGTGAAACTTCGCCGCCAGAAGGAGTTGAAGCATGATCCCCAGCCAGAACATCGGGACAGCGACACCCGTGACGGAGAAGACTCGGGCGCCGTGGTCAATCCAGGTATCTTTATACACAGCGGACAGGATTCCAAATAGGATGCCGAAGGCAATGGCAAAGGCAATAGAAAAAAAGACCAGCTCGAAGGTGGCAGGTAAGAAGAGCCTGATATCCTCCTGAACTTGATGCCGTGTTCGGATCGACCGGCCAAAATCTCCTCGAAGAAGACCTCTCATATAACTAATATACTGAACAGGAAGAGGGTCATCTAACCGAAACTCTTTTTGAATGATCTGAACCATCTCCTCTGTTGCATCCGGGCCAGCCGCCAGTTTTGCCGGGTCACCAGGAGCTACCCTTGAGACCATGAAGACAATCACACTCAATCCGATAAGGGTGATGATGATAGAGAGAAAGCGTTTCAGAAAATAGCGTTTCATGCTGGAGGCACCCTCTCAGTAAAATTCAGGGGAGGGCTCAATCCGTTGAAGGATGATTTCCCTCCCCCTGAATGGTCTATTTCTCGATGAATCAATCTTCAATATAAAGAGGATAGATATCAATCTCGCTCGTGAATCGCATGGGTGAAAAGACGAAACCCTTCACATGCTTTCTGAAGGCCCATCTCCGGTTGAAAAGCATGCCAAAGAGCTCTGGCACATCCTCCATGATTTGAGTCTGAATCTCCTCATAGAGCTTTCTTCTTGTCGGCCAATCCACGGTGAAGCGAGCCTTTTCGATCATCTCCCATGTTTTCTCATTTTGGTAAAAGTGGGAGCCATAATACTTTCCCCAAGAGACTTTGTGATATTGGATTGCCACTACATCCGGGTCATCCATGATCGGAGTCGTAAAGACGGCAATAAGATCTGGAGAGGTCTCCACTTTGGATCCCCTCGCCACCATGTTCGGCCACACTAAAGGAACCATCTTCAATTTAATCCCCAATTGGGCTAAGTTATCCAATAAGACTAAACCGATTAATCTCTCCTCTTCCAGACCTGAGACATAGACATATTCAAGCTCAAATCCACCATTGGGATATCCTGCTTTGGCAAGATACTCCTTCGCTTTTTTCATGTCCTGGCGATAAACATTGGGGACCGGAATGTGTCCCTTCATCCCCTTTGGGAAGGGGCTGTCCTCAAGGGTGGCATTCCCATTATAGATTTTGATCATCGAAGGGTAATCAAAAGCATAGCAAATAGCCTTACGGATGTTGATGTCCTTCGTATATCCCTTTTGGGTGTTCATCTTCAGGCCAAATGTGGTCCAACCGGGGTCATTGGTGACATAGATGTTCGGGTTCTTGATAACGGCATCATAGTCCTCCGGGCTCAGGCCTGAAATACCATCTACTTCCCCTTTCTCGAGAGCCATTCTTAAGGAACTCGATTCTCGAATAATCTTATAGATAAACCCGTTGATATGTTTTGGGTTCTCCCAGCCTTTCCAGTAATCCTCCACGGCCTCCAATTCATAGAGTACCCCGTGTTCCCACCTTTTTTGCCGGAAGGGCCCTGATCCTGCAGAATTACTCTTCATCCATTCTTGCCCATAATCATCTCCCTTGGCATTGGCCATGACCACCTTCGGGTTCATGATATACCACCAGGGCAGAGCCATCTCAAAGGCAGCATAGGGGCTCTTCAGATTGAACTCGATTGTATGATCATCAATGACCCTTATCCCATCTTTATCGAGAAAATCCATCAACATCCAGGCCGGCCCCTTTTTAATGGTAAGGGTTCTTTCGAAAGACCACTTCACTGCCTGAGCGGTCACAGGGTCTCCATTGTGGAATTTAGCATTTCTCACCAGCTCAAAGGTCCACTTTTTTCCATCTGCCGACTTCTTCCGAGATTTTGCCAACCAGGGAATAAGTTTAGGCGGATTTCCCACATACTTTAACAGGGCATCATAAAGGCTCTGTTGAAGCATCCGGGTGGACCAATCATAATATTGGCTTGGATCAATATTAGGAGCAGCCTGCCTTTCCCCGTAAACAAAGATTTTCTTTCCATCCCTCTTTTCGTAACCAGAGGCGGACGCCCCCACGAGAAAGCTTACCCCAACGATCATTATCAAAATTGTCCCAAAATAATTTTTCCTCATTATTTCCTAACCTCCTTTCAATAAAAACATGATCCAAATCCTTCCCAACGGACAAGCAGATGGCTTTCGTTTTCCCCTTAAAATTCAGTCACCCCCTTTCTATGAGCCCAAGAGTTCTTTGACCGTCCTCGCCACCAGAGTGCGGGCTAAAATAGTGGGTTTGCCTGTAATCTCCATCACTTTCTTCTTCATCGACTGGGTGTACCCCATACAATGCATCACAATAAAATGAGGGTCGGCCTTTCTCAATGCTTCTGCGGCAATAAAAATCTCGTCCTCTGACCCATAGGGAGAAGCGGCCCGAATGATCGTCTTCCCTTTCATTCGATCGTAGGTCCTCTTTGCCTGCTGGATCTGATCGGAGAGAGGAATGAGTAAGCCCATCCTCTTATTCTCTTCGCGAAGGGCCAGGATAAAATGATCGACGATCTTCTGTGATTCAATCAAGAGCTTCTCCGAAGAAAAGGGAGGGAACTTTCCGGTGCAGATAAAAACGAGGACCTCTGCTCCTCTTCGGGAGAGGAGGTCAATACATGCCTTTACCCGGGGGATGATAAACCTCCTGGCAACCACGACCTCTGTTCCATCTGATATACGGGTGCAAAGAATATAGTCTTCCCTTTTGGGATAGAATTTCTTGACTTCTTCTAATGTAAGCCCATCTAATGCCCCTGCCTCGCTCACCTCCACATTCCTTCCTAAGACTTCCTTCATCTCAGGGAGAATGTCTACCCGCGGGGACTGGCCAATGGTGATCATCCCGATCTTTTTCAGGCCCATCGTTTCCCTCCAAGCGTCTGAAGATGGTTCATGGAGCCATAGAGTTCCACCATCTTCTTAAATTCACCTTCATCATAGAAATGGCACTGTCCCGAACCAAAATATTTGGCTACTTCAATGGAGAATCTCACAACCTCTTCAATATCGATGATATGGCTTGCTCCTGTCGCACATCCCGGGACTTTGGATTCTGTGGTAGGTGCCACACCCACCACTGGAGCACGGGTCGCCACAGAAGGTTGCAGGATACTGTTGAGATGGAAGAGTCCATTCCCATAGGGGGTGATATCCTGGGTGGTGATGGCAAAGACAGACGGTCTCCTCCCTGTGGTATGCTCCATGATCCTGAGAAGATCTTCACTCACCCTTAGGATATAGCCTTCTTTTACAGTGGGAGAGATGGCAAACCCTCTCTGGTTGATGATCCGATTGCCTTTCGTCGTATCGATGGAGAGAATGGCTTCCATCAGCGGATCCACTTCATGATCATTGAGGCTCTTCATATCCACCGGGGATCCCATAAACGGAACAGGTTCATGAGGGATGATCGGAGACGAAGGACAGATATGGGTGGCCACAATTACATCTCCCGGCAATCGGTCTCCCTGTTCCTTCATGTCTGCTAATTTGAGGGCAATGGAGAGAGCCGCAATCCCCCCATCCGCATCGGAGACGAGCCCGATCACAGTGGGCCGCGCTCCCACACCCCCTAGCCGACCAATCACGCCGAGGGTAGGAGCATTCCCTCCGGACCTGCGTCCTTTGGCTCCCTCAACCCACACCTTGACCGAATCCGTCTTCCCTTTTTCTCCCTCCATCGTCACCACTTCTACATTCTGGACCCCTCTTTTCTGCAAAAGGGAGGCCACCCTTTCTCCGTTCGCCTTTGGACTGTCAAGAAGTTCATAGATCTCCATCACCTGTTTCAGTGCCATGTCTGAATCTTCCTCCAATTTTCTTCTATCTAAAATGTCTTAGAAAGAACGAATCACCTGCTCCATCGGGGTATAGGGAACATCAAAATCAAAATGCTTGGGGGATACCAGATCGATAGCCTCTTTGGTGCGCCAAAAAGGGTGAGAAGGAATCCCAAAGGTCACAACCTTTTCCCCCTCCCTCATGTTTGAATTGGTGATGGGTTTTCCTGTCTTGGCCTCGAGAATACAGATAAGGTCAGGCGTCACCACATAGGGCTCTCCGTCCAGCCAGGAGAGAAGATTTTCGTTCTTCAGCCAAACCTTCAGTTCATGTCCCTTATATCGGCCTTCTCCGCGAATGGTAATCGTTCCCCACATGAACCCGTCTCGATCTTCCCATTCAAAACGGCTCACCTCTCCTCGAAAAAATTCCTCTCCTCCGGAAGCGTTAATCACAGCAGAAACAGGGTCGTTGCCGAAAAATTCTGCCTCTCTCAGCGCCTTCCCTATCTCGATTGCCTTCGAAACTCCTCCCGGGATGAGTGCTTTCTTTAATACATCCCCTCTCACTGGACAGCGGACCGCTGTGGTGCCCTCCCCTATCACCGCCAATGCCCTCGCAATTTTCTCTGCATCTTTGAAATTGGCAGCCCTCCTCACTAGGACAGCATTTCCCTTCATATCTGTTAGAACCATGGGGGTAATGGGGATATTAAGTATGGTGTAGGTCTGCATCATTAACTCCGGTTTCGCACGACCGATCGTATCTCCATCAACAAAAGGAAAACCTGCCAGAGCCGCCAAAATGGCCGCCATAGGGGTGTTGAGCCCTCCCATCTCAACAGGGACAGCCGCATAGATTCTCTTTGAGAGGACCTTTTCCAATGTCCTCAGACCAGAGATGAGAGGACCGTCTTCTGAGAGAATTTTAGCCTTATATTCTTCTAACCCTGCCTTTCCACTTTTTGAAGGAGCAATAGACCCGACCATTGCGGGGTGGATCACAATCTCATCCTCCGGAACTTCCTCAATAGAAATCAGCTTGATTTCCTTTCCCATGTTTAAAAGTTGGTTTAAGATCGAGAGACCCAGATCTGGTGATCCCCCTCCTCCTGTCCCAAGAACAGTAGCTCCAATGGAGAGATCAAAAATATCATCCTCTTCTAAAAATCTTGCCATAAGGTTGATCCTTTATGAGAAATTGGTCGAGACGGCCTCATTTTATCAACTGCTTAGCTTTTGTCAATTATCATTCCCCATTCCCATTTTCAGCTTGAATACAAGTCCCAAGGGTTTTCGGACTCCATCCATCGAAACCCTACCTCCTGATGATCAATAATGAAAGAAGAGCCTATCGTTCCCCCATCTCCGCTTCCCTTTTCCTTTCCCGGAAGTCTATGGGATTTAGATCGAGAAGTCAACCTGTGGTGCCTTAAACGAGGGGGGTCCCTATCCGCCAAGGAAAAATGGCTGCGGACAGGGATCGCCTGCTGGATTTTAGAATCAAAGGATGGACAGGACAGGGATGGCTATTTCAGGAAATCCTCACGGATAGGGCTGAACGTGTCGACGAACCGTGCCTTTTTACTCAATAGCTGAATACAATGGGGTACGTTGGGCGGTACCGTAAAGATATCCCCCTGGCCTAAACGGGTCACTTCATCCCCAAAGAAAAGATTAATCTTTCCGGTAACCACATAGGAAATCTGTTCATGAGGATGAGAATGGGGCGGGTCGGGTTGAGAAGCCGGACC
>CAZXMB010000023.1:0-23625 GCA_964641715.1 uncultured Syntrophaceae bacterium
GAGCCCGTTACCGCCATCCCCGCCTACAAGGCGGGGCATTCAGCCGACTTTCCCGCAATGCCTCACTCGAGCGGTGGAATTTGACGATCCGGCAGGCCCTGAACCTAACATGGTACAGGGCAGGGATGTCGGAGAAAATCTTATAGCGGAAACCTTAGTTCGCCCCTAAAACTGAGGAAAGATGAACGAATGAAACTAAGGACTCCTCTAACAGTGAAGTCGTTACCCTTACCAAAAAATATTAATTCGTCCGCTTTATAAGGAATTTAGGAGACATTCCTGGTGGATCGATAGAAATAGCCCTTTTTAAATGAGGCATTCCTTACCACTGAAGGAAGGCCTTTGAGTGGATGAATATTTGATACACAATAAGGCCTGGCCTCACCTATTTTTCTTCCTTTTCCATCTCGTCCAGTTTCGCCCGGAGATACTTCTTTAAGGCATCGGGTCTTTCACAGAATTCAACATCTCCTTCACAGGTCGTACTGCCACTATCGATATCACAATAGCCGATACCCTTTCCCATCCCCAACCCCTCCGGTCTTCTAAAAAGTGGACATATCTTTTGATTCCTCATCTCAACCCCCATTCGACTCTTTTCTTTTTTAATAAATGCTTCCTCAGAACATCGAGTTTCTTACATGATTGGATATCCCCCTGGCAAGTCGTCCAATCATTATCGAGGTAGCAGTATCCAATCCTGAAGCTCAATCCATCCTTTACTAATTCTTTATAGAATGAACACCTTTTTGAAAAAGACATGGTCAAATCCTTTCCATCCTGGTATAGAACCCAAATAAAAAAACCCGTGTCAGTTTTGACCACGGGTCCGTAATATCCTCCTCTCCGCCCCAAATCAGTACGGTTTAACGCCTTTTGGCAGAAAGGGACTGCTTCGGCAACCCGGCTATCCCGGATATCCAGGACCAGCGCCTGCACCCTGAGGTGCGGAGGAACGATAAGTTGGCACCCGGACTGCAGGCACTCCTGCATGCCTTTCACTTTTTGGCATACAGGCGTGGCTTTCCGTCCCACGATTACTCGTGGTTTGGCTTTTTCGACAATGTGTCTTACTTATATTTTTCTAATTTTTATAAAAGCAATTTCAATGCCAAATGAATTTATAATTTAAACTATTTGATTTTAATAAGATTTTTAAAAATACAATAATGCCTTATTACAAAAAATAGCCTTTTTTGTTACAGGAAATTAAAATTTTTGATACCTATTCTATGATTTTAGGTTCAGAAATGGGAAACGGGCAGGAATCAATCAACGGGAAACCCATTCCGGAATGAGATAAGACTCCTCAGGCCCCAATTTTTTAATAAATCTCCCTGAGCCATCGATATCCAGGAGGAGATAGTCAATGGGAGGCTCCTTATCCTTATCGACACCGTAAGCGAAGAGCTTTCCATTTCCACTGATTCTGGCAATATGCCCTCCCCCGGGGGTATAGAACTTTTCTACGACCTTTTCAACCCCATCGACTCTATGAATGGTGATGATGTAGGGAACAAGGCCTCTGAGGTCAGGGATGGGCCATCCCTCCAGTTTAATCTCCTCTCCGGTGGAAGTAACAGGAATCGTCAGAACCCAAAGGCTTAAAAGAATGGCCGAGAGTTGACTCCCCATCACCATTTTTTCATCCTTCCTCCAGATACTTTTCCGCTGCAAATGCAGCCGTAGCCCCGTCTCCCACGGAGGTGGAGACCTGCCGTAAAATCTTCCTTCTGCAATCTCCGGCCGCGAAGATCCCTTTCATTGAAGTTCCACAATTCTCATTGGTGACAATATACCCGTTTTCATCCAGTTGGATCAGGCCTTTTAAAAATTGAGTTCTCGGAACGAGCCCAACAAAAAGAAAGGCACCATCCGCCTCAATTTCTTTGGTCTCTCCTGTCTTCACATTCCTCACTGAGACGGAACGAACCACGGAATCCCCTTTGATAGCCTGAACCACAGAATTCCAGAGGAATTTGATTTTGGGATTGGCCTCTGCCCTCTCCTGGTAAATCTTTGTTGCCCTGAGTGCATCGCGGCGATGAACAATGGTCAGTTCTTTCACAAATTTTGTCAGGAAGAGGGCTTCGGTGAGTGCGGAATCCCCTCCTCCCACGACAATGATTTTACTGTCTTGGAAAAAGGCTCCATCACAGGTCGCACAATAGGAAACCCCTTTTCCCTTAAACTCCTCTTCTCCTGGAACCCCCAATTTTCGATATTCCGTGCCTGTACAGATGATCAGGGCCCTACAGAGGTAGTTTCTCCCAACGGCCTTCACACTTTTCAGGTCTCCTTCCAGACTCACTTCGATCACCTCTTCACCCGCTGTCTCTAAACCGAAGCGTTTCGCCTGCTCCTCCATCAAACGGCTTAACTCATCCCCGCTGATCCCCTGCGGGAAACCAGGATAATTTTCAATCAACTCCGTGGTCGTCATCTGGCCTCCGAAGAGTCCGTTCTCAAGCATAAGGGTGCGAAGTCTCGCCCGGGAGGCATAAAGTCCCGCAGTCAAACCCGCCGGACCACCTCCAATGATGATAATATCATACGCCTCTTTCTTTTCCTCTTTCATTCACTTCTCCTTCTTTTATGGGGTATCTTATGTATAGTGGATGATAGTCGTTCCTGTCAACCTCGAACCCTTCAATACTTTTTTAAGATCTCACCAACTTGACAAAAAGGATTGGAGGAAGATAGATTAAGACCTGATCATCAACCCTACAGGAGGAAGAGATGGAAAGGACGCTCTCAATTGTGAAACCGGATGGGGTGAGGAAGAACCTGATCGGAGAGGTGGTGAAGCGTTTCGAAGGTCAGGGTTTGAAAGTGATCGGGATGAGGATGATCTCCATGAGTAAAAAGGAGGCGGAGGGGTTTTATGCGGTTCATCGGGGGAAACCCTTCTATGAAAGTTTAACCGATTTCATGTCTTCCGGCCCCTGTGTCGTCATGGTCCTCGAAGGTGAAAATGCGATTCAAAAAACAAGAGAAATGATGGGAGCAACCGATCCTGCAAAGGCAAAAGAAGGGACGCTGAGACGCCAGTATGCTACGAATATTGAAAAAAATGTGGTCCACGGATCGGACGGACCCCAAACCGCTTCGTTCGAGATCAGTTATTTCTTCAATGCCCTGGAGATATTCGAATACTGAACAGGCCCATAGAAAAGACGGATCTTAAGAACCTCGGCCCTGCTGAGCTGGAAAACCTCCTCTCCTCTTTTGGGAAAGAACGCTACCGGAGCACCCAGATCCTGAAATGGATCTACCAGAAAGGGGCCCATTCGTTCAATGAGATGACCAACCTTTCTAAGAAGTTCCGGCAGGAATTAAGCCAGATCGCCTTCATCCCTGACCTTCCATTGCTCCGGACGGAAGAGAGCAGAGATGGAACAAGGAAATTTCTTTTCCATCTTCAGGATGGGAATCGCATTGAAAGTGTCCTCATCCCGGATAAAAAGCGGTTGACCCTCTGCCTTTCCACTCAGGTGGGTTGTGCCATGGGATGCCGGTTCTGCCTGACCGGTAAAATCGGTTTTAAAAGGGACCTCACCACTGCAGAGATCGTCAACCAGATTCTTGCTGTAAAGGGAACTCTGCCTGAGAAGACCTCCGTCACCAATATCGTCCTGATGGGAATGGGAGAACCTCTGGCCAATTATCAAAATACGATAAAGTCCATCGAACTGATGATCCATCCTGAGGCTTTTAAGTTCTCTTCAAGAAGAGTCACTCTCTCCACGGTGGGTCTTATCACGGAGATCGAGCGGCTCCCAAGGGAGAAGGTTCAGTTTCGTCTGGCCATCTCCCTCAATGCCTCGGATGAAGAGACACGGAGTCGTCTGATGCCCATCAATCAACGTTATCCTCTGAAAGACATCTTGAGGTGCTGCCGAAATTTTCCCCTTCGGCCGAGGGCCCGAATCACCTTTGAATATGTCCTGCTGGATGGGGAGAATGACTCCCCCGGAGATGCGAAGAGATTATTAAAAATACTCAGGGGGATCCCCTCCAAGGTCAATCTCATCCCCTTGAATGAAGCCCCTGGAATTCCTTTCCGGAGACCTTCAGAAGAGAAGGTCAGGAGATTTCAAGAGATCTTACTGGAAGGAGGTTTAACGGCAATCGTCCGTGCCAGCAAAGGGGCGGATATCTCTGCTGCCTGCGGTCAACTCCAGGGGAAAAGTTCAGGCCGATCAGCTCAAATTGAATATGGGACGGATGAAGAATGATAAGGGCATGGATAGGCCGGCGGGATCATTGATTTTTCATCGGAACAGAGTTAACATCAATTCAGATTTGAAAAAGGAGAACGGGTATGACTGAGAAGATCGTAGGCGTGATCGGAGGATCGGGCCTCTATGAGATGGAGGGTCTGGAGGAGGTCCAGACAGTCTCTCTGACAACTCCATTTGGTGACCCTTCTGATTCCTTGGTCTTAGGTCGCCTCGAGGGAGTGAAGGTGGCCTTTCTGCCCCGCCACGGAAAAGGCCACCGCATTCAACCTTCCTCCCTCAATTTCAGGGCAAATATCTATGCCATGAAGGTGCTCGGAGTCGAATGGATCATCGGGGTCAGTGCCGTAGGTTCCATGAAAGAAGATATCCATCCTGGAGATATGGTCATTCCCAATCAATTCATCGATCGAACCGTGGGACGCCCTAACACCTTTTTCAGCGATGGGGTGGTCTGCCACATCAGCTTTGCTGATCCGGTCTGTCCTCACCTGAGTCAGATCCTTGCTCAAGCCGGTCATGAGGCGGGTGCCATTGTCCATCCGGGAGGAACCTATCTCTGTATCGAGGGGCCACAATTTTCAACCCGGGCAGAATCCAGGCTCTACCGCACATGGGGAGTCGACATCATCGGGATGACCAACCTCCCTGAGGCGAAATTGGCCCGGGAGGCTGAAATTTGTTATGCCACAATCGCCTTTGCTACGGATTACGACTGCTGGCATCAGGAGGCGGAAGATGTCTCCATCGGAGAGGTCCTGAGAATCCTCGCCCTGAGTGCCAAAACAGCGAAGAGTGTTATTCGAACCGCCCTCAAACACCTTCCAGAAAAGAGGGATTGCCTCTGTGCCACTGCCCTGAAATATGCACTGATCACCAATAAAAAGCTGATTCCGGAAAAGACGAAGAAGGACTTAGAACCGATCATTGGAAAATATCTTTAACCATAAAGGAAATAGGTTATGGTAAAGAAGCCAGTTTGGTTTGAGGGTAAGGGTTAAGATGCAGGGACATTAACCCGAAGACTTAACCCTGGCCTAAACTGGCATCTTAACCCTTACCTCATCCTTCAGGCTCAGATTCAGATAATGAAATTTCTTGTGGACCGCATGTTAGGGAAGCTGGCCAAAGGGTTAAGAATGCTGGGTTATGATACGATATACTATCAGGGTGAGGATATGCATCAACTCTTCCATCTGGCTCGTGAAGAGGGAAGGGTCATACTGACCCGCAATTCAAAATTGACTCCCAGAAGACCCGGGGATTGTATCCTGAGAATTCAGGAGGATCTCCTCTTACTCCAGTTAAAAGAACTGGTCCATCAAAAATATATCACCCTCAATGAGGAAACCCTCTTTTCAAGATGTCTCCTATGTAATACCCTTCTCGATAAGGTCCCAAGAGAAGAGGTCGAGGGCAAGGTTCCGGATTTCATCTTCTACCAGCAGGAAAATTTTTTCAGGTGTTCCCGGTGCCGGAGAATTTACTGGCCGGGTTCTCATCAGGAGAACATGCGGAAAAAAGCAGGGGAACTCCTTGGTTGATCTCGTCTATTTGGTTTGTCTCGTCTGCCTATTTAGACAAAAACCCAAATAGGCCAAACAGACTGAAAAAACAAGAGGGACGAGAGATGCGTATTATCAGCGGGACATCGAAAGGAAGAAAGCTGGTGGCACCCAAGGGGCGGACGATCCGGCCCACTTCCGATCGTGTCAAAGAGTCTGTCTTTAACATCCTCGGGAAGGAGGTGGAGGGAAAGGCCGTTTTGGACCTTTTTGCCGGTACGGGGAATCTGGGGATGGAGGCCCTGAGCCGGGGCGCATTGAGAACCGTTTTTGTTGAAAAGGCGAGAGAGGCGCTGCAAATCATCCAGCGAAACCTCCTCCAGTGCGGCCTCGAAGGACGATCCGAAGTCATCCCGAAAGATGTTTATCGAGCCATTGGGATTCTAAAAAAGAGGGGAGAATCCTTTGATCTTATTTTCATGGATCCCCCTTATGAGAAAGGGTGGGTACGGAAAACCCTGGAGAAACTCGGCTCTCATCCGATTCATCATCGGGAAAGCATCCTGGTCATCGAACACGGTCGGCGGGAACCCCTTCCCAAAACCATCTCCGGATGGGAGGTCATTCGCCAGCGGATGATCGGAGACACGGTGATCTCTTTTTTAAAGGCATAGGGATTGCCCACGAAGGAGTGCGAGTATGTCCCCTATAAAGAAAGGAGAACCAAACGATATGGGAAAAGTGGCCATCTATCCCGGTTCCTTCGATCCTCTCACTTATGGTCATATCGATATTGTGGAGAGGGCTCTTGAGATCTTTGATAAGGTGATTTTAGCTATTGCTCATGATGCGGAAAAGCGGCCTCTCTTTACAGTCGGAGAACGAGTGGAGATGGCAAAGACCATCTTTAAAGATAATCCGAACGTCATCGTGGATAGCTTCAAGGGCCTTCTGGTCAATTACGTGGAAAAGACCAATGCAAAAGTGATCCTCAGGGGCCTTCGCGCCACCTCCGATTTCGAATATGAATTTCATATGGCCTCCATGAACCGGAGCCTGAACACCCATCTCGATACCCTCTTCATGATGACCAGCAAGGACTACTTTTTCGTCTCTTCCAGAACGATTAAGGAAGTGGCCAAACTGAGCGGGGCGGTTGAAGGATTGGTTCCGGACCTGATAGCAAGACGATTGAAGGAGAAATTTAAGCTCCCGGTCATGAAGAGAAAGATGATCGGCTGGGACGATTGACAGGGCTCAAAAGATCAAGCGTCTGATTTATCCTCTTCCTGTTTCTTAAGGAATGCCTGAATATAGACTACCTTATCCTCTTTGGATTCCTCTTCTTTACCGGAGGAGAGAGAAATCTTTTCGGACCGCTTGTAGGCCTCCTCTAATTTACTGATCACCTCCTGAAGTTTGGGATCCTGTTTGACCAGATCGTTGACCTGCTGGTCAAAATAATCGCTGGCCCTCTCAAGGTTGGAGAGATCAATCTCCATGCCGGTCAGATGGACCAATCTTTTTAGAACGTTGAAGGCGACCTTCACGTTTCTCGCCTGAAGGTAGTGCGGGGCATGTCCCCAAAGACTGATCGCTTTAAGTCCCCTCTCCCTTGCGGTTTCTAAGATAAAGGTATGGATGCTGATGGGCCCTGTATAGTCGGTGAGATGGAGCTCCGCACGGGTGACTTCCTCTTTTAAATCTTCATGATTGAACAGGGCGCTGACGAGGGTCGGAAAGGAATGGGGAGTATAATCGTATGTTCCTCCAAGCGTAATGATTTGGGAGACCCCGAATTTCTGGGCCAGATCGAGAACCAGGCGGGTAAAGACATCCCAATGAAAATGAGGCTCAATCCCGTAGAAAAAGATGAAGTCCTTCCCGGAGGGGTTTTCCGTGTAATAAAAATGATTCTCGGAAGACTTTAATTCCAATAACCTTCCTTCCTTGATGACCGCAACAGGTCGCAGGGAAGTCATTTGATAAAAAGGCTCTTTCGGAATAGAGGCAAATCTTTTGGCCTTCAGATGATCCACCATATACTGGAGGGAAAAGGAGGAGACCTCTGCGGCATTGGGCCACCCCTCAAATCCCAGGATGAGATAGGGTTGCCTCAGCTCAGGCTTTTCATAATAAATGATTTCTTCCTTTGTTTTCATCCCTTAAAATATCATACCCCTCCCCGCGATCACTGTCAATAACCTGTAATCGCCCCATTTTTAATTGGTCACAAGGGTCTTCCCACAATTCGCTTATAGGCCTCCAGATACTTTTCTCTTGTCTTTTGAATAATCTCCTCTGGTAACGGAGGTGCGGGTGGATTCCTGTCCCAGCGGATGGAAATGAGGTAATCCCTCAAAAACTGCTTATCAAAACTCCTCTGAGATCCTCCGGGCCGATATTCATCCTTCGGCCAGAACCTTGAGGAGTCCGGCGTGAGAAGCTCATCGACTAAAAAAAGCTGTCCGTCCTTTATCCCGAATTCCATCTTGGTATCTGCAATGAGAATCCCTCGGGCTTCTGCAAAATCCCTTGCTTTTTTATAGATGGATAGCGAAAGGGACCTTACCTTTCGGGCCAGATCTTTTCCGATCTCATTCTCGACCTCCTCAAAGGGGATGTTTTCATCATGAAGGCCCATCTCAGCTTTTGTCGCAGGGGTGAAAATGGGCTCTTCCAATCTCGATGATTCCATCAAACCTCCGGGAAGCGGAATTCCACAGACCTTGCCCGTCCTCTCATATTCTACCCATCCTGATCCTGAGAGATAACCCCTCACCACACACTCGATAGGAAGGACTTTGGCCTTGATGACCACCATGGAGCGTCCCCTCAGGATTTCCTGATAAGGCATGCACTCTTTGGGATAATCCTCTACCTCCGTGGAAAGGATATGATTGGGAACCATCTCTCGGGTCAGGTCGAACCAGAACTTAGAGATCTGGGTCAGAATCCTTCCTTTATCCGGGATGGGATTGGGCATCACGACATCGAAGGCTGAGATCCGGTCCGTCGCCACGATCAGAAGCCAATCCCCTAAATCATAAATGTCCCTCACCTTTCCCCTTCCCTTGAGCTTCATGGTCTTAAAGTCCGTGTTCGACACAACCTGGGACATCATAGGAACCTCCTGCGGAGAACAAGTGATGAGTCGTAAATTCAGAGCCAGGACTCCTTTTATCCAAGCCTAAATCTCCGATCACCGAATGCATGACTCCGAAATTACTTCATTGACTTTTCCGATAGAAATGTTATGGTCTCCTCCAAAACTTTATCCCTCTTTATTCCTCCCTCGCTGGGAGGGGGCAAGAATGATTGGCAACAAAATAGGGCACCGGCTCGACCCTTTCCTTTACACCCTTCTTAAAAGATTCATGGGGGAGAACGTTAATCCAAATCTCTTTACCCTCATGGGCTTCTTTTCAACCCTCCTGGCCTCATGCTTCATCCTCAAAAGGTTTTGGATTCCCGCCGGAGCGGCCATCATTCTTTCCGGGCTCTTCGACCTCTTTGATGGGGTCATTGCAAGAAAACTGAAAAAGGTAACGGCCACGGGTAGCTTCTTGGATTCCGTTCTGGACCGGTATTCGGACCTTCTTCTGCTTTTTACGATCCTGATTGACTATCTCAAAAGAGGAGAAACCGGCCTCGTCATCCTTACGGCATGGGTCAGCATGGGCACTGCCCTGATCCCTTATGTGAGAGCCAAGGCAGAATCCTTACAGATTCAATGTACCGTTGGCCTCATGGAGAGAGCAGAACGTATCATCCTTCTCTCTCTCGGAGCCCTCTTCGGATGGATGGTGCCTGTTCTCTGGATTCTGGCCGTCCTCACTCACTTCACGGTCCTTCAGCGAATCCATGATGTCTGGAAGAAAATCCGTGCTCACGATGAACAATGAACACTAAACGATGAACCCTTTCTTATTCATCGTTCATCGTTCATCACTCCCCTGCCTTCTCCACCATCCCCTTAACTTCGTTAATTAAAACCGTTAAAAAATCACTCTCCTTTATCTTCCTCACAATCTTTCCTTTTTTAAAAAGAACCCCTGCTCCCTTCCCCCCTGCGATTCCGATATCCGCTTCCCTGGCCTCCCCCGGACCATTTACGACACACCCCATGATGGCGATGACCAGAGGGGTGGAGATCTTTTGGACTTCCTTCTCAATCCTCTCAACGAGCGGGGCCAAATTGATTTCACAACGACCGCAGGTCGGGCAGGAGATGATTTCAATCCCCCGCTGACGGACCTTCATCGCCCTCAGGATCTCATACCCCACCCGGACCTCTTCCACCGGATCTTCGGTGAGCGAGACCCGCAGGGTATCCCCTATCCCTTCATGAAGCAGAAGTCCTATACCGATAGAAGATTTGACCACCGCCCGGGAACCCCTTCCCGTTTCGGTAATGCCGAGATGAAGCGGATAGTCTGATCTCCGTGAGAAGAGACGATAGGCCTCGATGCTCCTCATGACGTCAGATGCCTTTAGGGAAACCTTGATAAGCTGAAAATTGAGGTCCTCCATCCATTCAATGGTCCGGAGGGCACTGGTCACCATGGCCTCTGCCGTAGGCCCCCCGAATCGTTTGAGGACCTCCTTTTCCAGAGAACCGGCATTCACCCCGATACGAATCGGAATCGAGCGGCGCTTCGCCTCCAGCACGATGGCCTTCAGGCGGTCTCTTCCTCCGATATTCCCGGGATTGATACGGATGGCGTCAGCCCCTGATTCCATCGCCTTCAAAGCCAGGCGATAATTGAAATGAATATCTGCGATGAGGGGTATCCGGATCCCCTTCTTGATCTCCGAAATGGCCCGCCCTGCCTCTTCATCAATGACAGCCACACGGATGATCTCACAGCCTGCCTCTTCAAGCCTTCTGATCTGACGAACGGTCTGCCCAATATTCCGTGTATCTGTCTTGGCCATCGATTGAACAGAGATCGGCGAATCTCCTCCGATCGTTACGGAACCGATTGAGACTTGGCGGGTCTTTCGACGTTGAATCATAATGAAGTCCGAGGCGCGGAGTTTTTATCTCCGGACGACGAATGGATTCCTCCGAACCGCTTTTTTCTTTCTCTCCATCCCTCCACGATAAAATAGAGGGTCGGGATAAAGAGGAGGGTGAGAAACGTGGAGACCATGAGTCCTCCGATCACGGCAATCGCCAAGGAGGCATTGGCCTCAGCCCCTTCCCCGAACCCGAGGGCCATGGGAATCAGTCCAAAGACCGTGGTCAGAGAAGTCATCATAATCGGTCGTAGCCTGATTCTTCCTGCCCGTGTGATGGCTTCTCTCAATTCCATCCCTTCCTCTTTCCTGAGCCGATTGATGTAATCCACCAGAATAATCGCATTGCTCACGACGATCCCCACCATCATGATGACCCCGATGAAAGAGACCACGCTCAGTGTGTTTCCCGTGAAAAAGAGTGCCCAGATGACCCCGATGAAACCCAGGGGTACAGAAAACATGATCAGAAAGGGGTGGAGGAAAGACGCAAACTGAGAGGCCAAAACCATATAAACCAGAAGAATGGCCAGGGTAAGCGAAAAGATGAGCATCTGAAAGGCCTCTTTCTGTTCCAGACGGGCTCCCTTCAGGGTAATGCCGAACCCCTCCGGGATCTTCATTCTCGAAATCTTCTCTTCAATTTCCGAAGCAATGGAGCCGAGGTCCCTTCCGCTGGTATTGGCCGTCACATGGACAATTCTCTGTTGATATTTTCTCTCCAGTTGGACAGGGCTCTTGATCCGGACGATCTCTGCCACATTCTCCAGTGGAACCACCTTTCCGTTGAGTGCTGGAACGGGTAACCGGCTCAGGTCCTCCGGCCTCCTCCGGTCCTCCTCGCGAACTCTTACTCGGATATTATGTTCACGACCCGTTTTGGGATCGACGTAGATGGCGGCCTCAACTCCTTCGATCGCCCCCCTGACGATCTCTGAAACCCGGGAGGTGGTGAGACCCAGAGCCGAAAGCCTATCCTGCCGAATCCTGACCTGAAATTCCGGCAATCCCTCCTCCCTCCCGATCTGAATATCCGTGACTCCTCCGACTTCCCGGAGCAACCCCTCCACTTCTCTTGCCAGCCGGCTTCCGGTAGCCAGATCATAACCGAGGATCTCAACATCGATGGGTTCATCCGCACCAAAAGTGATCACCCTGGAGACGATCCCTCCCGGGAAGACGGTGATGATCGTTCCGGGAATATTTCCCAACTTCTCCCGGAGAGATCGGGCGATCATCTCAGAGGGCCTCTTCCTCTCGGACTGATCGGCCAGCATGATCGAGGCGGACCCTGTATGAGGACCGGCAAACCTTCCGCTGAAGATCACCGATCGGCCTCTTCCCGAACCTGCCCTCGCCCAGAGGGACTCCGTCTCTGGGACTTCCGAAAACACAATCCCTTCCACCTTTTCAATCACCCTTTTGGTCTCTTCGAGCGAAGAACCCGGGGGAAGCCTGATTCCCATTCTCACCTGGCCTTCATCTGAAGAGGGGAAGAATTCTGTACCGATGAGAGGGATAAGGAGGAGTGTTCCTCCAAAGATTCCAACCACCCCCGCGACCACCAATTTCCGTCGGGATAACGCAAAATCAAGAACCTTCTGATAATACTGATCCATCCAGAGGAAGAAGGGTTGGGTCTTCTGAAGCATATTCCGGAACCATGAAGGGTTGGCCACTGCCTTTTTGGGGCGGAGAAATTTTGCCGTGAGAAGAGGAACAAGGGTCAGGGAATCGAAGAGAGAGGCGAGGAGAGAGAAGGCAACAGTATAGGCCATCTGGACGAAAAGTAGGGCGGCGATCCCTTTAACAAAGGCCAGTGGAAGAAAGACAATGATGCTGGTCACGGTGGCCGAGATCACGGGTTTGCTCACCTCTGTTGCCCCTTTATAGGACGCCTCCTCAGGAGATTCCCCCAGATCCATATGGCGGTTGATATTCTCCAGGACCACGATGGCATCATCCACCAGCCTTCCCACACCGAGGGCCAGACCTCCCAGGGTCATAATATTGAGGGTAAACTTGCCGAAGTGGAGGAGAACAAACGTGGAGATAATGGAGATGGGGATCGAGTGGGAAATGATCAGCGTGCTCGTCATATTTCTGAGAAAGAGGATGATCACAATCACCGCGAGAAGCGCTCCGATAATGGCTTCCTTCTGGAGATTCCGGATCGACTTCCGGATAAAGGTGGACTGATCGGAGACGACACGGATGGAAACCCCTCGGGGAAGCTCCCTCTGGATCTGAGGGAGCACCTTGAGGACATTATCCACCACGGAGACGGTATTGCCTCCAATCTGTTTTTGAACACCAACGATGATCCCTCTTACGCCATTGACATGGACTTCTGTTTCCGCATCTTCAAATCCATCTCTGATCCTCCCGATATCCCTCAAACGAACGGGGACACCATTATGATGATGAACCACAATCTCCTCTAAGTCCTTGATCTCCGAAGAACGGCCGAGGGTCCGTACCCCGTATTCTCTCTGGGCTGTCTTCAAACTTCCCCCGGGCTTGTCCAGGTGAGCGCTTCGGACCGCCTGTGCCACCCCATCCAGGGAAAGGTTCATCCCTTCTAGTTTGGACCTTTCAAGCTCCACCTGAATCTCCCTGATCTGGCCACCGAAGACATTGGCGGAGGCCACTCCCTTCTGACTCTCCAGTCTGGGAGCGATAAAGTCCTCTGCCAGTTCCCTTAGCCGAAATTCATCCATCGGCCCGGTGACGGAGAGCACGATCACCGAGATCTGGGAGGGATCAAACTTGAAGAGGATCGGTAATTTGGCATCCTCGGGAAAGACGTCCTGAATCTGGCTGATGCTCTGCTGGATGTCTGTGGAGGCAATGTTGAGATCCGTTCCCCAATAAAATTCAACCGTGACAATGGAAGTCCCTTCCCTTGATCGGGAGGAGACGTAGCGAACATTCTGGATTCGGCTGACCCTTTTTTCTATGGGACGGGTAAGGGTGATCTCGACATCCTCGGGGCTGGCCCCCGGGTATTCAGTCACAATGGAGACAATGGGGTAGGAGATATCCGGAAAGAGATCAATGGCGAGATTCGAAAAAGCGATGACCCCGAGGAGGATGATCCCGATGGCGACCATCAATCGGGCTACAGGATTCTTCAGGGAGCCCCTGATGAGATCCATAAGATCCTAACTCCCTTCAATGATCCGAACCATTGAACGGTCCCTGAGCGATTCCTGCCCCCTGATCACCACCTGCTCCCCTTCTGAGACTCCTTCGAGAACCTCCACAAAGGTGTCCTGTTCAAAGCCGGTGAGGATTTTCCTTTTGAAGGCCTGCCCTTCCCTGACAATGTAAATGACCCTTGATCCTTCTTCCTCCAGTACCGCATACCTCGGGATTACAAGGGCTTGAGGTTTTTCAGAGAGAACCACCTGGACCTTTGCAAACATCCCTGGTTTGAGCAGCCTCTGAGGATTGGGGATATAGATCTCCGCCTGGATGGTCCGGGTGGCCAGATCAAGAGCACCACTGATCTGTACGATCTTCCCCTCGAAGGTCTTTCCTGGGAAGGATTCGGTCTGGACCTCTGCCTTCATTCCTAACCGGAGAAGGGGGATATCCTTCTCCGGGATGTTGGCCACGGCCTTGAGCGTTTCCGTATGGACAAGACTGATCAAAGGAGTGGAGGGAGAAACCAGTGCGCCTGTATCGACATGCCTCCGGCTGATTTCACCGGAAAAGGGGGCCTCAATACGGGTGTTCTGGAGACGGATCTTTTCCTGTGCCAGGATGGCCTCCATCTCTCTTAATTTCGCCTGGCTTGCTTCCCTTACTTCCTGACGGGCCCCTTCTCTGAGGAGTTTCAGATGCTCCCGGTTCGACCCCAGTTGGGCCTCCGCCACACTGAATTCCATATCGGCCAGATCCCATTCCTTCTTGGAGACCACACCTCTCTGGTAAAGGGCTTCCATCCTCTGGCGTTGAAGCCTGGCATTTTCAAAACGGGATTTGGCCTGTTTGACAGCCTCCTCTGCCTGGCGTAACTCCTCAATTCTTGTCCCGGTCTGAATCTCTTCGAGCTGGGCCCTTGCCTGAGCCACTTTGGCTTCTGCTTCCCTTACCTTTTGGAGATATTCGGTCCGATCGATCTCGGCGATGATTTTTCCACGCGGGACCGAATCTCCCAGGCGGACGTCGATTCGTTTCAGATAACCGGAGACCTTGGGGAAGAGGTCAACCTGCATGAGGGGGGCAATGTCTCCGGTCAGGGAGAGGGAATAGATGAGCTTTCTCGTAACGGCCGGAGAAACCTGGACCGGAATCTCACCCCTTTTCACCCTTTGGGCAGAAGATTTCTTCTGTGTGAGTGCATATCCCCGATAAAGGACGAGTCCGGCCAGGAAGATCAAGATGAGGATGATCACCCACTTCCGAGTTCCTTTGGGTTTTATGAAAGAAAAACCCGGATGTTTTGGAGCTTCGCTCAAGTCCCCTGTTCCCATGAGGCCAAATATTGCTTTTGTTCCTGAGTCAGTTGATCGATCCTGACCCCCATGGACCGAAGTTTCATCCGGGCAATCGCCTGATCAATCTCTTCAGGAACAGCATAAACTCTTCTTTTTAAATCCTGATGATGCTTCACCAGATACTCCGCAGAGAGCGCCTGGTTGGCAAAACTCATATCCATGACGCTCGAAGGGTGACCCTCCGCAGAGGCGAGATTGACCAATCTCCCCTCTCCCAAGAGGTAGACCCTGCGTCCATTTTGAAGCTGAAATTCCTCCACAAAGTCTCGGATGGTCTTCCGGGAGAGGGTGACCTCCGCCAATCCTTCTAAATCGAGTTCCACATTGAAGTGACCTGAATTGGCCACAATCGCTCCGTCCTTCATCCTTAAAAAATGTTCTTTTCTGATCACCTTCATATTGCCGGAGACGGTGCAGAAGATATCACCCACCTCTGCCGCTTCATCCAGGGCCACGACCCGATACCCGTCCATCACTGCCTCCAGGGCCCTCAAGGGGTTGACCTCCGTGACAATCACATTGGCTCCCATTCCCTTGGCCCGCATGGCCAGTCCCTTTCCGCACCACCCATATCCGGATACGACGAAGATGGCCCCTGCAATTAACCGATTGGTCGCCCTTAAAATTCCATCCAGTGTGGATTGACCGGTTCCGTACCGATTATCAAAGAAATGTTTGGTCTCGGCATCATTGACCGCAATCACAGGAAATTTTAAAACCCCGCTCTTCTCCATCGAACGGAGCCGGATGACTCCGGTGGTTGTCTCCTCTGTGCCACCCAGGAGCCCCTGAATCATCTCCTCTTTTTTTGAAGAGGAAAGGTCCTTTACCCACAGGCGAAGGGAGGGTGAAAGTTCCTCCCACTTTTTCAGGGCAATAAAATGGAGGGAGGAAACCAGATCCGCTCCATCATCCATCGTGAGATTGGGGAAGAAGGCCAGGGCTTTTTGGATATGGTGATAATAAGTATCGCTGTCCTCTCCTTTGATGGCAAAGACAGGGATCTCTAACTCCTTGACGAGATACGCAGCCACATCGTCCTGGGTGCTGAGGGGGTTGGAGGCACAAAGGACCAGTTGAGTGCCCCCTGCAAGCAGGGTCCTCATCAATACGGCTGTTTCCGTGGTGACGTGAAGGCAGGCAGAAAGGCGTTTTCCCTTCAGGGGCTTCTCCTTCTCAAAACGTTCCCGGATCAGCCTCAAAACAGGCATGGCCATCTCAGCCCACTCCATTCGGAGCCTTCCCTTCTCTGAAAGTGAGATATCCTTGATGTGGTAATCCATTCTTCCTCCAAATTCGGAATGCGGAATTCGGATTTCGGAATTTAATTAGATAATTTTAAACATTCTGCATTCAGCATTCCGCAATCCGAAATTTCATAGTCCGGCTGCCTTTCTCAGCTCCTTTGCCCGGTGGGTACTCTCCCAGGTGAAACCCGGTTCATTCCTGCCGAAATGTCCATAGCAGGCTGTCCTCTTATAAATGGGTTTCAGAAGGTCAAGGTAGCTGATGATCGCCCTGGGTCTCAAATCAAAATAAGCACGGATGATCTTTGCGATCCGATCAGGAGGGATCTTCGAAGTCCTTGAGGTGTCGATCATCAATGAGACCGGCTCCGCCCTTCCGATGACATAGGCGATCTGGACCTCGCACTTCTCTGCCAGCCCTGCAGCCACCACATTTTTCGCGATATGTCTCGCCATATAAGAGGCACTGCGGTCCATCTTCGAAGGATCCTTGCCGGAGAAACATCCTCCCCCGTGACTTCCCACCCCTCCATAGGTATCGACGATGATCTTTCTCCCGGTTAATCCGCAGTCCGCCTTAGGCCCTCCCTGCACAAATCGCCCTGTGGTATTGATGTAATACTTCGTATTTTTATCACGCAACTCCTCGGGGATGATCTTTAAAACCACCTCTTCCCTGATCCCTTCCTGGAGTTTGCTTTGGGAGACATTCTCCGAATGCTGAGCGGCGATCACGACGGAGTCCACCCGGATGGGTTTCCCCTTGATATACTGGATCGTCACCTGGGACTTCCCATCCGGCCTCAGGAAATCAAGGATGTTCTTCTTTCGTACCTCGGCTAAACGCTGGGTCAACCGATGGGCATAGATGATGGGCATGGGCATCAGTTCCGGTGTTTCATTGCAGGCGTAACCGAACATCAATCCCTGATCCCCTGCACCCTGTTCATGGTTCTTCGTCTCATCCACGCCCATTTTAATGTCTGTCGATTGTTCGTCGATGGAAGTGATCACGGCACAGGTTTCCCAGTCAAATCCCATGGCTGAGTCATTATATCCGATCTCTTTGATCGTCTCCCGGACGATGGTGGGCATATGAACATAGCAGGAGGTGGTAATCTCTCCCGCAATGATAGCCATGCCCGTGGTGACCATCGTTTCACAGGCGACCCGCCCATTGGGGTCTTGAGCGATGATCGCATCCAGAATGGCATCGGAGATTTGATCCGCCACCTTGTCGGGGTGCCCCTCGTTGACGGATTCAGAAGTGAATAAAAAGTCTGTCATGGCCATATTCGATTTCCTCCTTTTGACCCTCCCCTGTTCCTTCGATAAAGCTTTCGAAGGAGAACGGAGAGGGGTTTATGCCTTTAACTCCTCCGGGAAAAAGGTCCTGAATTCACCCGGAAATCTTTCAGCGACCCAGCCCCGGAGATAGCGTTTGATTTCAGTGGCTGTTGAAAAACGGAATAACTTTTCCCCCAGGGATCTTGTCTCCTCATATCTCACCAGCCGAAGAATTTTTTTTGTCTTTGGAATGGAAACGGGATTCATGCTGAACTCATCGAGTCCCAGTCCTAATAAAACTAACACATCAAGTGGCTCGGCCGCCATCTCCCCGCAGATGGCGATGGGGATACCCGCCTGATGCGCGGACTGGACCACCATCCGGACGATTCTCAAAATGGCCGGGTGAAGGGGCTCATAGAGATAGGAGACATGCTCATTAATTCGATCAACGGCCAGTGCATACTGGATCAGGTCATTGGTCCCGATGCTGAAGAAATCGACCTCCCGGGCCAAAAGATCGGCGGTGATCGAGGCAGAAGGAATCTCGATCATGGCCCCAATCTTGATCCCCCGATCGTAAGAGACCCTCGACTTGGACAAACCCCGCTTCACCTCTCCCAGGATCGCCTTTGCCCTCCGGATCTCTTCGATGCCCGATATCATCGGAAAGAGGATTCTCAGCTTCCCATGGGAACTGGCCCTCAAAATCCCTTTGAGCTGGGTTTTAAAGATCTCTGTCTCCTTCATACTGAACCGGATCGCCCTCAATCCCATGGCAGGGTTCGTCTCATTGCCCTTCGAATAGTCGGGGAGAAACTTATCCCCTCCGATATCCAGGGTTCGGATGGTGGCCGGGGCAGGAGAGATGCTTTCGGCCAGCTTACGGTAGGTCTGAAAATGCTCCTCTTCGGTGGGCAGTTCCTTCCGGTTGAGGTAGAGGATCTCCGTCCGGTAGAGTCCGATCCCCTCTGCCCCGTGGGCCTTAGCGGAAGGGACCTCTTCCACCATCTCGATATTGGCCTGGAGCCGGACCCGAATCCCGTCCATCGTCTCTGCGGGTAAAGAGGCATACTTCAGGACCTCCCGTTCCATAAATTTGATTCTTCGCTTTCGTTCCACAAAGGATCGGGAAACCTCTTCGGTGGGATTGATCACCACATCCCCGGTTTCCCCATCGATGATCAGGAGGTCTCCCCCATTGATCAGTGAGGTCGCTACCTCCAACCCCACGACCGCAGGAATCTCTAAAGAACGGGAGAGGATAGCGGTGTGAGAGACTCTCCCCCCGATATCGGTAATAAAACCCGCTACCTGGTTTAAATTCATCTGGAGGGTATCGGCCGGAGAGAGATCGTGGGCAACCACAATCACCTTCCCCTTGATCTTTGTGATATCATCGAGCTTTCGTCCCATCAGGTTTTGGAAAACCCTTGCCGAGACATAATAGAGATCACTCCGTCGTTCCCTCAGATATTCATCCTCGATCGTCTTAAAGGCGGTGTCAAGCTTTTCCAGGGTGAGGTCCAGGGCCCATTCCGAATTGACCTTTCTCTTCCGGATATGGTCGATCGTGTTCTGTACGAACATCTGGTCATCCAGTATCATCATGTGGACATCGAGGATGAACGCATGCTGTCTGACCTCCGGGTCGAGAATCTTCTCTTTAGTCTCTCGGAGCTGTTTTTTGGATTCCTCAATGGCCTTCAGAAATCGCTCCACCTCTTCATTGACCTGCCATGAATTGATCCGCCTCTGGGGAAGGCGGATCTTCAACCGCTCCACCAAAAAGGCCTTCCCGGAAACGATCCCGGAAGAAGCCCCGATTCCATGGATGAATTTGTTAATCTGCTGTTGAATCGCCATCTCTATTCCTCACCGAATTTATTCTCAATCAATCTTCCAAGGCTCAGGAGGGCCTCCGTAGCGTCTTTTCCCTCCACCTTCAGCGTGATCCTGGTTCCTTTTGCCGCCGCCAGCATGAGAATGCCCATGATCGATTTTCCGTTGACCTCCAGACCATCCTTTTCAATGAGGATGTCCGAAACAAACCGATTTGCTGTTTTTACAAGGAGGGCCGCGGCTCGCGCATGAAGGCCCAGCCTGTTTTTGATCGTAAAGGTTTGAACTTCCATTTCGCTTCTGGAAGCTTCCTCCGGGTGATGAATCGGTTAAGATTTCGCTTAATCCTTCTTCTTATCCACCCGCTTCTTGAGCACCTCACTCGCTAAATTGATATTTCTCTGGCCGTAGTCCGTAATAAAAACCGCTAAGGATTCGAGGTCCTTATCGTTCTGGTAGGTGGCCAATTTCAACAGCATGGGAAGGTTGACCCCGGTGATCACTTCAATCCTTTTCTCCTCCAGGAAGGAAAGGCTGATGTTCGAAGGGGTTCCTCCGTACATATCCGTCAGGATGAGGACTCCCTCTCCCCCTTCCACCTTTCGGATGGCTGCGATGATCTTTTCACGTATCTCCTCGGATCCCTCTTTGGGATCGATGGAAACAGATTGAAACTGTTTCAACTCCTCTCCCACAACAAGCTGGGCAGCGGCAATGAGTTCCTCCCCCAAACGACAGTGTGTCACCACAACCACTCCCACCATTTTCTTACCCCTTCTCCGCATCGCGGTGTCGCACAGACAGGGAGACACCCCTCTCAGTCAATTCCTTACGAAGGATCTCCGCCAATTGATGGGTGATGACAATGGACCGGTGCCTTCCACCTGTGCATCCTATGGCAATGGTTAAATGTGTCTTCCTTTCCCTGATGTAAAGGGGAAGAAGAAATTGAATCAACCCGTGAACCCGATCGATAAATTCCCTGGTCTCCTCCCATTGGAGAACATAGTCACTCACCCTTGGATCATTCCCCCTCAACCGTTTCAGTTCTTCCACAAAATAGGGGTTGGGCAAGCACCGGGCATCCAATACGAGGTCTGCCTCATAGGGAACCCCAAAACTATATCCGAAGGAGAGAAGCGTGAGCGTCATCTGGCCTGAAATCAATTCCTTCTGAGCATACTGCTGAATTCTCTCCTTCAGTTGATGGACATTGAACGATGTTGTATCGATCACCTGATTCGCCATGTCCCGTATCCCCTGGAGGTTCTTCCTCTCCAGGCTGATCCCCTCCAGGATGGAGCCTCCAAAGGCTAAGGGATGTTGACGCCGGGTCTCACTGAACCGCCTGGTCAGAACGGGATCGGAAGACTCTAAAAATAAAATCTCGATAGGATATCCCTCGTTCTGGAGGTTCTTAATGATCCTTCTCGAATCCTCAAAAAAATCCTCTCCCTCCTGCCTGTTTGGTCCCGATTCTTCCGAAGAAACAGGAGGGACAGGGGAACCGGGATAAGAGACCGCTCCGCGGATATCCTCCACCACCGCCACCCTGGAGATCTTTCCGCCGGATTGTTCGCAGAGTTCAAGGAATTTAGGCAGGAGAAGGACGGGAAGGTTATCTACACAGTAGAAACCGATATCCTCTAAGGCCTTAATGGCCGTTGTCTTCCCCGATCCGGAAAGACCGCTGATCAGGATGATCCGAAGATGTTTCACTCCACCTCGCCCTCGATCTCAAGTTGACCTCCCCCTCTTTCCTCCATCTTCCGAAGGAGTTTCTTCTCAAATTCCAAGGCCGAATCATACCCCATCACCTTGAGGAGGTGATTTCGGGCAGCGACTTCGATGATGGTCGTTAAATTCCGAGCGGGTGTAACGGGGATTCGTAACATCGGTAGATCCACCCCCAGGATCGTATATTTCTCCTCCTCGAATCCGAGCCGGTCGTATTCCTGTTGGGTATCCCATTCCACCAGCTCCAGGACCAGCTCAATCTTCTTTTTTTCACGAATGGCCTCCACACCGAAAAGGCTACGGATATTGATAATCCCCAGCCCCCGAACCTCCATGTGATGCTGGATCACCTCAAACCCACTTCCGATGAGGGTGGTAGGAGAACGCCTCTGGATGGAGACCATGTCGTCTGCGACCAGACGATGCCCGCGGAGAATAAGATCCAGGGCGCATTCGCTCTTTCCGATGCCGCTCTTTCCTAAGATGAGGATTCCCACCCCGAAAACATCCATCAGCACGCCATGGAGGCTATGGGTGGAGGCCAGTTTCTCCTCCAGAAATTTGGTAACCCGGTCAATGAACTCTGTGGAGTTGAGGGTCGTTCGGAAAAGGGGGATCCCCTTATCATCGGCCTCCCGAAGAAGGGACTCGGGAATCTCTAAGTTACGGGTCACCACCAGGCAGGAGAGGCCCAGGCTACAGATCTGACGAACGATCTTCTCCTGAAGATCGCCTGGAAGGGAGGAGAGGTAGGACATCTCCGTTTTGCCCAGGACCTGCAGACGATCGGGGTTGGTGTACCGGGTGAAGCCCGTTAGGGCCAGCCCCATCTTTTGAACCTGTGAGTGAGCGATCCTCTTCTTCAGGCCCTTCTGGCCGGCCACCAGGGTGAGACCGAGATGAAATTCCTTATCCTGCTCCAATTGCTCGATGAAGATATCGCTCATCTATGCTTCAATATTTCCCGTCCTCTTCGGAAATGATCTCGAAAAGTTCCTTCTGGGACTTGGCTTCGATCAGTCGTCTCTTGAAAGAAGAATCCTTCAGCAGTTTCGCGATTCGGCCCAAGAGGTTAAGATTTTCCGCTGCAGAATTTTCGGGTGCCATCACTAAAAAGAAGAGCTGACAGGGTTTGTGATCGACCGAATCAAAATCGACTCCCCTCGCCGAACGGCCGAAGGAGATGAAGAAACCCTTCAATTTCTTCAACCGTCCGTGAGGAATGGCAATGCCTTCACCGATCCCGGTGGAACCAAGCTTTTCCCTTTCGAGGAGGACCGAAACCAGGTCCTCGGATGAGGAGACTCCGCAGGGTTTGACCAGGACCTCGGACAATTCTTTCAGAACGGTTCTCTTATCGGTCCCCTTGAGCTCGAAGATCACCCACTCCGCCTTGAGATAATCCAAAATCTTCATCCCAACCCCTCTGCCCTTATCCTTATTTAGGATAAGGCTCTACCCACTCATAACCTCCGTCTTTTTGACAGAGGCCATTGATCTGTCCGGAATCGGAATTGATAAAGAAGAGAAAATCCTCTTTTGAAAGTTCCAGTTCGGAAACTGCCTCTTCGAGGGAAAGGGCCTGGACAGGGAAACGTCTTCTATGGATCAGAGGAGGATTTTCTGACCCCTCCTTTCCCCCGGCCGCCTTTCTCTTCTTCTGGAGAGGTGCTAAAAAAGGAAGGGCGTTTTCCCTTTTGCGTTTGGCCTTCTCTCTTCCTTCGCGGACCTGACGATCCATCTTCTCTACCATCTGATCGATTGCGGTATAGAGATCCCTGTCCTTCCCCTCGCTATTATAGGTCACCCCATCCCCGATGATGGTCAGCTCGGCAAAATGCCGGAATTTCTCAACCGAGAGAACGACATGGACCTCTCTGGGGGTCACCAAATATTTCTGTAATTTCTGAACCTTTTCCTTGATATAATTCTTAACTCCCTGATCGGCCTCTAAATGTCGAAATGTCACAGATACCCGCATCGTTGAACTCCTTTTTGAAAAAATTCGAAACCCAAAAATCAAATCCGATACAAAATTTTATGGGTTACGGGAAAGTCGGCTGAATGCCCCGCCTTGTAGGCGGGGATGGCGGCAACGGGCTCCAGAATTGGAGCCAAAGCCGACAATATTAATGACACTAAACCTTAACCCGAAAGCCCCGCCCTGTGGGCGGGGAGCTTTACTAATTTGTTTCGAAATTCGTGCTTCGAATTTCGGATTGTCTAAATGATCTTTCTC
>CAZXMB010000024.1:0-7915 GCA_964641715.1 uncultured Syntrophaceae bacterium
ACTCAAATTGGAAAGAAGAGCAAAAAATTCACTCTTCAGGCAGGAGCTTTCATCCTTGTTACCTCAGTCTCTTTTCAAAGAAAAAGGTCTTTATGTCCTCTCGGTGATCGGAGAGGACAGGGTTGGGATTGTCTCGGAAGTGACCCGATTCCTCTTCCGCCGGGGATTCAACATCGTTGACATCGAGCAATCGGTGATCCATTCCCAGTTCACCATGGTTCTGCTCCTCCAGCCTCTTCGCCCCCATTTTCATTTGAGCCAGCTCCAATCCGGCCTCAACCGCCTGGCTAAAAAACTGGAGATGAGGATCGCCCTCACGCCCCTCCATCAATTTAAAGGGCTCAGGTTCGCAGAGATGAAGAAGCCTTATGTCCTGACCATCTTGGGAGCGGACCGTCCGGGAGTGGTGGCCGGGTTTTCCACTGTCCTGGCAAGAAATCATTGCAATATCGAACGGATCAAGATGATTGCAAGGGGGGAATTTCTGGCCATGGAGATGTGGATTGACCTCAGGGAGGCAAATTTTTCCCTTCTCCGTTCAGACCTTACAACGATGGCGAAGAGGGTGGGGATGGATGTGGTGGCCCAGCCCGAGTCCATGTTCAAGAAGAGAAAAAAGGTGATTGTGTTTGATATGGATTCAACGATTGTGGAGGGGGAGATCATCGATGAGATGGCGAAGAGTGCAGGAGTGGAAAAGAAGGTGGCGGCCATCACCGAAAAGGGAATGAGAGGAGAGATTGATTTTATTGACTCTCTTCGTGCAAGAGTCTCCCTGCTGAAAGGCCTGAGAATGAGAAGTTTAGAGTCCATTGCCCTGACGGTCCGATTTACCAGGGGGAGTGAAGAACTGATCTCCGCACTCAAAGAGATGGGTTTCAAGGTAGCCCTCCTCAGCGGCGGCTTCACTTATTTTACGGATCGATTAAAGAAGAGGTTGGGATTTGATTATGTCTTCGGAAATGAACTGGAGGTCAGGAACGGGAGGCTCACCGGCAGAATTAAAGGGAGGATCATTGATGCCAAAAGAAAGGCCGAGATCATGGATGGGATCTGCGGGAAAGAGGGGATTACACGGGAGGAGGTGGTGGCCGTAGGGGATGGGTCGAATGACCGGATCATGATTTCCAACGCAGGTCTCGGAATTGCCTTCAATGCAAAAGAGGTCCTGAAAAAGGTGGCCGATGGTTCGATCACCCGGGATCATATGAAAGGTGTCCTTTACTGCCTCGGGATCACGGACCTGGATATAAGAAATGGAAAGACGGTAAATGAGAAGCGGCCAAAGGAATAATTATGGATGTTTTAGAAAAGCAAGCTCATCCTCGAAGGGTTCGGGCGATCATTTTTGATTTTGACGGAACCCTTGCCATCCTCAATATTGATTTCTCTCTCATGAGGGAGAAGGTCCTCGCTCTGATCAGATATTTTGGTGTAAACGAGGAGTCCATTAAAGAACGGTATCTCCTGGAGATCATTGACGAGGTCTATCCACTTCTGAGGGAAAAAAATTCCTCGGATGCCCGGACATTTTATCAGAAGGCCCATCAGATTCTCCATGAGGTGGAACTCCATGCGGCAGAAGAGGGAAGATTGATCCCAGGGACAGAGGTAGCCTTAAAAGGTTTGAGAGAGAAGGGAATCAAGATCGGGATTGTCACCAGAAATTGTGAGGAAGCTGTTCTCGGGGTTTTCCCGGATATTCATGATTATTGTGATATTTTCATTTCGAGAGATTCGATTGAGAAGGTCAAGCCCCATCCGGATCATCTCAACTGGGTGTTGAGAGCACTTGGTCTCTCCGGTGGGGAAGCGATGATGGTCGGAGATCATCCCATTGATATTGAGGCAGGAAAGAAGGCGGGGATGAAAACGGTCGGAGTCTTGACAGGAAGGACAAAAAAAGAGGAGTTTGAAAAGGCGGGAGCGGATTATATCTTAAAAGATGTTTCCGAGGTGAGTAAATTATTGGAGGGAGGATCCGATGGATAAAAAGGTAATCGAAACAGAAAAGGCCCCAAAGGCAATAGGACCTTATTCTCAGGCCATTCGGGCAGGCCACTTCCTATTTATCTCAGGGCAAATCCCGATCAATCCGGCTACTGGAGAGCTGATGAAGGGGGATATCCAGGAACAGACACGGCAGGTTTTAGAAAATATCAGAGGAGTGCTGGAATCTCAACATTTAGGGATGGAGGATGTGGTCAAAGTGACCATTTTTCTAAAGGATTTAGGGAAGTTCAATCAAATGAATGAAGTCTATGGGTCCACCTTTCCTATTTCTCCGCCTGCGAGATCAACCGTGGAAGTTTCCGGACTCCCCAAAAATGCCGATTTGGAGATGGAGGCCATTGCCCTCACCCGCGGAAGACATTAGATTTTTACCCAATCTTTTAAAAAAAATTTAAGAAGCCTTAAAAACTGACGGAGAGGGTTTTTTTCTCACCTTCGGGAGGGTTCATTTGAACCTCAAGGGTGATCGATTCCAATTTTTCTCCGGGAAGTGGGAAACCGATAATGAGCACCCGTCCTTCAAGGGGAGGGATGGGTATGTTCAGGAGGGCTTCCTGGGGAGGGGGAGAAAATTCTGACGGTTTTGCATCCATCGCATATCTCATTTCTTTTTGAACCATTACGACTTTGATAGAGTTGGACGAAGCGGTGACACTGCGGCTTCGGTTTAAAACCTCGATATAAACCTCGAGGGTTTTCAATGGTGAGGGGGCTGATTCTATCTCCCGAATTTTATAAGTAATATCTCCAAATGCGATTTGAGGCTTTTCTTCTTTAGAAACGGTCTGGGAGAAAGCCATCCCGGTAAAGAAGGGAAATAAAAGGATTAAAAGCGAAAGATTATAAATTCCCTTTTTTCTCATTTTTCATATCTATTCTACCCGTTACTGCGGAAATTTTCAAGCTTTTCGTGGTTCGCAAATTCTGATATAGAATCCGGAACCCTAATTCCATTGGGTCATTGCGAGCACCTGTTCTAAATCGGGGTTTGTAGGAAACCAACAGTTGGTTTATAATGTTTTTTGATTGTGTGAACAAAGGCCATGAAGCCAATTGTTGCCATTGTGGGAAGACCGAATGTCGGGAAATCCACCCTGTTTAATCGCATCGCAGGGAGAAGGAAGGCGATCGTCTGGAACGAACCGGGGGTTACCCGGGATCGGAATTATGCGGATGCGGATTGGGAAGGGAGGTCTTTCACACTGATCGATACGGGTGGTTTTGAACCCATTTCGAAGGACCGTATCTTCATCCAGATGCGTGAACAATGTCAGTTAGCAATGGAGGAGGCCGATCTCATCCTCTTCATGATGGATGGGAAGGAAGGGTTGACTCCTTCCGATCAGGAGATCGCCAATATTTTGAGACGATTGAATAAACCCGTCTTTTATATCGTCAATAAGATTGACGGGCCAAAGGATGAGGAGAAGGTCGTTGAATTTTATGGATTGGGGGTAGACCGGATCTATTCCATTTCCGCCGAACATCGCTATGGTGTGAATGAGCTGATGGATGATGTGCTGGGCCTCCTTCCTGATATGGCCGGGGAGGAATGGGAAGGCGAAGGAATAAGGGTGGCTCTGCTGGGAAGGCCGAATGTCGGGAAGTCCTCCCTAATCAATCGTATCCTGGGGTATAAGAGGGTCATGGTGGATGAGGCCCCGGGGACTACCCGGGATGCCATTGATACCCGGTTTGAGAGAAACGGGAAGAGGTATATCCTGGTGGATACAGCAGGAATCCGGAGAAAGAGCCGGATCAGTTTGCGGCTGGAGAAATATAGCATTGTGGAGGCCCTTCGGACCATTGACCGCTGCACTATCGCCGTCCTCCTATTAGACCCGGAGGAAGGGGTGACGGACCAGGATGCCCGCATCGGCGGGTTCATCCATGAGAAAGGGAAGGGTTGTATTATCGCTGTCAATAAATGGGATCTGGTGAAGAAGGATTCGCAAACCATGGTGCAATTTGAAAAGGGAATCTATCATGATTTAAGATATCTTTCCTATGCACCGATTCTCTTCATTTCGGCATTAACGGGGCAGAGGGTGATGAAGGTTCTGGATACGGTTGACCGCGTATCAGAGCAGACGAAAAAAAGGATTTCCACCTCACCGCTCAACCGATCCCTGGAAGAATGGGTGAAAAAATTTTCACCTCCCTCCTATCGATCCCGACCGGTGAGGCTCAACTATATCACCCAGGTAAAGGTGGGACCGCCTACCTTCATCATCTCCACTAACTCCCCGGAAGGGGTCCATTTTTCCTATGAGCGTTATCTCATCAATCAGATGAGGGAAACCTTCGGTTTCGAAGGGGTGCCGGTTCGACTTCAATTTCAGAGTAAGAGAAAGGGACGCTGAGATGGGCAATTGGAGGAAAAAGAGCTTGACGATCGTGATCATCATCATTGCCATTCTGATTGGCGCGGGGATCCTCTATCAGACGGTTGACCGGAAGGGAACAGGCCAGAAGTTCAGGGCGGTCAAAGTGGAGCGCGGGGAGATCAGCTCGGTGGTGACTGCGACCGGAACCATCAATCCGGTGATCACCGTTTTAGTAGGAAGCCAGGTTTCAGGAACGATCAAGACCCTCCATGCCGATTTTAATTCCCGGGTGAAAGAGGGAGAGGTGATCGCTCAGATCGATCCCTCCATCTTCGAGGCTCAGGTCGAACAGGGAAGGGCAAATGTCCTCAATGCCCAGGCCAATCTTCTCAATTCACAGGCAAACCTCAAGAATGCTCAGGCCAGTCTCACCAAGGCCGAAGTGGCGGTGATCGACGCGAAGAGGACTTTAGAACGAAACAGAGAGCTGATGGAGAGGAAGGTCATTGCCCAGGCCACTTTCGATACCGCACTGACCAATTATGATTCTGCCATTGCACAGAGGGACATCGCCAGGGCCCAACTCGAATCCGCGAGATTCCAGGTGGAGTCAAACCGAGCCCAATTGGAGCAGGCCAGGGCCGCCTTGAAACTCGCAGAGACCAATTTGAGGTATACGACCATTCGTTCGCCGGTGAACGGGATCGTGATATCGAGGAATGTGGATGTGGGGCAGACCGTAGCGGCAAGCCTCCAGGCTCCAACCCTTTTCACCATTGCAAAAGACCTGACCCGGATGCAGGTGGATACGAATGTGAGTGAAGCGGATATCGGTCGAATCGCAGTGGGCCAGGAGGCAACCTTCACGGTCGATGCCTTTCCTGAGAAGGTCTTTCTCGGGAGGGTCTCGGAGATCAGGAATGCTCCCATCACGGTTCAGAACGTGGTGACCTATGATGTGGTGATTCAGGTGGATAATAAAGACCTGAAGCTGAAGCCGGGAATGACGGCCAATGTCTCGGTGATGATAGCCCATCGCGAGGGGATTTTAAAGATCCCCAATTCTGCCCTCCGGTTTCAACCGGAAGTTGCAAGGGGGGAGGAGAAGGGAGAGAAGGGTCAGGAAAGACCCTCGCAGGCCGGCCAGGGAGTGATGGAGCGATTAACAAGAGAACTCCGTCTCACGAAAGACCAGCAATCAAAGGTTGCTATGGTTCTTCAATCATCGAAAGAAGAGTTTCAGGAGATCAGGGAGAAGGCAAAGCCGGAGGAGGCAAGGGCCCGGACACAGAGGTTGCTGAGGCAGAAGATATGGGAATTTCTGACGGAGGAGCAGAGACAGAAGCTAAACGAGTTGGCCCAGTCCTCACAGAAGGATGAAAAGAAGCCAGGGAGGGTATGGGTACTCTCGGAGGGAGGGAAACCGGTTCCGCTCTCCGTTCTTCTTGGAATTACCAATGGGACTTTTAGTGAGGTCGTGGCAGGGGATCTTCGGGAAGGAGCGGAGGTGATCGTCGAGGAGATTTCGAAGAAGAAGGGTTCAACCCAGAGCAGAGCTCCTTCGCCGTTTATGCGCACCCCGGGAAAGTAAGAAGGCATAGAACAGAGGGGCGAATTCATATTTAAAAAATGGAAGCATTAATTCAGGTTCAGGATCTGGTCAAAGTGTATAGTCTGGGAGAGGTCAAGGTCCAGGCCCTTCGCGGAGTCTCTCTCCTGATCGAAAAGGGTGAATTTGTCGCCATTATGGGGGCTTCGGGATCGGGCAAATCGACTTTTATGAATATCCTGGGATTTCTGGACCAACCCACCAGCGGTCTCTATCTTCTCGAAGGGATGAATGGGGAAAATCTTTCGAAGGATCAATTGGCGGAGATACGAAATCGGAAGATCGGTTTCGTCTTTCAGGGGTTCAACCTCCTATCGAGGGCAGCGTCCTTAGAAAATATTGAACTTCCGCTCATCTATGCCGGGACCCCGGCATCGAAGAGGAGGGAGATTGCTCAAAACGCTCTATCTGAAGTCGGTTTGAAAGGGAGGGAGCACCATCATTCCAGCCAGCTCTCCGGAGGCGAGCAGCAGAGGGTTGCGATCGCCAGGGCTCTGGTCAACCACCCCTCCATCCTCCTGGCAGATGAACCCACTGGAAATCTCGATTCAAAGACAAGCGAAGAGATTATGGACATTTTTAGCAGACTCAATCAGGAGAAGGGAATCACGATCATCATGATCACTCATGAGCTTGATATCGCCTCTCATGCGAAAAGGATCATCCTGTTTAAGGATGGAAAAGTGGTTGATGATCATAAGCCAGAGATGAGATCCCGATAGTGCATTTTCGCAGGCTGAAGCCTGCGGCTACAGGGACAGGGTGATGGATACGGGAATGAAATGATAAGAATATTGGCCGGTCTCCGGATCGCCCTCCGGGCTCTCATGGTCAATAAGATGCGTTCCGCTTTGACCATGCTGGGAATCATCATCGGGGTGGGTGCGGTGATCACCATGATTGCCGTGGGATCCGGGGCAAAGAAACGAATCGCCGAACAGATTGCCAGCATGGGTTCGAACCTCCTCATTGTAATGTCAGGAAGCGCAACGAGCGGGGGATTCAGGCATGGTGCAGGGACAGTTCCCACCCTGACCGTCGAAGACGCAAAGGCGATTCTTTCCGAAATTCCAGGGGTCAGGTATGTTGCTCCGAACCTCTCCGGAGTTGCCCAGACCGTTTTCGGAAATCAGAACTGGTCAACCATCATTTACGGGACAACCCCTGAAATTCTGGAGATCAGGGAGTGGCCCCTTGCTTTTGGCCGATCCTTTACCCAGCAGGATCTCGATGGGGTGACAAAGGTCTGTATTCTCGGCAGGACCGTAGCGGAAAATCTTTTCGGCGGGATTGATCCCATCGGTCAGGTCATTCGGATCAAGAAGGTCCCTTTTAATGTCATCGGTGTCCTCTCCCCGAAAGGCCAATCCACATGGGGTACGGATCAGGATGATGTGATCTTCATTCCCCTGACCACAGCCCAAAAAAGGCTTTTCGGGATGCAGTTCCCAGGGATGGTGAGGGTGATCACCGTCCAGGCCAGAGAGCCCGAGGAGATGGAAGAGGTGGAGGAACAGATTACGGCACTTCTTCGTCAGAGGCACCGCATCCAACCCAATCAGGAAAATGATTTTTCGGTGAGGAATCTTACGGAAATAATGTCGAGTGCGGAACAGTCCGCCGGGGTCATGTCCCTTCTTTTAGGTTCCATTGCCTCCATCTCCCTGATTGTGGGTGGAATCGGGATCATGAATATTATGCTCGTTTCCGTCACTGAGAGGACAAGGGAGATCGGCATCCGGATGGCGGTGGGTGCAAAGGGGAGAGACATCCTTCTTCAATTTCTTATCGAATCTCTGGTGCTTAGCCTGATCGGAGGGACACTGGGAATCGGTATCGGGATAGCGGGGACCCTCATCCTCTCCACTTTTACCCAGTGGCCAGTCCTCTTCTCGGCAGAATCCATCCTTTTGGCCTTTCTCTTCTCGGGCTCCGTAGGGGTATTCTTCGGATTCTACCCGGCGAG
>CAZXMB010000024.1:8015-23326 GCA_964641715.1 uncultured Syntrophaceae bacterium
TTTGGAACCCTCATAGGGGCTGGTGGTGGTTTTGTTTTGATGCCCGTGCTCCTCTTGTTGTATCCTAACGAGAGCCCTGAAATCATTACCAGTATTTCACTGGCAGTCGTTTTCTTCAACACCCTGTCAGGATCAGGGGCGTATGCCCGAATGAGACGAATTGATTACAAATCAGCCTTGCTGTTTTCAGCTGCTACAATTCCTGGCGCAATTTTCGGGGCGCTCACCACGGCCTTCATCCCACGCCGATTGTTCAATGCGATCTTCGGTCTTTTTTTGATCGGAGTATCCATATTCCTATTGTTACGTCCGAATCCTGACCCGAAGAAAAAGAAGAATCCCTCCAAATACTGGTCGACCCGGAACCTTATCGAGGCGGACGGTACCCGTCATACCTTCTCTTTCAATCCCATCGTTGGGGTAGGATTAAGCCTCTTTGTCGGATATGTTTCGAGTTTACTGGGTATCGGGGGTGGCATCATCCATGTTCCTGTCCTGATTCATCTCTTGAATTTCCCGGTCCATATTGCCACTGCAACCTCACACCTCATCTTAGCGGTTATGGCTTTTGTCGGGACTGCTGTACATATCGTAACCGGTGCATTTTCCAGTGGCATTCAGCAAACTGTTTATCTGGTGATCGGCGTTCTGGTCGGGGCACAGATGGGGGCGAGACTTTCAAGCCGTGTTCATGGAGATTGGATCATTCGAGGTCTGGGGATTGCACTTGGATTTGTAGGCATTCGGATTTTCATCATGGCCGTATAGGCAACCGTATGAGATCTAACATGATCCACTTACATCTTCATAACCTGATAACACTGGGCGATGGCCTCTCTTAGCTTTTGGCGGGCGATCGGAGGTGAAAGTAAAGATCGATAAGCAAAAAGTCGTTCGGCCTTGTCCGTACTCAACTCCCAGGCATCGGCCAGAAAGGCGGGTCCTTTCCATTCTTTTGCAGGGATGATTTCAAGTCGAGAAGAGGAATGGGCGACCTCGATGATGATCCGGGCCACCTCTTCCCAGGTGAGAAAGAGGGTGGAGAGGTTGAAGATTTCTCCATGGGTTTCCTTTCTCCCGAGGGCAAGGAGGATCGCATTGGTCAGGTCGTCGAGATGGAGAAAACTTCCACCCGCCCCTTGTGGAACCATCAAGGGTTCCCCAGCCCGGGCAATCCTGATCAGGTCGCGAAGGTGTCTCCCTCCGATCTCCTCACCATAGGACCACCAGAACCGGAAGATGGTAGCGGGGAGTCCCTTCGCTCTAAAATAAGACAACAAGAGTTTTTCAGACATCAGCTTGGCAATGCCATAAAATGGCTTTCTCGCTTCTTCTACCAGACATGGATCCTCTTCGGTGACAGGAGATTTGACAGGTTTGCCATAGACGACCGCAGTGCTGGTATAGAAGAAATGGGTGATTTTTTCGGTGACCGCCGCATCGAGTAAAAAGAGATGTCCCCTGAGGTCGCCGGATAAGAGCTCCACCGGATCATCGGAAAAAGACCAGGCCAGATGGACAATCACCTCTGCCCCCTTGACTGCTTCTTTGACCAAGGGGAGATCTTCTATTCCTCCCTTCATCAGTTCCAGATTCTTCTCTCCGGAAGAGAGCTGATCTGCCTTTTTATCCAGAACCCTCACAGTATGGCCTTTTTTGAGGAGGGATGGGACAAGGGCCTTGCCCACTGATCCGGCTCCGCCCGTAATTAAAAATTTCATGAAGATTCTCTGGTGAATTGAGATTTAAGTTTCCTTCTTGGCAGATAACTTCCCCTTCACCCAGGAGATGGCCGGCCAGAAGAAGATGATAAGCGCAACGATCATCAATGCCAGTGCGATCGGGGGTCTGAAAAAGATCAAAGGAGAGCCCTGAGACATGATGAGGCTCTGACGCATGGCAGTCTCTGCCATATCTCCGAGGACAAGGGCAAGGAGCATCGGAGCCATCGTATAATCCAGCTTCTTAAAGGCATACCCCACAATCCCGAAGAGGATCATATACCAGATATCAATCATCCGGTTATTGACGGCATAGGCCCCGATGGCGCAGACAAAAACAATGATGGGCATCAGGATGGCAAAGGGTGCCCGAAGCACGGCGGCGAAAAAGGGTGCAAAGGCCAGAATAATAAGCACCCCGGCGAAATTCCCTACCCAGGTGCTCGCAATGAGTCCCCATACGAAATCCGGCTTCTCCTTAAAGAGCATGGGCCCCGGAGTGAGACCCCATATCATCAGCCCTCCCAGAATGACCGCTGCAGTGGGAGAACCCGGAATACCCAGGGTGATCATTGGTATCATCGCAGAAGTTCCGGCTCCATGGGCTGCAGCCTCGGGAGCGAATATGCCTGCAATATGGCCTTTTCCAAACTCCTCTTTCTCTTTGGACGAAGCCTTTTCAAACCCGTAGGCCATGAAGGAGGCAGGGGTGGCGCCCCCGGGCTTAAATCCCATCCATACGCCAATGATCGAACCCATCACCAGGGTTTTCGTATATTTGCGCATTGCCTGGAGAACCTCCTTGATATCCCTCCATCGCAATTTAGCCGCAAACCCATCCATCCTTAACCCTTCCTCCACCGTGAGGAAAATTTCCCCCAACCCGAAAAGCCCGATCACCGCCACAATAAAGTTGAACCCTCCCATGAGAGGGACTGTCCCGAAGGTGAGCCGGAGTTGACCGCTGACGATATCAATCCCCACAGCGGCCATGATGAATCCGAATGCGGTCGCAATGAGGGTCTTGATAGGGGATTTTCCTCCCAGGCCGACAAAGGCGCTGAAGGTCAGAACCATGACCGAGAAGGTCTCAGGGGGACCAAATTTTAAAGCGAATTCCGCAAGGATCGGAGCAAAGAAAGTGAGCAGGATGGTACCGAACACCGCTCCTATGAAGTGGGCTAAAAAAGAGGCCGTGAGAGCCTTTCCCGGCATCCCGTTTTTGGCCATGGGATATCCATCGAATGTCACCGCAACGGCCCAGGGTTCTCCAGGGATATTAAAGAGGATGGAGGTGATGGCCCCTCCGTAAAGCGCCCCCCAGTAGACACAGGCGAGAAGAATGATGGCCGCATTGGGAGGCATGACAAATGTAAATGGAATCAGGATGGCACATCCATTCGCCCCTCCGAGACCGGGGAGGACCCCGATAATGATTCCAAGAACAAGTCCGACCATGGCGATCAGGAGATTATAGGGTAGAAGAGCCACATGGAAACCCATCAATAAATTATTGATTATATCCATTCTTCCGAACTCCTTTCAGAACCCGACCATTGTTCCCAAAATCCCCCTTGGCATTGGGACAAGAAATAGTTTGTCAAATAAGATATAGGTTGACAGAGGGACAATCAGGCTGAGGAGAATCACAAGCCTCCATCGATATCTCCCTATCCATTTCATATAAACTCCGATATAGATCATTGCCGCCACATACAGGCCAATATATTCGGTCAGGATGACCATCCCGATCGCAGGGATTACCACACGAAGTACCGGCTTAATGGCCCCCTTGGGAATAAAGAGTTTTTTTGAGCCGGCGACTCCCTTCCGTGCAATCGCCTGGGCGATCACGATGAGGCACCCGATAATCACGATCAGGCTCATGATAAAGGGATGGAATCCGGGGCGGGGACCATTCATCGCCCATCCGCAACCGAGCCGGATTGAATCAGCCATGATCAGGATTCCGATCCCCAAGAGGATCAATGCACAAATAATATCTGCCTTCCTCATTTCTCCTCCTTTCTCAACCGTCAAAGATCCGGGGAAAGGAAACCGCTTTCCTTTCCCCGGGTGATCGTTTTATTGTTTGAGCATGCCTCCTTTTTTCATCAGGTCTCTATGGAGGTTTTCCGTCTCTTCCAGCCATTTCACATATTCCGGCCCTGTATAGAAGGCGGGCTTTAAGGCAAAATCATTGAGATATTTTTTGAATTCCGGGGTTTCGGTGACCTTCCGGAATAATTCGGTATACCAGCTGGCGACCTCTTTCGGGATCCCTGGGGCAGAAAATATACCACGGAGCATTAAGTAACTGAGGTCAAAACCGGTCGCCTCCTTCATGGTGGGGATTTTATCCCAATCCGGCAGATGGATTCGATCATGGTCGATCGTTGCGAGAGGCCTTAACCTGCCCGCCTTCCAGTGGCTGACAGCCTCGGAGGGGTTGTTGACGGTTGAATCGACATGTTTTCCCACAAGGTTGACCGCCACATCACCGCCTCCCTTGAAGGGGACATAGGTGAATTTCAGTCCGAAGGCCTGTTCTAACTGAACGGTGATGATCTGATCCTCCTGGTTTGTTCCCGTTCCTCCCATCTTGAATTTGCCGGGTTCCTTCTTGACCGCATCGAGATATTCTTTGGCGGTCTTGTAAGGGGATTCGGCGTTCACCCACAGGACAAAATAATCAAGGGCAAGGCGGGATACGGGTGTCAGGTCCCTCCAGTTAAATGGAACACCCGTGGCCAGAGGAGTGCAGAAAAGGTTGGACAGGGTGATGATCACCACATGGGTATTTCCCTTTTTTCCCTTCACATCCATGAACCCCTCTGCTCCGGCTCCACCCGATTTATTGATGATGATCAGGGGCTGGGGAGATAGCTTATGTTTCTCGACCAGGGGGAAGATAAATCGGGCCATCAGGTCCGCCCCTCCCCCTGTCCCTGCTGGAACGATAAACTCAATGGGTTTGTTGGGTTGCCAGGCGGCATCCGAGATGCCAATCGATAAAAAACAGAGAACCAGACAGCCAGCAAAAACTCTTAACATTTTCATAAATGCCCTCCTTTCTCAGACGATCAAATTGTATTCATTCGGCCCTTATCTTTTTTCTATCACCTCCATTCTCCCATGTAGATTCAGGTTGTTAAGCCTTGGCTTTTGGTGTAGGAATCGGGGCCTCCACTGCAATGGCCTTAATCTTCTGAATCTTCTCATCCACAAAGGCCTGCATCTTGGCGATATGTTCTTCTTTCAGATGGGTGAAACGCCCCTGATATTTCATATACTCGCTCACCGGTTGATACTTTTTGGGGATGTGAGAATATTTATACTCCCCCTTCTCCCATTCGTAAAGGGTCCACATCCCTGTATCTACTGCCAGACGGCCCATTTCAAGCGTCAATTTTTCATCAAACTTCCACCCCTTTGGACAGGGAGCAAGCATGTGGAGAAAGGACGGGCCATTCATGTTGAGGGCCTTTCGAACCTTATTCATCAGGTCAAGGGGATAGGAAATACAGGTAGTGGCCACATACTTTACGGCCGGATGCCCCCCGATCACCAGCTGGGGCGGGTCTTTGGGGAAAAGGGTTTTCCCCTCAGGGATAGCCTTGCCCGGAGGAGTAAAGGTCGTATTCGCTCCGTAAGGGGTAGTCGGAGAGGTCTGAATGCCCGTATTGGCATAGGACTCATTATCGTAACAGATGAAGAGAACATCATGCCCCCTGTACATCAACCCTGACATCGCCTGAAGGCCGATATCCACCGAACCCCCATCTCCAGCCATAACGATGACATTCGGGAATGGGCCATCATATTTACCCCGGCGTATCAGGGTCTTATAGGCCGCCTCAATCCCCGAGGCCACAGCCCCCCCATTGGTAATCTGAGCATGGATCCAGGAGACCGCATAAGGGGTACAGAGGTAACTCGAATTGGCCACATACATACAGCCGGTGGGCCCGATAAAGATCGTATGCTGGCCGGCGGCCTTTGCAACGAGACGGTAGTTCAAGGCCGGGCCGCAACCCGCGCAGGTCCTGTGCCCCGGGACGTACATTTCTTCTCTCGGAGCACCGCGGAGGGATTTAATCGGTTCTAAGATCTGCTTTCTATAATTAAATGTTTCTGCCATTTCAAACCTCCTTATGTATGTTTTAGATTCCGGAATTCGGATTTCGAATTTTCATTCCGCAATCTGCATTCCGCAATCCGCAATCTGGAATGGGGATCTATTCTTCCTCAAACCCTATCCAGTAGACGTGCTGATGGGTCTTTCGATCCTTCACCATCCGGGTGAGGATCTTGGCCATGTAATTGAAGTCTTCGAGTAAAATCACATCCCCGCCCAGGCCGGCCATAAAGGATGTGACCAGCGGCCTCTCTTTAAGGTCATAGAGGGAGGCCCGGACTTCATGAATGAGGTTCCCTCCTCGCATCGCACCGCCATAGGAGGTGCTGGTCTCGACACATCCGACTGCTTTTACCCGGGAGAGGGTCTCAGCAATCTCAGAGGTGGGCCAGGGTCGAAGCCAGCGGGGTCTGACCATTCCCGCTTTGACTCCCTGGGCCCGGAGGTGACGAATGGCCGATTTGCAGGTATTGGCATGGGCTCCCTGAACGAAGAATGCGATCTCTGCATCCTCCATCTGATACTTCTCAATGAAGGGGTCGTACTTCCTTCCAAAAATACGGTTAAAATCATCAATGGCCTCTTCGATCACTTTCGGGACATCGAGAAAGGTGATCGCCCTTTGAGCATCCATCGGTGCCCCCTGGTCCGGCCGGATTTGAGGGCCGTGAGAAACCGGGCAGAGAGGGCTCAGTGGGTGAGGGGCCTTATAAGGGGGTAAGAATTCTCTCACCTGTGAGAGGTCCGGTAAGATCACCTTATCCGGAATGTGGGAGAGGAAATAACCGTCCTGGCAAACGAACTGGGGGAGCATCACACGGGGGTCTTCCCCGATCCGGTAGTTGATCAGGGTATTATCAAATACCTCCTGCGGGGTTGCGGCCCAACCCATCAACCAGCCCTGATCCCTTGCCGACATCGCATCGGTATGTTCTGAACCGAAATCACCCGGTGGATCGAGCGTTCTATCCGCAATGGCCATCTGGAGGGGATAGCGGCCGCCTGCGGCCGGACTATAGACCTCAAAGGCGTAGGTCACTCCAACCCCCGAACTTCCGGTAAAGGCACGGGCGCCCGCTGCCGAGGCCCCCAGGGCCACGGAGAGCTGGGCATGCTCGCCCTCCCCATGGACAAATTCCGCATTGAGTTCACCATTGGCCACCATTCTGGCGAGCTCCATCATGATCGCCGTATAGGGACGGATGGGAAATGAACAGATCACCTCAACTTCAGCAAATTTTGCTCCCTGGGCTGATGCCGCACAGCCGCTGAGCATCTTCTCTTGAGCCATAATGTTTCCTCCTTATTCGAAAATTAAAAAGGTTTTTCCAGACGGACTACTCCATCCTCAAAGTCAAGCTCCGGAACAGCGGTCAGCGCATCTGCGGGACATTCATGGATGCAGATCTGACAGCCTTTACAAAATTTCCAGTTCCATTCCATCTGATCTTCCTTCTCATTATAAGACCAGCAGGAATCCGGGCAGGAGATATAACAGGTGAAACATCGGGTACACTTCTCGTGGTCAATCACCGGCCGGACCACCCGCCAATTGGATGTGATGAAGAGCTCCTGCTGCCTGACCGGAGCAGGGGTGATCGCCCCGAAGGGCACTTCTCTATCTTTGGGAACCTTGATCGCCATAACCTTCTCCTTTCTTCACGGTTTCATTTTTATTCCGCAATCTATATTCCACTTTCTGCCTCCGGCATTATCCTCCCCAGAAATACTCGGATCGGGGTTTACGGAACTTCTGAAAAACGACCTCATTATAACCGCGGTTCATGGCGGCAACATCACTGACCACCTTTGCCAGATTCTCTTTCTTCGCCATCCCTGTGACCCTGGCCATGGCTCCGAGGATGGGGGCAGCAATACCCGCTCCAAGACCTGCCGCATCCACACCCCCTTCAGAACCGGAGAAGTCAACCGTCCGTACCCCTGAAATTCCATCGGCATCCACCGTGGCCATCGCACCCAGAAGATCCGCATTGGGAATAAATTTGAGCATGTAATCGATCGGCCGGCTGGTATTGATGATCAGAAGGCCTCCCTCCGGCATCCCGCGAAGCACATTGATCCCCTTAACGATCGTAGGCTCAACGATCACCACCACGGCAGGATGGTTATTGGTATAGAGGTACTTCATCTCAATTTCCTCATCACTGATCCGGATGTATTTACGCGTTGTCACGAGCACACGGTCGGGAAGGTCTTCATAATTATCAAAGGCCTGGACAAATTTCCCCTCCATCTTCGCCGCCTGGGCAAAGGCATTGGCGATATCACGGGCCTCTTTATCCATGACGACCCCCCGTGTCCACACAGTAATTTCAGTCACTTTCGCCATAAATGGATACCTCCTTGAAAGAAATATGAACCTGTTAAAATTAGCCGGTTAATTAAGATTTGAGTAGCGATTGGAACCTCCTCCCCCACCCCTGGGGAGGTTCAAAGGATGAATCATGAGCTCTCTGCCTTTCTAACACCTCCTCTCTTTTTTGAATAGGATGCTCTCCACATCCTCCAGATGGCGGCGCATGGCCTGTCGGGCCGCCTTTCCTTTCCCATTTCTGATGGCGGAGAAAATATGGAGATGACCCTGAAACGATTTATATTTCCTCTCCTCTGTCTGAAGGTACTTCTCCCGGGTTTTGGTCAGCAAGTCCACCAGCGTAAGAAGGAGACGCTCCAGGATTCTGTTTTTTGCCATTCTGGCCAGATGGTGATGAAACTCGGTGTCCGACTGGATGGGATTCTTTCCGTCGGCCAGCTCCTTTTTTTGTTCTTTGAGAATCTCCTTCAGTTCATTGATCTCCTCGGCGGTCCTGTTTTCCGAGGCTAACTGGGCAATCTCCGGTTCGAGGATTTTACGGACGTAAAAGATATCGATCAGATCATCCTTCTCATGGATAAGGGAGGAAGCCAGGGGTTGAACAAGGGCCTCCTCTCTGGAAGCGATTACATAAGTTCCATCCCCCTGACGCCTGTCCACCAGCTTCATCGTTTCCAGGAAGAGAATGGCCTCCCGCACGGTGGCGCGGGAGACCTTAAAGGTGTCCGATAATTCCCTTTCCGTAGGGAGTTGACTGCCCTGCTTCAATTTCCCTTTCTCAATGAGATGACGGACCTGTCTGACAATGTCCTCATAGGCTCTCTTTTTCTTTATTGCCTTAAGCATCCTTAGCCTTTCCCCCTTCCCGGAGTTCCCGGATAGCCTCTTGAAAATGTTTTCCCCTGACGAAAAGCCGGTCAGGGATCTTTTCTCCGGAGTTCTTAATCGATTCAACAATCGCCCTCATGGTTGCACTTCTGCAGATCAATGCAATCTGAGAGCCTGCCATTCCTTCTGTCGATCTGGATAGCTCCTCGAGGTTTACATCGTCCCCCAGAGGCTTTTCTCTGAGATGGATCTGAAATATCTCCAGGCGCTCTTTCTCATCGGGGAGAGGGAATCTCAGGACATAATCGAGCCTGCCGGCACAGAGGAGGGCAGGGTCCAGTAAGTCCTCCCGGTTGGTGGCTCCGAGAACGACCACCTGGGAGAGATCGCTCAGGTTATCCAGTTCGTGAAAGAATTGGCTGGCTACCCTTTCGATCGCCCCTCCATCACTGGTGACCCCCCGTGTGGATACCAGGGCCTCTATTTCATCGAAGAAGAGGATACAGGGTGCCGATTGTTTGGCCTTTTTAAAGATCTGGTGGAGGGCCTTCTCTGATTCTCCTAACCATTTCGAAAAGAGGATCGGGCCACTGATGGAGATGAAATTCAAACCCGTCTCTCCGGCGAGGGCCTTGGCCATCAATGTCTTCCCGGTGCCAGAAGGGCCAACGAAGAGAATTCCTTTCGGAGGGTGGATCTTACCAGCGTTGAAGAGTTCCGGGTATTGATAGGGCCATTCCACGATGGAGATGAGCGTCTCCTTAATCTCCTTCAATCCGCCGAGATGGTGCCATTTCACAGCGGATCTCTCGGTATAGAATTCGCGTGTGGCCGTGGGCTCGATCTCACGAAGGGCTGTTAAAAAGTCCTCCATGGTGATGTGGAGCTTTTCCGAATTGGCGAGCATGGCATCGAGATGATTTTCTCCCTCAAGGGAGAGATATCTCCTTAAAGCCACCATGCCTGCCTCTTTACAGAGAGCTTCTAAATCTGCTCCCACAAAGGCATGGGTGATTTGAGCCAGACGGCTCAGGTCCACATCTTGAGAAAGGGGCATATGGCGGCTGTGAATCCGGAGAATGGCATGGCGTCCCTCCACATTAGGAACAGGAAGGGCGATTTCCCGGTCGAAACGGCCCGGTCTCCTCAAGGCAGGGTCGATCATTTCCGGGATATTGGTGGCGCCAATCACAATCACCTGCCCGCGGGAGACCATGCCGTCCATCAGGGCAAGGAGTTGAGCCACCACCCTTTTTTCGACATCCCCTAACACCTCTGCGCGTTTGGGAGCGATCGCATCGATCTCATCGATGAAGATGATGCTGGGAGCCTGGCGTGTGGCCTCCTCAAAGATTTCCCTCAGCCGTGCCTCACTTTCGCCATAAAATTTATGAATGATCTCCGGTCCGTTCACCCTGATAAAATGGAGTTTGGTCTCACTGGCAATGGCACGGGCGATCAGGGTTTTCCCTGTTCCTGGAGGACCATAGAGAAGCACGCCTTTTGGCGCCTCAATGCCCAGCCTTTCGAAGGCTTCGGTATAACGCAGGGGCAGTTCCACCATCTCCCGGATGAGCCTCAGCTCATACTCAAGCCCGCCCACATCCTCATAGGAGACATGGGAGGATGCCTCAAGAGAAAAATCCGGTTTCTTTAAGAGGAATCGGGTCTTTTGATTGATCAGGACTCCTCCCGAGGGGGAGGTGGCTTCCACCTGGAAGAAGCGGTCTTTTCCCGTTAAAAAGGGGACATTGAGCTTATCCCCGATGATCACGGGCAAGCCCTGAAGGAATTTAGGAAATTGCTCCAGCTCATTCTCTTCAGGAAGCCGGTGAGTGAAATCGAGGGGAGTTATAAGGACCGTGGTCGCGGTTTTGCGGGGGATCTTTTTGATCCGGACCACTTCCCCTGTGTTGGCCCTGGCATTGTTACGGGTGATGCCGTCAATCTGGATTATTTTTTTTCCATAGAATTCCGGAAAGGTTCCCGTAATTCTGGCCACCGTCTTTTTCCCGCCACTGATCTCGATCAGATCCCCCAGGACCCCGCCCAGGGTCTTGATATCTTCCGGATCGAGGCGTGCAAGGCCCTTGCCCACATCTTCAGCAAGGGATTCGGTAACCTTTATCTCCAGTTCAACACTCATGGGGAAATTTTGATCCAGCGTTTCATAAATTGGTATAAAGATCAGACCAATATATTTCTATATTAAATTCCATATTTTTGTCAATAAAATTTTAAGAGAACTCTGAAGAAGTGATGACCGGGCTGAAGGGATAGGATTCCAAATCCTTCGAACGCGGTCGTTTAGGTTGATTGCAATGAGCCCCTATTTTTTAAGAGTGATGTGAATTCATGGAGTTGGAGATCTGCGTTTTAACATTTAAAGGTTTCCGCTCGAAGGCTTTTCCATCCCATCCCTTCAGCCCTTTTTATCATCCAGGTTGTTTTTCAGAGATTTCTTTTAAAAGAGTTTTAACCCTTCAAAAGGTTGGAAAAATTTGTTCTCACTCCGGTTTGAGAAACGGGAGTCATTTTCAGGATTCTCCGAAAAGGGATTGAAGGGCATCCTCCCGGGCTTCCTGGATATGTTCCCGCATGATCCGTTCACAGAGGTCCGGGTCTTTCAGTTGAAGGGCCATGATGATCTTCTTATGGCCTTCCACCGCCCTCCGTCCGCCATCAGGATACCGGAGGGTAAACTTCCGGTGCCTCAACACATATTTTCTCATGGTCACAATCAGATGATAAAGCCGGGTCTTATGGGAGACCAGCCCGTGGAGGGTATCATGGAAGCGGGTATTCCATTTAAAGACCTCTTCAATCCTTTTTCTCTTCAATGCCTCTTCGGCATTCCGGATAAAACCGTTCAGCTCCCGAATCGATTTTTCAGTAATCGTTTGAGAGATGAGCCTCAGGGTGTATCCCTCGAGAATGGAACGGAGCTCGAAGAGCTCTTCCACTTCTTCCTTCGAATCCTTTGAGACGATGAATCCTCTCTTCTTCCGGGGTTTGATCAGTCCTTCCGACCCCAGCTTGTGGAGGGCCTCCCGGATCGGAGTCCGGCTGACCCCCATGGTCTGAGCCAGGTGCTGCTCGGTCAGTTTTTCTCCGGGATTGAGGTGGCCGGAAAGGATCCCGGATTTTAAATATTCGTAGACCCTTTCCCTGACAGGAAGGGTATGGTTGATAGTGGATTTTTTTGACATCACGGTTTAATCGGTTGAATACTCCTCTCCTCCTCCCATCACCTTCGGTTTTTTCCTTAAGAAGCCATAGAGGACGGAGATGAGAGCGATGATGAGGATGGTACCGGCAATCGGCCTGAAAAAGAAGGGCGCCAGATGGTAGTCAGTCATCCTCAAGCCTCTTCGCAATGAAATCTCTGTAAGAGGGCCAAGGACTAAACCGATGATCATCGGTGCCAGGGGATAACCGTATTTATTCATGAAGTAACCGATGACGCCGAAGAAGAGCATGATCCAGAGATCGGTCATGTCGTTACGGATCCCAAAGGATCCGATGGCGGCAAATAGAAAGATGCAGGGTCCGATCAGGGAATAACGGACTTTGGCAAAGTTGGAGAAGACCTTTGCCACCCCGAGGCCTGCAAAGAGCATGAGGATGTTGGCGAGGTACATGGCGATGAATATCGAATACATCAATTTGGGCTGATTCATGAAGAGCATGGGGCCTGGCTGGAGGCCGTGGACCAGAAACCCGCCGATGATCACCGCTGTCGTGGCACTTCCGGGAATTCCAAGGGTCAACAGGGGAACCATGGCGCCTCCGGTCGCCGCGTTATTGGCAGTCTCAGGGCCTGCGATGCCTTCAGGGATTCCGGTTCCAAATTTTTCAGGATGTTTTGACCATCGGACCGCCTCTGCGTAACCCACAAAGGCTGCTGTCGTTGCCCCTACACCGGGAAGAATTCCAATCCATGTTCCGATGAGGGCCGAACGAAGCATCAGCCATTTCATTCTGAGGATGTCTTTGATCCGGGGGAGGACGGTGGAAATCTTGGTGGCCAGGACCTCTCCTTTCTTCATCCCGGTTTCTGCCCTGACCAGGACTTCACCGACCGCAAAGGCTCCGATAATGGCAGGGATGAAGTTGACTCCTCCGATCAATGATTTACCGCCAAATGTAAATCGGGCATCTGAGGTCATCGGATCAATGCCGACGGTGGCCACGAGGAGGCCAAAAGCCCCTGAGATGGCTGCCTTCTTCATCCCTCTGGAACCCAGGGAGGCGATCAGGGTCAAAGCGGTGACAGCTAATGCGAAATATTCAGGCTGGGAAAAGGTGAGAGCGACTTTTGCTAATTGCGGGGCTATGAGATTGAGGACAAGGACGCTGAAAAGCCCTCCCATGCAGGAGCATATGACGGTATAACCCAGGGCTTGAGCGGCCTGTCCCTTTTTTGCCATCTGATAGCCATCGAATACCGTTGCAGAGGCCTCGGGTGCTCCGGGGACATTGAAGAGGACAGCAGAAATGGAGCCACCATAGGTTCCGCCGCAATATACCGCTGCGAGCAAAGCCAGACCATTGGTAGGGTTCATGGCAAAAGTGAAGGGAATGAGCAACGCTGTTCCCATGGTGGCATTGAGGCCCGGGATGGCACCCAGTACCACTCCTAAAAGAGCTCCCCCCCAGATGAAGAGAAGGGTCGCCGGATTAAAGATGGACTGAAAGGCACCCAGCCAGATTTCCCACATAAGAGCCTCCTAAAAAACCCTTACATGTACAACTTGTTTATCGCGTTTGTATTAATAAAAAATCACACTGAATTTATGGAAAATCCCAATCCCCCGGGGGAGAGGGACATACATCGCCTGTGTAAAAGCCAGGACGATTAGGATCGTCATGCCTATGGAGAGACCGATCATCCAGGGCCAGCTCTTTTCGCCCAGCAGGATCATGAAGGCGACGAGGAAGAAAGGGGTCAATGTGATAAACCCGATGATATTCATGAGAAAGAAATAGGCTATGATCAGAATGAGTGCGGAGAAGAACCGGATCCGGTTTCCCGTAGCCTGATTAACCTCAGGCTCTTTTTCTCTGGATGACCTCTTTCTCGCAAGAAGGGCATCCACCGCAGTCCATAAACTCAGGATCATCATCACAATAAGAATAAGCTTGGGCCAGAAGCCCGGCCCAAGCTTTCCGTAGACCTCATGTCCTTTGTAACCTGCCGCAATGGTATAGAGGTAGAGGGAAGCGAAAAAGATAACCCCGCAGATCATGATCTCTCCTTTGAACATGGAGTCTTCCTCCCTTTTAAACTATTTCTTTAACTTTTCAAGGTATCCTAACTCCTTGAAGATCTCATAATATCTTACATACTCCTCTTCCCAGAATTTGCCATATTCTTCCGGTCCCTTCCAGCCCGGACGGAGATCGAGGAGGTTTGCCTTTTCGATGGCTTTGTAGGAAGGATTCTGGGCGCACTTCTTGAACACATCCGCAAGGTAATTGATGATTTCCTGAGGTGTCCCCTTCTTTACACAGAGGCCTCTCCACCTGCCCATGGTGATATCATATCCGAGCTCTCTTCCGGTTGGGACATCCGGGAATTTATCAAGCCGTTTCTCTGTAAAGACGATCAGCGGTCTTAACTTCTTTGATTCGATAAGCGACATGATGACCCCGGGTTCCTCGTGAAGGACGTCGATATGTCCTCCGAGGACTGCGGCATGGGTCTCAGGTGCCGCATCAAAGGGGATATACTTTACCTTGATCCCTGCCTTCTTGGCAAAGAGCATGATGATCACTTCATCCGGGCTTGCGGCAGTCGTTCCCGTAAACTGGAGCTTGCCGGGATTCTCTTTGGCGTATTTGATCACATCCTGAATCGTTTTGAACGGGCTTTCGGCTCTGACGTAGAACATGCTCTCGTCCTGCTGGACATTACAGAGGGGAGCGAACTCCTTATAATTCTCACGGCCGAAGATGGTATTGATGAGCTGCTCGGGGCTGAAATTGTAAATGGTGTAACCATCCGCAGGCTGAGAGAGGACATAGGTTGATGCCTTCACTCCGGCCCCACCGGTGAGGTTCGTTACATTGATGGGGACCTTCAATTGCCTTCTTGCAGGCATCATCAGACTTCTCACGAAGATGTCGCTCCCACCACCTGCTCCATACTGGACAACCACTTCGATCGCCCGGGTAGGATAGTCCTTTGGCTTGGGAGCCTGGCTCCATGCAAAACCAGTTAAAGAAATTGTTAAAACCGTGATCAGCAATGCAGTGAATACCCATTTCCTTTTCATAATCTCCTCCT
>CAZXMB010000025.1:0-22572 GCA_964641715.1 uncultured Syntrophaceae bacterium
TGGGAAAGGGACTTTCCTGAGGATCCAAAAGACCATGAGATCGGTCAGGGCAGGTTGACAAATGGAGATTCGTTTGATATACAGATTTAAATATTTATTAGAAGAGAGGAAGGATAATGGGGAACCATCAGGATTCCATTCCAGAATATCTCACCTTTGATGATGTGTTGCTCATCCCGGGATTCTCCGGGGTTTTACCCAGAGAGGTGGATGTGAATACGCAGTTGACCCGGGAGATCCGGTTGAACATCCCTCTGGTCAGTGCGGCCATGGATACGGTCACAGAGTCGAGGACCGCCATTGCCATAGCTCAGGAAGGAGGGATTGGAATTATTCATCGCAATCTCTCTATTGCGGACCAGGTGATGGAAGTGGATAAAGTGAAAAAATCGGAGAGCGGGATGATCCTTCATCCCATCACCATGCATCCGGACCAGAAAATCTACGAAGCATTAGAGATCATGAAGAGGTATCGGATCTCCGGGGTTCCTATTACCAAAGAGGGAAAACTTGTAGGGATCCTTACCAATAGGGATTTACGGTTTGAGAAGAGATTGGATGAAAAAATCTCAAATGTCATGACAAAGGATCATCTCATCACTGTCCCTGAGGGGACAACCCTGGAGCAGTCCAAAGAGATCCTCCATAAAAACAGGATCGAGAAATTACTGGTTGTGGATGAAGATCATAATCTGAAGGGTCTCATCACCATTAAGGATATCGAGAAGATGAGAAAATATCCGAATTCCTGTAAGGATCCACTCGGCCGTCTTCGTGTGGGAGCAGCCATCGGGCCCGGAAAAGACCGGGAGGCGAGAACAGAGGCGCTTATTCAAGCAGGAGTCGATGTCCTTGTGATTGATACGGCCCATGGCCATTCCAAGGATGTTCTGGAAGCTGTCGAGGATACCAAGAATAATTTTCACGATGTTCAAGTGATTGGAGGAAACATTGCCACCCGGGAGGGAATGCTCGCCCTGATTAAGGCCGGAGTGGATGGGGTGAAGGTTGGGGTTGGCCCCGGTTCGATCTGTACCACACGGATTATTGCCGGGGTGGGAGTTCCCCAGCTCTCTGCAATTATGGGAGTCGCCGAGGTTTCAGAGAAGTATGAGATCCCGATCATCGCAGATGGGGGGATTAAATTCTCCGGGGATATCACGAAGGCCATTGCAGCCGGTGCCCACTCGGTGATGATCGGAAATCTCTTTGCAGGTACGGATGAAACCCCCGGTGAAATCGTCCTCTACCAGGGCCGCAGTTATAAGGTCTATCGGGGCATGGGTTCCATCGAAGCGATGAAAGAAGGAAGTAAGGATCGTTACTTTCAGGGTGACGTGGAGAGCGAAAGCAAACTGGTCCCCGAGGGGATTGAAGGCAGGGTTCCTTACCGGGGAGCCATTTCTTTCTGTGTTCAACAGCTCATTGGCGGGCTCAAGGCGGGGATGGGTTATGTAGGAGCGAGAAACCTTTCGGAGTTGCAGGAGAAGGCGAGATTTATTCGGATCACTTCCTCCGGATTAAGGGAAAGCCATGTTCACGATGTAATCATCACCAAAGAGGCTCCCAATTACCGACTGGAGTAACTGGGGTAAAGGGGGAAACGGAGGGGACCCTTGAAAAAGACCATCCTAATCTTCATCGTCATCCTCTTGGCCATTCTATACTACTTAGGTGCCTTCACTCACCGGGAAACACTGCCTCTATCAAAGGATTTTTTTTCCATTGGGGCCTCCATCCCGAAGGAACAGATCCTCGATCCTAAAGAGATGGGATGGATGAAATCCCGGTCCTCCGAGCAGAAGTCCTTTTCCCTTACCCAAAAAGAGCTTGAACAAATCTATCAAATGAAGCTGGATAAGGGGGTAAAGAACCTTACCGCTGTTTCTCTGTACCTGGTGCGGGAATCCAAACAGGCGAGGAATAAGGGAAACCTGGAGAGAGCCGCTGAGCTGGTCACCTATGCCGATAAGCTTTCACCCGATCTCCCTGACCCCTGTTTTGAGCTGGCATGGATTCGCTGGAGGCAGAACCCGTTGCGCCTCCATGAGGTCTTTTCCGAGATCCTGAAGGGCCAACTGAGAAGATTTCATTCCTATCCGGGCGTGCTCAGCTTTTTTTATCATATCTTCTATATCCTCTCCAATGCCATTCTGACCGCTTTCATCATCTATGGGATCGTCATCCTTGTAAAATATATTTCTCTTTATTTTTATGACATTCGAAAAAATTTAACCCAGGAACTCAGAAGCCTTCTCATCAACGGGGTTAAGATTTTTGTCCTTTTCATTCCTTTTTTCCTCCGTCTGGATATTTTATGGGCCATCCTGTTCTGGTCTATTTTGCTTTGGGGTTATGTACCGAATCGAGAGAGGCAGCTCATTCTGGTCTTCCTGATCGTTTTGACCTATCTTCCATTCTTCCTCCGGACCTCCTCCTCCTTTTTAAACAGCGAAGGGCCTGAGATCATTTTGGAAATGGACGAAGCGAACCATGGAAATTGGGACAAGGGGACAGAGGAGAGGTTGAAGGCCTGGTTGCTCACCCATCCGGATGACCCGGAAGTGCTTTTCACACTTGGATTGATGGAGAAGAGACAAGGTCATTATGCCCAAGCGCAGGAGTATTACCGGAGGACCATCGACCATCATCCCCGGTTCAGCAAAGCCTTCTCCAATTTAGGGAATGTCTATCTGGCCCAGAAGCAGGTTCCCCTGGCCATTACCTCCTATCAACAGGCGATCGAACTCGATCCCGGCAATGCGGCCTACCATTATAATCTCTACCGTGCCTATTCTCAGGAGACTTTTCTTTCAGGGAAGATCGATAAGGCCTTTCAAAAGGCCAGACAGATCGATCCTGGGCTCGTCGATTACTATTCTCTGATTGATTCCCCTAATATGAATCGTCTGGTCATTGATGTGCCTTTGAGTATCCAGACCCTCTGGAGAAGATTTCTCAACCAGCTCATTGGAAAAGAAGGGATCCTCTATCGCCTGTTTCGGGCCTGGTTCGACAAAGTTCCTTCAGCCATTCCCTTTTTAGCCCCCATTGTCTTTTTGGCTTATCTCATCGGTATGTCCAGATATACGCGGGCCAAGCGGTTTTTAACCCGATGCCCGATGTGCGGGAGTCCAACCTACCGCTTCTACTTAGGATCGACCGAACAGGAATTTGTCTGTTTTAACTGTTACCGTTTGTTCATTCAAAAGGAGAAGCTCCATCCTAAGATAATGGAGAAGAAATCCATTCAGGCGAAGGCATTCCAGAAGCAGGATCATTTCATCGGGAAATTTCTTTCCTTCATATTCATCGGATTTGGTGATCTCTGGAGAGGCCATCCTCTCAAAGGTCTTCTTCTTCTTTCCGTCTTCTTCATTTTCATCCTTCGATTCATTTTCTGGAATGGTTTGATCCCGGATATTACGCTTGAGCGTTTCAGCTCCTGGTGGAGCCTTCTTTTTTGGGGAGGGTTTTTCCTCCTCTTTTACTTCCTCTGTTTTCGGCAGATTCAAAAGCAAAAACCTCAATTTGAAATTGAAAAATGAGAGAGGAGATCCATGGCGCTACAGGGGACATTGAAAGACTTCAGCATTACGGAGATCATCCAGCTGATCGGCCAGCAGCTTAAGACGGGTGTCCTAAAAATTCATCGAGGGAAGAATCTGGTGGAGATCTATTTTGTCGACGGGATGATCATCCATATCTACTCCAATTATCGAGGAAAAAAAGACCTTATCGGAGAGATCTTGGTCAAAGCTCAATTGATTACCGAGGAACAACTGGATAGAGTTCTTAAAATCCAAAAAGAGACCCTAAAATATTTGGGAGAGATTCTCGTCGAACTTGGGTTGTTGACCAAGGATGATATTTTGAAGGTGATCTCCACCCAGATTTACGAGACCATCTATGACCTTTTCTGGTGGGAGGATGGAACCTTCAATTTCGATCTTAAATTGGTGGAGAGTTATAAGAAGATCCCCTTCGCACTGAGCACGGAGCAGGTTTTATTGAATATCCTCCGGATGGTGGATGAATGGTCGGAGATTGAAAAGAAGATATTCTCCCCCCATCTGGTTTTCAGGAAGGCAACGGGGATGGAAGGGAAACCCTCCGATCTTTTATCCACCCAGAGTTACCTGAAGGAGAAACTGACCTCCGAGCAGGAGTTGATCTATCATCTTGTCGATGGAACCCGCACGGTTCAAGAAATCATTGATCGAAGCCTCTTGGGAAAATTCAATACCAGTGAGATCCTTTCCAATCTCATGGAGATGGGCTTGACCGAGGTCGTTGGGATCCGGACTCCAAGCCTCGTCAAGAAGGTGAGGATGATCAATTTTCGGGAAGCCCTGGCCTTTGTCTATTATGGCGCTTTTCTGTTATTGGTCTTTCTTCTCCTGATCTATTTTAAGCCCGCTTTCCTCCACCTCTTTTGGGATTCAAAGATCGAACGGGTGGATATCGAAACCCCATCCCTTTATGTTCATCGGGCGCAACTCGATCGTATCAAGAACGCATTAGAGATCTATTATCTTGAGAAGGGGACTTATCCTCAAAAGCTCGAGGATCTGGTTTCGGTTCGACTGCTTCAGCGAAGAGACCTCTATTATCAAAGGGGGGTCTCCTATCAATATGAGCTAAAAGGCGGGAAATATCTTTTAAAGCATTGAAGAGAAAATCCGATCACACTTCTTTTTCCCATTTTATGATTCCAAAGTGAAGCTTCCCGTCCCTGTCTACCCCGCCTGACGGACGGGCAGGGGCAGGCACAAAGCTGGACTTGTCCATAAAAATGAAAAGGCATTCTATCTTCGATAAGATTCTTATACTCGATTTCGGTTCGCAATACACCCAGTTGATTGCCCGCCGGGTAAGGGAATGTCAGATCTACAGCGAGATACAGCCTTATGATTTCCCTTTGGAGAAAACAAGAGCACTATCGCCCAAGGGGATCATCCTGTCCGGGGGACCCGCCAGCGTCTATGAGAAGGGTGCTCCACGATGCGATCCCCGGCTCCTCGAGATGGGCATTCCCATCTTAGGGATTTGTTATGGGATGCAACTGATCGCATACCTTTTAGGAGGGATGGTCACTCATTCAAAGAAGAGGGAATACGGAAAGGCCATTCTCACCTGTGATCGAATAGGGAAACTCTTTCAGGGGGTCGGGAGGAAAGGAACTCAGATGGAGGTATGGATGAGCCATGGGGACCAGATTCGCCGATTACCCCCTGGGTTTGAAGGGATTGCCCACTCCGGGAACACCCCGTTTGCTGTGATGGAACATCCCGGAAAAAAAATATATGGGCTCCAGTTCCATCCGGAAGTGATTCACACCCCAAGGGGAATTGAGCTGATTCGAAATTTCCTCTTTCGGGTGTGCGAATGTTCGAAACTCTGGACGATTCGGTCCTTTTTAGAACAGACCGAAGAAAACCTCAGGGATGAGATCGGTTCCGGTAAGGTCATCTGCGCTTTAAGCGGAGGGGTAGACTCCACCGTTGTCGCTCTTTTGCTTCACGGGGTCATCGGTGGTCGCTTGAAATGTATCTTTGTGGATAATGGCCTGCTGAGAAAGAATGAAGCCGCTGAAGTGGTCAACCTCTTCCGCCGCCACTTCAAAATCCCTCTTGTCTATGTGGACGGGGAAAACCTATTTTTGAGGCGGCTCAAAGGGGTCCTCGACCCGGAAGAGAAGCGGAAAAAGATCGGCAAGACATTTATCGAGGTCTTTGAGAGGGAAGCGAAGAAGATAGGGGAAGTCGGTTTTTTGGCTCAAGGAACCCTTTATCCGGATGTCATCGAAAGCATCTCTTGGAAAGGACCATCCGCCACCATTAAGAGCCACCATAATGTAGGGGGGTTGCCGGAGAGAATGAAATTGAGGTTGGTGGAACCCCTCCGGGAGCTGTTCAAGGATGAAGTGAGAAAACTGGGCAGGCAGTTAGGGCTGCCCAAAGAGGTGATCCATCGGCAGCCCTTTCCAGGGCCCGGCCTTGCCATTCGAATCATCGGAGAGGTCAACAGGGAGAGGCTGGAGATCCTCAGAGAGGCAGATGAGATTGTGATGGAGGAGATGAAGAGAGGGCGGCTCATCGATCGAGTCTGGCAATCCTTTGCCGTATTGCTACCGGTGAAGAGCGTCGGGGTGATGGGAGATTTTCGGACTTATGAAAATGTCATCGCCCTGAGGGTGGTGGAAAGTCAGGATGGGATGACTGCCGATTGGGCGAGATTATCCCACCCGATCCTGGAACATATCGCTAATCGCATCATCAACGAGGTGAAGAAGGTCAATCGGGTGGTTTACGATATAAGCTCAAAGCCACCCAGTACGATCGAATGGGAGTAGTGGAAGAAGAGTGGAACATTCTAATTTCATCCATCTCCATCTCCATAGCCAATACAGTTTGCTGGATGGAGCCATCCGGTTTGAGGAGGCCTGTGATTTGGCCAAACAGTACCGGATGGATGCGCTGGCATTGACCGATCACGGGAACCTTTTCGGTGCTATTGAGTTTTATCAGTTGGCGATCAAAAATGGAATCAAACCCATTCTGGGGTGTGAGATCTATGTAGCACCGGGAAGCCGATTCGAGAAAAAAGGGAGGGAGGGGAAGGAGGGAGCCTCTCATCTCACCCTCCTGGTCAAGAATCGAACAGGTTACTTCAATCTCATCAAACTGGTAAGCCTTGCCCACCTCGAGGGGTTCTATTACAAGCCCAGGGTAGATAAGGAGCTCCTGAGCCGTTATCATGAGGGGCTAATTGCCCTCAGCGGCTGTTTGAAGGGAGAGGTTGCCCTTTATGCTGGACGGGGAGAGATGAAGAAAGCACTCCAGGCCGCCGAGGAATATAAAACGATATTTGACCACGGCCGATTCTTTATCGAGATTCAAAAAACCGGGATAGAAAACCAGCCTCAGGTCAATGAGCATCTGCTGGAGATTGGGGATCATCTCTCCCTTCCTCTGGTGGCGACTAACGACTGCCATTATCTACGTCGTGAAGAGTCCAAGGCCCATGAGGTGCTCCTCTGCATCCAGACGGGAAAGACTCTCCAGGATGGTGACCGGATGAGGTTTCAAACGGAGGAATTCTATTTTAAGTCTCCCCAGGAGATGGCTGAACTCTTCAAAGATGTTCCGGAGGCAATTTCTCAAACCAAGGAAATTGCGGATCAATGTAACCTTGAATTGAAATTCGAAGAGAAACACATCCCCAAGGTTTTCCTTCCTTCAGGAGAATCTCCGGAAAGTTATCTGGAGAAGTTGGCCCGGGAGGGTTTGGAGAAAAGGCTCTCCTCCTCTTCGAAGAAAAAAGAAGGCCCTGAGCACTTTACACTTTACCGGAGTCGCCTGGAAGAAGAGCTCAGGATCATCCGGTCGATGGGGTTTTCCGGATATTTCTTGATTGTGGCTGATTTCATCCGTTACGCAAAGGAGCAGGGGATACCGGTGGGTCCGGGAAGGGGTTCAGTGGCTGGGAGTTTAGTTGCCTATGCCCTCCGGATCACGGATTTGGATCCCATCGAATATGATCTTATTTTTGAGAGGTTCTTAAATCCTGGCCGGAAAAGCAGCATGCCCGACGTGGATGTCGATTTCTGTATGGATCGACGCAGTGAGGTCATCCAGTATGTGATGGATAAGTATGGGAAAGAGAATGTAGCCCAGATCATCACCTTCGGAAAGATGCAGGCCAGAGCGGTCATCCGGGATGTAGGCCGGGTAATGGGAATCCCCTATGCAGAGGTGGACCGGATTGCGAAACTGATCCCCGCGGTTCCGCTCAACATCACACTTGAACAGGCCCTGGAAAAAGAACCCCAATTAAAAGAGATGATCTCAAGAGACCCCAGGGTGGCCTCCCTTTTCAAAGTTGCCCGATCACTGGAAGGGCTTGTGCGCCATGCCTCCACCCATGCCGCTGGAGTGGTCATCTCGAACAAACCTCTGATGGAATATCTTCCCCTTTATCGAGGTCAGGAGGATGAGGTGATCACTCAATATGCGATGAAGGAAGTGGAAGCCATCGGTTTGGTTAAATTCGATTTTCTGGGGTTAAAGACCCTTACGATGATTCATGATGCCATTCAATTGATTGAGAAGAACCGGGGGGTAAAAATTGATCTTTCCGAAATTCCCCTCGATGATCCAGAGGTTTATGCCTATTTGGGCACCGGATCGAGTCTGGGTCTCTTCCAACTGGAAAGCGAGGGCATGAAGAACCTTTTGACCCGGCTCAAACCGGAAAGTTTCAAAGAGATCATCGCTCTGGTCGCCCTCTACCGGCCAGGACCTTTGGATAGCGGGATGGTCGAGGAGTTCATCAAACGACGCCATGGGACAGGTCCGACCCATTATGAGCATCCTCTCCTGGAAGGGATTTTGAGGGATACTTATGGAGTGATCGTCTACCAGGAGCAGGTGATGCGTATTGCGAGCGCCCTTGCCCATTTCAGTCTTGAAGATGCCGACAACCTCCGGCGAGCCATGGCCAAAAAGGATGTCATGGAGATGGAAAGGCAGAAAATGAAATTTATAGAGGGAGCCAAGAAGAGCAGGGTCCCTCTCCGGAAGGCCGAGAAGATTTTTGAACAGATGGAGACGTTTGGTCGTTATGGCTTCAACAAATCTCACAGCGCCGCTTATGCACTCATCGCCTATCAAACCGCTTATTTGAAGAGTCATTTCCCGATCGAGTTTATGGCAGCTTTGCTGACGAGTGAGGTTCAAAATGCTGATAAAATCATGAAGTATATTGCGGAATGCCGGGAAATGGGCATTTCGATCCTATCTCCGGACATCAATGAGAGTCATCGAAATTTTGCCGTCGTGGGAAATCAGATCCGGTTTGGATTGGCGGCGGTAAAAAATGTGGGGGATGCGGCCATTGAGGCGATCCTTCGGGAGAGGGAAGGGGGAGGGAAATTCCAATCCCTTTACGATTTTTGTAAAAGGGTTGATTTGAGGAAGGTGAACCGGCGGGTGATCGAAAGCCTGATTAAATGCGGGGCTTTTGATTTTTCAAAGGTCTATCGTTCCCAGATGCTCACCACCCTGGAAGAACTCTTGGAACGGGCCCAGGGGGTCCAGCGAAAGAAGGAGGCCCTCCAGATGAGCATGTGGGGATCCGAAAGGGGAGAGTTAGAAGAGAATTATCCGGACATCGAAGAGTTTCCGGAAAGCCAATTGATCCTTTTCGAGAAGGAGACCATCGGGTTCTATATCTCCCGGCATCCCCTCTCCACTTATCAGGAGGAAATCAGGAAGATCACCGATGAAGACACCTCAACCCTTTCGGGAGGTCCCGATGGAAAGGAAGTGAAGATCTGTGGTCTCGTCAACCATCTGAAGGAAGTTGTGACCAAAAAGGGAGATCGGATGGCCTTTCTCAATTTAGAGGATATGAAGGGATTTGTGGAGGTCATTCTCTTCCCGGATGTCTTCAAGGCTTCGTCCCACTGTTTGAGAGGAGGGAATCCCATCCTTGTTCGGGGGACGCTGGACCTTTCCGGAGACCAGACCAAGATCAAAGCGAAAGAGGTCCGGCCCTTTTTGGATGTCCCTTCGGCACTGACCCAAGCCCTTCACCTGAAGATCCCATTTGCTTCCCTGACGAAATCAGGGCTTGCTGAGTTGAAAGAGGTGATCCTCGCCCATCGTGGATCCTGCCAAGTCTTTCTCCATCTCATTAATGGAGGGAGGCCCGAGACGGTCATCGCCCTCTCCGATGACTATCGGGTTATGCCGTCTGCCGGTTTCCAGGATGATGTTAAGACCCTTTTTCCTTCACCCTCCCTCTCATTTGAATGGACTTAAGAGATGGTTAAACACTATTTGGATTTCGAAAAACCCGTCGTGGAGCTGGAGAGAGAGATCGAACACCTCAAGAGGTTCTCGAAGGGGAAGAATCTTCCTTTTGACGAGCAGATCAAACATCTGGAGGAAAAACTCAATCGTCTTCAAAGGGAGATCTTTTCCAATCTGACGGGGTGGCAGATTACTCAACTGGCCAGGCATATCGATCGACCGAAGGCCTCGCATTATATTCAGGAGGCCTTTGAAAACTTCATTGAACTTCATGGGGACCGGGCCTATGGGGATGACCCGGCCATTATCGGCGGGATATCAAAGTTTAACGGAAGATCGGTCGTGATCATCGCTCATCAGAAAGGGGCGGACGTCAAGGAGATGGCGTATCGGAATTTCGGGATGCCCCATCCCGAAGGATATCGGAAGGCCTTGAGGCTGATGACCATGGCCGAGGTCTTTAAAAAACCCATCATCACAATGATCGATACCCCCGGAGCCTTTCCGGGGGTGGATGCGGAAGAGAGGGGGCAGGCAGAGGCCATTGCCAAAAACCTGAAGATGATGGCCAGCCTCAAAGTGCCGATCATCACTCTGGTGATCGGTGAGGGGGGGAGCGGAGGTGCATTGGCCATCGGCATGGGAGATCGGATTTTAATGCTGGAATATTCGATCTATTCAGTCATCTCCCCTGAAGGGTGTGCGGCCATCCTTTGGAAGGATGGGGATAAGGGAAAGACTTTGGCCGCAGAATCACTGAAATTAACCGCTCGAGACCTCCTCCAATTAGGGGTCATCGATGAGGTCATTGAGGAGCCATTGGGAGGGGCCCATCGTGACCCTAAGGGGATGGCCCAGCAGTTGAAGCATGCGATCGACCGCCATTTAAGGGAGCTGGAAGAGATCGAAATGGAGGCCTTGTTGAAGAACCGGTATGAAAAGTTTAGAAGGATAGGAACCTTCATTGAAGAAGGCGGAGTGTAGAGAGTGTGCCTTCGAGGTCAGGATGGTCAGAAAAATTGAGATCTTACCCGAATCGGTCTCCCAGATGATTGCAGCCGGTGAAGTGGTGGAAAGACCTGCCTCTGTCGTCAAAGAGTTGATGGAGAATGCCATTGATGCAGAGGCACGGGAGATCATCGTCGAATTAAAGGCTGGGGGGCTCCAACTCATCCGGGTGGCCGATGATGGGGAAGGAATGGGGCCCGAAGATGTCCCGCTGGCCCTTCGAAGGTTTGCCACCAGCAAGATCCGAAAGCCGGAAGACCTTTATGCCATTGATACCTTGGGCTTCCGGGGAGAAGCTCTACCAAGTATTGCCTCTGTCTCCCGGATGGTCATTAAGACACGGGTCTCCCACTCCATCAGCGGAACGAAGGTGGTCTGTGAGGGGGGGGAGATCAGGGACATTTCTGAGATTGGCTGTCCGGTGGGGACGGAGGTAGAGGTAAAAAATCTCTTTTACAATATCCCTGTGAAGAGAAAGTTTTTAAAATCCATCCGGTCAGAGTACCGTTATGCCCTCCACCACTTTCTCCGGGTGAGCCTTTCCCATACCTCCATCTCTTTTAAGTTGATTCATGACGGCCGGATGGTCCAGGAGCTTTTAAGCGCAGAAGCCCCTCTGATTCGGATGGAGGCCATTTTGGGAAGGGAGACAGCCCATCATCTTCAGGAGATCAAGACAGAGGAAGAGGGGATCCGTCTATCCGGGTTCATCAGCCTTCCCCCATTTATTAAAGGAAGCGCTGAAGGGATCTATATCCATATCAACCGGAGATATGTGAGGGATCGAATCATCTATAAGGCTGTCCTGGAGGCCTATCGCCACCACCTTCCCAACGGGAAATTTCCCGTGACTGTTCTCTTTATCACCCTTCATCCTTCTTCGGTGGACGTGAATGTCCATCCGACAAAGGCAGAGGTAAAATTTAAGGATCCTGAAAGGATCTATCAACTGGTCTTTGCTGCAATCACGAATACCATTGAAAAGGGGTTCCCTCAACGCTTGGAGTCGATTTCCAGCAAGAGCGGAGAAGGGATCCAGGAGGGCGGGAAACAGGAGCCTGCTTTTTTATTTGATCGACCCTGGAATCCCGGGAGAGAAGCTCGAGGAGAAGCAGAAATCGAGGCGTTTGCTGTCAGGGAGAAAGAACCCCGGTGGGAAGAAGATAAAAGGGTTCCCTTCCGTATCGTCGGGCAGATCTGGGGGACCTACATCCTATGCGAAACCGGAGGAAATCTCATTTTTATTGACCAGCATGCCGCTCATGAGAGGATTCTCTTTGAAAAATTTAAGAGAGAATATGAAAATCGGTCGTTACGATCAAACCCGTTACTTATGCCGATCCTGATGGAATGCTCTGCTGAAGAATTCCTGGTCCTTGAAACAGCAGGGGAAGCCTTTAAGGCCATCGGCTTTGAACTCGAGCCTGCGGGAGAAAAACTCTATGCCATCCGGGCCATCCCGTCACTCATCGATCCAAAGGATTCAGAGGAATGGATTCGGGAAATATTGAGGGAGCTCTCTTTTTTAAAGAAGGGAGGGGAAGGGAGGACCCTGATCCAGTCCCTGCTCATCTCCTTATCCTGCCATTCTGCGGTTAGAGGGAAGGATGTGTTGAGGAGGGAGGAGATCGAAGAACTGGTAAAGAGCCTTTATCCCTTCCATACCTCTGTGACCTGTCCCCATGGGCGGCCCATCTTATTTCTTTTGCCCCAGGGCGAATTGAACAGACAGTTTAAAAGGAGACGGGAGGGGTAATTATTCTTCCTCCTCCTCCAATCCATTGCTATTGAGTCCGTATTTCTCCAGACGGTAGCGCATGGAACGAAAATTGATCCGGAGGAGTTCAGCCGCCTTCTTCTTAATTCCTTTGGTCCTGTCCATGGCCTTGAGCAGGAGTGTTTTTTCTAAATCCGACACCACTTTTTCAAGATCGATTCCCTCGTTCGGGAAATCAATATCAAAGCCTGCCTTTTTGATCGGGAGTTGTTCTTCAAGGTAGGAAGTGAGATTTTGCCAGGTCAATTCCGAGGTGGCCTCCAGGGCCACTGCCCTTTCGATAATATTCTGGAGTTCCCTTACATTTCCGGGAAAATCGTAATTCATCAGGATGCGCAGCGCTTCAGGTGAGATCTTTGTAATATGTTTATCCAAATCGTCTGAATATTTTTTTAAAAAATGATTGCCCAGAAGAGGAATATCCTCCCTTCTCTCCCTGAGAGGGGGCATTTTGATCTGGATGACATTGAGACGGTAGAAGAGGTCTTCCCTGAACCTTTTCTCTCTCACGGCTTCTTCCAAATCTTTATTCGTGGCGGAGATGATCCGGACATCAACCCGAATATCTTCTGTCCCTCCCACCCTTTTGAATTCCTTATCCTGTAACACCCGGAGCAACTTGACCTGCATCGGCAGCGGGAGTTCACTGATCTCATCGAGAAAGATCGCCCCTTCATCGGCGACTTCAAAAAGCCCTTTCTTGGTTGAAATGGCATCGGTGAAAGCCCCTTTCATGTGACCGAACAATTCGCTTTCAATAAGGGATTCGGGGATAGCCCCACAATTTAGAGTGACGAAGGGTTTTTCTTTTCTGGAACTATTATAATGAATGGCCTTGGCCACCAATTCCTTTCCGGTTCCGCTTTCCCCGGTGATCAGGATATTGGTTTTGGTTGGGGAAACCTTCTCCAGCAAGTCATAAAGCTCTAACATCTTAGGGCTTTGTCCGATGATATTTTCAAAATGGTATCGGTCTCTGACCACCTTTTTCAGAATGAGGTTCTCTTTCTGGAGGTTCTTCTTTTCAAGTGCATTTTTTATGATGAGCTTGATCTCATCCACCTTAAAGGGTTTCGTGATGTAATCGTAAGCCCCCTCTTTCATTGCTTTGATCGCCGTATCCGCGGAGGCATAAGCGGTGATGACGATCACCACCGTTTCGGGAGAAAGGGCTTTCATTTTTTTCAGTGCAGAAAGCCCATCCACTTTAGGCATCCGCAAATCCAAAAGGGCGAGATCAAAGATATCCTTTTCAGCCCATTTCAACACCTCTTCCCCATTGGAGGCCAGGGTCACTTTATACCCCTCTTTTCGAAGCATGATCTCTAAGAATTCCCTCATGCTTTTTTCGTCGTCAGCAACTAAAATTTTATCTTTCTGCATTTCAAATTCCTATGTTCCTCTTTTTCGCTGAAGAGGTCACGCCGCAGGTAAGAAGACGCTGAAGGTGGACCCCCGGCCCACCTCGCTCTCCACCTTAATGGCCCCCTGATGGTTTTCGATGATCTTATGGACAATGGAGAGCCCCAACCCCGTTCCGCTTTCCTTGGTCGTATAAAAGGGTTCAAAAATCTTTTCTTTTTCTTCAGAAGCGATTCCATTTCCGGAATCACTAATGGCAATCCTCACCCACTCTTTTGATCTTCGATAGAAGAGGAAGGGGAGGGTCATCCGCCAGAGGGCCTCGTTCCCCTTTTCCAGTTGGATATGTATCTCTCCTCCGTCGGAAATGGCCTGAGAGGCATTGATCAGAAGGTTCCAGAAAACCTGTTTGATCTGGTCTCGGTCGACCATGGCCAGGATAGTCTCGCCTGGACAGGGCCGGGAGAGACGGATCCCTTCATGGAAGGAAGGGGAGTGAGTGAAGAGTTCAATGGTTTCATCCAGTAACGTTGAGATTTCCACAGGGAAAGGATGAATTTGGGGGGGTTGGGCAAAAAGCAGAAAATCCGTAATCAATGCGTTGAGCCTCTCCGATTCACGCAGGGTGATCTCCATGAGGTGTTCCTGATGTTCATCGAGAGAGAGTTCTGATTTCAGCATCTGAATCGATCCGCTCAATGAAGCCAGAGGATTTCGGATCTCATGGGCCATCCCTGCCGCAAGAGAACCAATGGCGGCCATCTTATCGAACCGTTTCATCTGTTCTTCCATTTCTTTGAATTTGGTGATGTCCTGGAAAATCAGGGTGTGACCGATCCGCTCCCCCTGAGGATCGGTCAGAGGAGAGATGGAGAACCCCAGATAGGTCTTTTGACCATTTTCATCGGTCAGGGTTGTTTCGTAACGTTGATAATCGGTCGAGGGATCGGAGGTCTTTTTCTCGACCTCACCGATCACTTCGCTGATCTTGGGGAAGAGGTCATAGATTGAGATATTTCGGATGTCGTCGCCCTTACGGTTGAAGATCTTTTCTGCGGTCCGATTAAAGAAATTGACCTTCCCGCTAAGATCAACAGTCAGAAGTCCGCTATCCAAACTCTGGATGACATTTCGGTTAAAGGCTTCCAATTGATTATAATCGACCTGTTTCTGGATGAGCTCGCTCTTTTTCTTCTTCAGTTCTTCGGAGATGGTGCTGCTCAAAAAAGCGACGATATAAAACGTGGCCATATAGATGATCAGGGAATAAAAGATCTGACTGGCGTCATAAAAGCCGGCCTCTCCTGAAGGATTGATCAAACGATAGAGCTGAAGCAGGAGAAGAAGGCCATAGAGAAGGGTGGAGAGGGATGCCGAAAGAAATGCCCCCCGCCTGTAAAAGAGGATACTGCTTCCGATGATGGAGAAGATATAGGTGATGGGAAAGAAACTCTCCTTTCCCCCTGTAAAATAGACCAGACCGGCAATGAAGACATGGTCGATCAGGATTTGAACCCGGGTGAATTGGCGGAGGTCCTTCAGTCGATTTAATAAAAAGGCGTAGCCGATCGTCACGAGATAGAAGAGGCTGATGAAGTAGTAAAGTTGATTGGTCATGGAGATGAAGAAGTATTTCTTTTCTGAGACCTGGAACAGAAAGGTAATGGCGAGAAGGAGGGAGAGGATGATGATACGGCAGAGCATCAGCCCCTTGACATTCCTTAGCTCTTTGGGATGGAAATCAGGAAAAACTGTGGAGTTAGGCCTCATCAAACTTACACACCCTTCGGTTCTATCGCGGAGAGGCTCAACGAATTGCTGATGCCATTTGAAAGATAGGCAAATACATGGAGATGACAACCCCCCCGATGACCACCCCTAAAAAGATCATGAGAAAAGGTTCCAGGAGGGAGGTCAGATTGCTGACCGCCACATCAACCTCATCCTCGTAGAAATCTGCAATTTTAGAAAGCATCGAATCCAGGGCACCGGTTGATTCTCCCACCGAGATCATCTGAATGACCATAGGGGGGAAGATGCCGCTGCGGTTTAAGGGCTCAGCAATCGTCTCCCCTTCCCGGATGCTCGCCCTTGCATTGAGAATCGCTGTCTCGATCGTTCGATTTCCGGCGGTCTTTGAAACGATGTTCAACCCATCGAGGATAGGGACTCCACTGCTAACCAGGGTTCCCAGGGTTCGGGCGAACCGGGCCACCGAGACTTTTTTAAAAAGCATTCCGAAAACGGGCAGTTTTAAAAGGAGACGGTCGATAATCGTCTTTCCTGTATTCGTCCGATAAAATCTTCTGAAGAGGTAGAAGAGGAGGATCAGTGCCGGGATGATGAGGATGACAAATTTCTTAACGAATTTACTGATCGTCAGGACGATGAGGGTCGGAAGGGGCAGGTTCTGGCCGGCCGATTTGAACATCGTTTCAAAGACCGGGATCACAAAAATCATCAGTATGATCACCACCGCAATCGCCACGCTCACAATCACACCTGGGTAGACGAGGGCTGATTTTACCTTCTTTTTTAATGCCTCTGCCTTTTCGATGTAATTGGCAAGGCGGGTGAGGATATTATCAAGGATACCCCCTTCTTCGCCGGCCACAACCAGATTGGTATAGAGATCATTAAAAGTCCCGGGATGTTTTTTGAGGGCTCCGGCAAAGGTCGACCCACTCTCCACATCCTCCCGGATATCTCGAATAATATTTTTGAAGACCCTGTTCTCTTGTTGCGAAGAAAGGATATCCAGGGACTGGACCAGGGGGAGACCGGCATCGATCATGGTCGCCAACTGCCGGGTAAAGATGGCGATTGATCGCTGTTTGACTTTTTGTTTAAAGGGAAGAGAGATTTTAATCTCCTTCCCCTTCGCCCCAATCTTAGTGGGAATAATTCCCTGTTGGCGGAGATGGATCCTGATGGCAGTCTCGCTCGGGGCTTCCATTTCCCCTTTCTTTACGGTTCCTTTGGTCGTCTTTCCTTCCCATTTATAGATCGGCATAGTTCATCCTATTTGATGGATTCAGGCTGTTTTGATCTGTCTTTCCCTTTTTCCTACGAGGATCCCGGAGTTGGAGAGCATCTGTCGAAATTCATCAAGGTTATGGCTCCGTTCCATCGCATCATCCACGGAGATGAGGTGGCGTTCGACCAGGGAAAGAAGGGCCTGGTTCATGGTTTGCATACCGAATTTTGCCTGTCCCACCTGCATGAGTGAATAGAGCTGCTGAATTTTATCCTCTCGAATCAGGTTTCGGATGGCAGGGTTTGGGATGAGGACCTCCATAGCCAGTGCCCGGCCCTTTCCTCCGACCTTCGAGATGAGTTGCTGGGAGAGGACCCCTTCCAAGACGAAAGAGAGCTGTGTCCTGACCTGCTGCTGTTGGTGGGGGGGGAAGACGTCGATGATACGGTTAATCGTCTCAACGCAGGAATTGGTATGGAGGGTTGCGAAGGTCAGATGGCCTGTTTCAGCAGTGAGAAGGGCAGCCCCAATCGTCTCCAGATCCCTCATCTCACCGATCAGGATGATATCAGGATCCTGGCGGAGGACATGCCGGAGGGCCGCACCAAAAGTTTTGGTGTCCGAATTGACCTCCCTTTGATTGACAATACAATTCTTATGGCGATGGAGATATTCGATCGGATCTTCGATGGTGATGATATGTGCATTTCGTTCATTGTTGATTTTATCAATCATCGCCGCAAGGGTGGTTGATTTTCCTGTACCCGTGGGGCCGGTTACCAAAACGAGACCTTTGGGCTTTTTAATGAGCTCATTGACAATGGGAGGTATTCCCAGTTCCGAGAAGTTGAGAATGTCAAAGGAGATGGCCCGAAAAGCCCCTGCGATCGCCCCCCGTTGCATATAGATATTTCCCCTGAATCGGCTTAGCCCTTTGATGCCGAAGGAGAAGTCCAGCTCATTCTCCTCCTCAAACTTATGTCGCTGGGCATCCGTGAGCACACTGTAGCAGAGCCTTTTCGTATCCGGAGCGGTCAAGACGGTGTTGTCGAAACTCATCAGTTTCCCGTCGATCCGGAATTGCGGGGGGGCCCCTGTGGTGACATGAAGGTCAGAAGCCTTCTTCTCAATGACCACTTCAAGCAATTTTTGTAATTCAATCATCTCTCCATAAACCTCCTAAAAAGTTAGGATCGGGTTAACGATCCTCCATCGTGGACCTCAGCACCTCTTCAATGGTCGTCATCCCGTCCCTGATTTTAATGATCCCGCTCTGCCTCAGCGTCTTCATCCCCAGACGGATCGCCTCTTTCTTGGTTTCGGAGGTGGAGGCGCGGGACAGCACGAGTTCTTTGATTTCGTCTTTCATAGGCATTACCTCATAGAGCCCGAGGCGGCCCTTATATCCGGTATGATTACAGATAGGGCATCCCTTCCCCTTATAGACCGGGAAGGTTTTTACCTCGTCCGGGGGGACTCCCAAATCGATCAACAGTTGAGGATGGACCTTGGTTGGCTCTCGGCACTCGGTGCAGATCTTACGGATGAGTCTCTGAGCGAGGATCAGGATGACCGCAGAGGAAATGAGGAAGGGTTCGATGCCCATGTCGATAAGCCGGGTAATGGTTCCCGGAGCATCATTGGTATGAACCGTGCTCAAAACCAGATGCCCGGTGAGGGCTGCCTGTACAGCGATCTGAGCGGTCTCGAAATCTCGGATCTCTCCTACCATGATGATATCCGGATCCTGTCGGAGAAAAGAGCGGAGGGAGGAAGCAAAGGTAAGCCCGATCTCCTCGTGCATCTGGACCTGGTTGATCCCCATAAAATTGTATTCTATAGGGTCTTCTGCCGTCATAATATTTTCTGTCTCTTTATTTAATTCGGATAAGGCGGAATAAAGGGTTGTCGTCTTTCCGCTTCCGGTTGGTCCCGTTACTAAAATCATTCCGACCGGTTTGCGCAGGGCGGCCTTGAAATCCTCTAAAGAAGATTCTTCAAATCCCAATTTGGTCATATCGAGCTGGAGAGCCGATTTGTCCAGTAACCTCAGAACTACCTTCTCGCCGAAGAGGATAGGGACGGAGGAGACCCGGAAGTCCATTTCCCTTCCCTTGGCAAGCCGGAGTTTAATCCTTCCATCCTGTGGAAGGCGCCTCTCTGCAATATCCAGCTTTGCCATAATTTTTAAACGGGAGACGATGGCATTCTTGATCTGGGTGGGGAGGGTCATCTCCCTTCTCATCACTCCATCGACCCGGTATCTCACACGGAAGCTCTTTTCGTAGGGTTCGAAATGGATGTCACTTGCCCCTGATTTGATCGCCTTGAGGAGAATGCCATTGACGATTTTGATAATGGGACCTTCGATTTCTCCTGTATCCTCATCCTGCGCCTGAGCATCGACCACTTCAACGTTTTCAACAGCCCCGTGAACCAGAGCGTCAAAGTCTTCCGTATGAGCGGCCTCATCATCGATTGCCAGTCCGAGGTCGGAGAAATTGTTTGGATCCTCTCCTAATTCACTATAATCGCTTCCCGTGGTTGAGCTTGCAGCCCCACCGCTTCCTCCATAATATTTTTTAATGGCATCGACGATCTCCGTCTCAGAGGCAACCACGGGTTCGACGTTGAAACCTGTCATAAATTTAATTTCATCGATGACGATGATATTGCTGGGATCGGCCATCGCCAGGGTTAATTTGGGCCCTATCCGGTGGACAGGGATAATAAAATATTTTTTGGCCGTGCTGGAAGGGATCAGTTTAATGACATTTGGATTGATTTCTATTTTGGATAGTTTGACAGAAGGGACCCTGTATTGGGCACTCAGGAAGGAGAGTAATTCATCTTCTTTGATATACCCCAATCTCACCAGGTTTGACTCAAGTCTGCCTCCCTTCAACTTCTGCTCATCGAGTACCCTTTTGAGTTGGTCAGGGGTGATAAAATTTCTCTTGATGAGCAGTTCACCTAAACGCTCTGTCAATTTGCCTCTCCCGTTAAAGATGATCAGACTTTTTTATTCATCAGTATTTTATAGCAAGATAAGTGCCAATTTTTGACATTTTTTTAACTTATTGGATTTAAAAATGATATTTTATATTTCAAATTTATTTTCGTAAGGGAAATCTGAAAAATGATTTATTGTGGCTAATAATTTACCATTTTTTGAAAAGAGATAAACCATTTTGTATCATCGTTCGGTTTAAAAAGATCATTCATGAAGCGGTAATTTAACAATGAATGAACTTCCCTTTCCTAATTCGCTTTCAACGGAGATTTCACCCTGGTGTGCTTCGGCAATCCATTTACAGATGCTCAGCCCCAGTCCGCTCCCTCCCTGTCCTCTTGAACGGGCTTTATCCACACGATAAAATCGATTGAAGATCTTTTCCCGGTCCTCATTGGAAATTCCGATGCCCGTATCTGAAACCACCACTTTGGCAAACCTCATCTCCTTTTTATCCATCGGGAACAAAGGACCTTTTACCTGGAGAGAAGTTTCCTTCAGAAGATGGATGTTGATTTGGCCGCCTTCCTCCGTATATTTAATCCCGTTATCAATCAAATTTAAAAAGAGTTCTCTAATTCGCAAGGCGTCCCCTAAGATATGGATCTCTTCCTGGTGGTTGGTGGTCTGAATATGGATTTTTTTGGGTTGGGCCAGAAGGCTCATCTGCTCTGTGAGCTCCTGAATGATCTTGGTCAAATTAATCTGTTCTTTATGGAGACGGATTTCTCCGATGTCTGCCTTTGAGAGCCAGAGGAGGTCGTCTACAATTTTGGACATCCGGTTGATCTCTTCCAGATTACTTTCCAGAATCTGTGTATACTCAGAATCGCTTCTTTTCTTTCGAAGGGCAACCTCCACCTCCCCTTTGAGAATGGTTAAAGGGGTTTTTAATTCATGGGATGCATCCGCAGTGAACTGTTTGATCTGGTTGAAGGATTGATCCAGTCGGGAAATCATTTCATTGAAGGTTTCGATCAGCCGAGATATTTCATCCTTCACCTTCAGGGGCTGAATCCTTTGATTTAAGTTTTTAGAAGTGATCATCCTGGCAGTCTGTGCAATACGATCAACCGGCTTCAAGGCCTTATTGGCAAGGAATTGGCCTCCCAGGCTTGCGGCCAAAAGGGCCGACGGGACACTGATGATTAAGATAATGAGCAGTTTATTGAGGGCATCCTCCACATCTTCAAGAGAGGAGGCGATCTGAATGATCCTGGTCACCTGGTGATTCTCCTTCACCGGGTAGGTGATGATGCGGAGCGGGGTGTTCCCAAGTGCACGATGGGTTTCAAAGGTGATGATTCCATGGGAAGCATTTTTGAGCGTCTGGAGACTGATCGGAAGCTGGATATCTTTCATATTTTCAGATCGGCGGCCGATCTTGCCCGATTCATCCAGAACCTGGATAAATTTACCCATGGGTTTTAAATTCATGGAAGCCTCAAGCGTTTGATCAATATTGCCGAAACCAAATTTCGATGAAGGAGAAGAGGATTCAGAGGCGACGAGATCCGCAAGAGATCTCAATTTATTGTCAACATCGCGATGCAGGCTTTTCGAAAGGGTGAGATATAAGAGAGTACTGAAGGAGATAAGTAAAATCCCCAGGATCAGTACATACCATAGGGTAAGTTTGAATCGGAGACTCCTGAAATGCATCTTTTCCTTTTGACCACCCAGCCTTTCGTGTGCCCAACTTGATTCAGGGCCGGTCGGGCGACAGGATATAACCGACCCCCCGGATGGTATGGATCAGTTTTGTCTCAAATCCTTTGTCTATCTTCTTCCGGAGATAATTCACGTAAACATCGATCACGTTCGTCATCGAGTCGAAATGGTAATCCCAGACATGTTCGGAAATCATGGTCCTCGTAAGAACCTGATTGGGGTTTCTCATAAAAAAGTCTAGGAGAGCATACTCCTTGCTGGTGAGTTCTATCTCTCTTCCTCCTCTCGTCACTTTATGGGTGACAGGGGACAGCATGAGATCCGCTACTTTTAGAATGGGTTCCTTATCTATTTTTTCCCGGCGGAGAAGGGCACGGACCCTGGCTAAAAATATCTTAAATTCAAAGGGTTTCGTCAGATAATCATCACATCCTGAATCAAGCCCTGTCACGATATCTTCTGCTGAATCCTTTGCCGTAAGGATGAGGATAGGCACATTATTCTTACTGCCCCGGATCCTTTTTAATACTTCCATGCCGTCAATCTTAGGAATCATCAAATCGAGTACGATGAGGTCATATTCACCAGTTTCGGCAAGATAGAGACCATTTTCCCCATCATAAGCGGTATCGACCGCATAGTGTTCTTCCTCAAGGCCCTTTTTAATGAAGTTGGCGACCTTCTTCTCATCCTCAACGACCAGTATCCTCATCTTTAACTCCCTAATAGAAGAAGGGAAAACCTTATAACATTATAAATTTAAAATAAAAAAATGCAATAGAGAATTGTTTTCCGTAAGTAACCCAATAAGATCTTTTCTCCTTCCATGGGGACATTTTAACTCTGCAGTTATAGGGGACATAATTACGTTGCTAACACACTTTTGTTAGATTCTGGAGTTTCCTGAGTTTTTGATGTCAATTTTTTCTAATCCATTGAAACTATT
>CAZXMB010000026.1:0-22430 GCA_964641715.1 uncultured Syntrophaceae bacterium
CATATCAAAAGATAAATGATTTGTCAAATTTCAAGGCCTGACACCAATTGTTGCTTGCTTCTACACCATTGGATGTTGCAGCGATTTCATATAGTCAATGACACATTATTTATTTCGTTTATATCAGATGGAACCTCTGAGTTTGAAGAATGTGTGAATTGATGTGTTATAATTGATTTAGTGGAAAAATTTATCGAAATCATCGGGGCCAAATCTCATAACCTCAAGAATATTTCCTGCCAGATACCGAGGGGGAAAATGACCGTCATTACAGGAGTCTCCGGTTCCGGCAAGTCGACCCTCGCCTTCGATACCCTCTTCGCCGAAGGACAGAGGCGCTATATCGAATCCCTTTCCACCTATGCCCGACAATTCCTCGAAAAGATGGACCGGCCGGACGTAGAGACCATTCACGGCATTCCTCCTGCGATTGCCATCGAGCAGAGAAATACGGTGAAAAACGCCCGTTCCACGGTCGGAACAGCCTCCGAAATCTATGACTATTTAAGACTCCTCTTTGCTCGAATCGGCGAGGTCTTCTGTCCCCGATGCCGGATCAGGGTCTCCGGAGACACAGTGGAAAGTGTCCTGGAGGAGATCTTGAATACCCATTCCGGTAAAAGCATCACCCTCCTCAGCGCGATTCAATTCGCTAAGGATGAGGAGAGAGATTTTAGAATTAAAGAATTAATCAGGAACGGATATTATAGAATCTGGGAAAAGGGAGAGGCCCTCGACCTCACGACACTTCCCCATCCCCTTTTGAAGAACCGGAAACAGATTCTCCTTCTCATTGATCATGTTCTCTCAGAGGAAAAGAATCGACCGAGATTGGCGGAAGCGATTCAAACGGGTTTCCAAATGGGAAAAGGGAAAGTCGAGGTGATGGGAGAAGACAAAAAGAAAGTGACCTTCAACAGAAGTTTCTCCTGTAATCGTTGCGGAAGGGCCTTCGCAGAGCCGGAGCCTCTCCTGTTCTCTTTTAACAGCCCGATAGGTGCCTGCCCCACCTGCCAGGGCTTTGGCAGGGTGATCGGAATCGATTGGGAGAAGGTGATCCCCGATCCAAAAAAGAGTTTAAAAGAGAAACCCTTTGCCCCCTGGAATACACCCGCTTATGAAGAGCTCTACGAATACCTCTGGCAAGCCTGCCGCCGCCATCGAATTTCGACCCAAAAACCATTTGAAGAACTCCCTCCCCATCAGAAAGAGATCCTTCTCAACGGAAAGGAGGAATTCATCGGCCTCAAAGGGTTTTTTGACTGGATGGAGGGAAAGCGATATAAGGTCCACTACCGGGTCTTTCTCAGTAAATACCGGGCCTACACTCCCTGTCCCACCTGCCATAATACCCGGCTCAAAGAGGAAGCATTAAATGTCCGCCTTGCAGGTAGGAATATTGCTCAACTGAGTGAAATGCCCATTTCGGAGCTCCACCACTTTTTTGAGAATATCCCGCTGAAACATTTTCAGAGAAGAATAGCAGAGCGCCTTCTCAAGGAGATCCGAGACCGGCTTGGATTTATGGTCGAAGTGGGATTGGGATACCTCACCCTCTCCCGCCAGACCCGGACCCTTTCCGGAGGAGAATATCAACGGATCACCCTGGCGAGGGCCCTGGGATCTTCCTTAACGGAAACGCTCTATGTGCTGGATGAACCCAGCATCGGTCTTCATGCAAGGGATATAGGTCGCCTCCTGCGAGCCCTCCAACAGCTCCGGAACAGAGGCAATACGATCGTGGTGGTAGAGCATGACTCTGATATGATTCGAGCGGCTGACACGATCATTGATCTCGGCCCCGGAGCAGGGAGAGAGGGAGGGAAGGTGATCTTCCAGGGGAGCCTGGATTCCCTTTTGAGAAACAAGGATTCCATTACCGGAAGATATTTGAGAAATGGAACATCCTTCGGCCCTCAATGGCCTCGAAGAAAGCCCAAGGGATGGATGACCATACGGAATGCAAGAGAGCATAACTTAAAAGGGATTGACGTCCGTATCCCGCTGGGGGTGACGGTTTGCATTACCGGGGTTTCAGGCGCTGGAAAAACGACTCTGGTCCATCACATCCTCTACGCCGGAGCAAAAGGAGCCTCTGAATTTGAAAAAGGAATCTTCGATTCCATTGAAGGCTTAGAGCGGATCGATGATTTGATTCTGATCAACCAATCGCCCATCGGAAAGAGCCTCCGGTCCAATGCAGCCACCTATATCAAGGTCTTCAGCGACATCCGGGACCTTTTTGCTCTTACCCGGGAGGCAAAGAGGGGTGGGCTTAAACCCCGCCACTTCTCCTTCAATACCGAGGGAGGAAGATGCGAGACCTGCCAGGGAGCAGGCTTACAGGTTCTGGATATGCAATTCTTAGAGGATGTGATCATTACCTGCGAGTCCTGTGAAGGGAGGAGGTTTAAGCCTGAAATTCTAAAGATCCTCTACAAGGATAAGAACATCTCCGAGGTATTAAACATGACCGTGGAGGAGGCCCTTACCTTTTTCAAGGGCCATCACAGAATCCTCTCGAAACTTCAGGTATTAAAGGAGGTGGGACTCGGTTATCTGACCCTCGGTCAACCCACCAATACCTTAAGTGGAGGAGAATCTCAGCGTCTGAAACTGGCTCAACACTTCGGTCAGATCTGTGAGGGGAGAAACCTCTTCATCTTCGATGAACCGACCACGGGCCTCCACATGGCGGATGTGGAGCTCCTCATGAAAACCTTTCAGAAGCTTCTCTCCCTGGGTCACTCCCTCGTGGTCATCGAACATAACTTGGATCTGATCCGATGGGCAGACTATATTATTGACCTTGGTCCGGAAGGTGGAGAACGTGGGGGGAGAATCGTAATTGAAGGAACCCCTGAGACGATCATGGCTTCGCCACAATCGTATACCGGACAGTTTCTGAAACAACGCCTTTCACCAAATTCCAAATTTCAAAATCCAAATTTCAAATGAATGTGAAGCTCCCCGCCCACAGGGCGGGGAGCTTCACATTTGAACTTTAGCATTTGAAATTTATATTTCTGTTCTTTGTTTGATACAACCCAGCATCTGCTCCAGGCGGGTTTTATCAAATCCAATCATGACTTCGTTACATGCGGCGATGACCGGAACGCTTCTGGCCCCGGAGATTTTCACCATCTCATCGAGTGCCGCCCGATCCTTGGTCACATCGTACTCAATAAACTTGTAGCCTTTTTGCGAAAGAAACTCTTTCGCCATCTTGCAGTAAGGTCAGGTCGGGGTTGAATAAACCTTAATCTCTTCTGCGGCCATAGGGATTCCTCCTTTCTCCGATATTTCTCCTTAGAAGTTTACTCTTATATTTACACATAGATCACCCCCATTGTCAAACAATGTTTTTACTACCCCTTGTCTCTCAGTTTAGGATTGAGGTGAAGAAAGGGATTGAGCTATAATGATAGACAATGAGGGTGACAGAAAAATTGAAGGGTTTGCAAGAAGCGGCCGATGATTTTCGTTACCTCCTTAACCGTGGATATCCGAGGAAGGCTTCCCTGGAGCTGGTGGGGAATCGATATCAATTGAATTATGATCAACGGCATCTTCTCCATCGAGGCGTCTTTTCAAAAACGGATTCGAAGCTGAGGCGTAAGAAAAAAACCTCATTATCCGAAATCAGAGGCAAAGAACTCGTGATCGACGGCTATAATGTGCTGATCACCCTCGAAGCCGCCCTCTCCGGCCGGTCTCTCGTTTCAGGAGACGATGGCTTCATCAGGGATATCTCAGGTCTCTCCGGTAACTTTAAGAAATCCGAAAGGACAGACCAGGCCCTTCAACTGATTTTCGATACCCTTGGAAGAATCAAACCCCGTCACACCCTATTCCTCTTTGATGCTCCCATCAGCAAGAGCGGAAAATTGGCCCAGGAGGTGAGAGGGCGACTGAGACGAGAGACCGTCCCAGGTGATGCCCGGGCAGTAAAGGTCCCCGAAAAGATACTGATTGGATTCCCCGGGGTGGTGGCAACGAGTGATACGGCCATCATCGATCGATCAAAAAAGGTATTGGACCTGGCGGGCTATGTCATCGCTCACAAATTATGCAGGCTAAAGCCTGTGACTGCTCATATGATTCAATGGAAAAGAAAGAGAGGGCTCGTTGGAGGGAAATAATAAAAAGGAAACCTATCGATGGACGATCCTGACCATCGTCTACCTTTCCATTCTCGCTTTTACATTCATTTTCCAGTCCATCCCTCCGATCCTTCCCCTGATCATCTCCGATCTCAGGATCAATTATGCTCAATCCGGTCTCCTGATGGGACTGTTTGCCCTTCCCGGTCTCTTCATCTCTTTGCCGGGTGGGTTTCTTTCCGACCGCTACAGGATAAGACCCTTGGGGATATTCTGCTTTCTATTAATGTTGGTGGGCAGTCTTCTTGTGGGATTAGGAAGGGATCTACGAGCCTTATGGTGGGGAAGGTTTATTTCGGGGATGGGTGGTCTTACCCTCTCCGTTCTTCTCCCTAAAATGATTTCTCAATGGTTTAGGGAGAGAGACCTGGGTTTTGCCATGGGTATCTTTAATACAGGTGTCCCTCTCGGATCCGTCATCTGTTTTGGCCTTTTCGGAGGGATAGGAAATGGGTGGGGATGGCGCATACCAATCCTGTTTACCGTCCTTTACACCCTTACTGTATCCATCCTCTTTATCACTCTTTACCGGACCCCTTCCCTTCAACCCTTAGAAGGGAGAAAATCCTCCGGCCTTTACAAATCGTTAAAGGAGATGGGTTGGCCTATCTGGTGGGTAGGGTTTTCCTGGCTCTGGTTCAATGCGGCCTTTGTCTCCTTTGCCACTTTTGCCCCCCAGATCTTTCTCGCCAAGGGGTTTACCCTTGAACAAAGTGGAATCCTCATAGGGATTCCCTTATTGGGGTCCCTTTTTCTCAGTCCACCTGTGGGGTATATGGTGGATCGGTTCAGGCACCAGGAATGGGTGATCGGGATTGGAGCCACTGCCTTAACCCTGCTTGCCTTCTCCTTTCATTTCAGCTCTTCCTTTTTCACTCTGGTGATCTTGATGGCGATCTTTTCAGCCATGATCCCTTCCCCGATCTATTCCCTTCCTCCTGAGATATTAAAACCTGAAAATGTCGGATTGGGATTTGGGGTCATTTCCACCTGTTCGAGTTTCGGCCTCTTCTTTGCTCCTTCTCTGGCAGGGAAAATAAAGGATTTAACAGAATCGGACGATTCGACACTGATCCTGGTCTCCATCTTCTTTTTTCTTACCCTGTTCTCTATACTCCTGTTTCATCGTTTGCGAAATAAAAATCACTCGTAATGACCCGCTCAATTAGGAGGCTAAAGCCTTCCCTACCCTTTTATGCAACGGAGAAGTGAGGGGGTAAAATCATCTTCTAAAAAATTCTTGACAAGTTTAAACCCTTGGCGTATAAAAATACTGTTTTTGGATACAGTATACAAAAAGGAGGGAGAGGACTGTGGAAAAAACCTATGGGGTGTTAAAAGTGAGCAAGAGAAAACCTCTCCGTGAGGAAGTCTACGATTCGTTGAAAAAGTCTATCCTTCACGGGAAGGTCAAGGCAGGTCAGCGTCTCGTTGAAGAACAGCTGGCCAATCAGATTGGTATCAGTCGCACTCCTGTGAGAGAAGCCTTTCATAAACTCGAACGGGATGATTTGGTCACCCGGCTCCCCAAGGGAGGGTTTGCTGTCAGGCAGTTCACCAAAGAGGATGTTGAAGAAATCTTCGGCATTCGAAGCGCCCTCGAAAGCTATGCCGCCTATTTAGCCACCCTCCACATCACTCCGGATAAGGTTTCTGCCCTGGAGAGGAAAGTGGAAGAGTCGGAAAATGCCTTGAAGAAAAATGATGACGAAAAGATCATCCAGCTTCACACGGAGTTTCATGACCTTCTCTATAAATCCTGTAAAAGTAAAAAATTGATTGAGATGATTAATAATTACCGGGATTATTTCTACCGGTATCGTTCCGCCCTGCTCCATGCCCCGAATGGTTTTAAAACCTCCATCGCTGACCACCGCCAGATGCTGGAGGCCATGAAGAGGAAAAATCCACGGGTGGTGGAAAGGCTTGTCCGGAGTCATCTCGACCGGGGGATGGAGATCGTCCTCAAGGAGATCAGCGAAGGAAGAATGGTCCCATAGTTTTATCAAAGAAAGTGGAGGGAGAGTGGAAAAGAGGATTCGTATTCTGGTGGCAAAGCCAGGCCTGGATGGTCATGATCGAGGAGCCAAGGTCGTTGCCCAAGCCCTTCGAGATGCAGGGATGGAAGTGATTTATACCGGTCTGCACCAAACGGTTGACCAGATCGTCAATTCAGCCATTCAAGAGGCTGTGGATGTGATCGGCCTTTCCATTATGTCCGGTGCCCACCAGCCCATCTGTGAGAAACTGATGAAAAAGATAAAAGAGAATAAACTCGAAGATGTCCTAATAGTGGTGGGAGGGGTGATCCCCAAGAGGGATATCCCCGTCCTGCAGAAGATGGGGATTCATGGTGTCTTCCCAGGGGGCACCCCATTTGATGAATCGATTAAGTGGATCAAAGAACACCTCGAATCCCGATCCTGATCGGGAAATTTCGAAATTCGGATTTCGGATTTAGGAGCTATTATGGGTGTTGCAAAATATACCAAAAATGAGAAAGACGAAGTTCTCGACGTCGTCCTCCAATCGGGTATCCATATCAAACCCGTTTATACTCAAAAGGACCTTGAAGAAATCGGGTTCGATCCCGTGAAGGACTTACCTCCTCCCGGAGAATATCCCTATACCCGTGGAATCCATCCATTGGGCTACAGGAGCCGTGAGTGGACAACCCGGCAGTATACCGGGTTCGGAACCCCGAAAGAGACGAACGAACGTTTTAAATTAATGATTGCTCACGGTCAAACAGGACTCAATGTGGCCTTCGATCTTCCCACCCAGATGGGCCTCGATTCCGATGATCCGTTTGCCGAAGGCGAAGTCGGAAGGGTGGGGATGGCAGTGGATTCTCTCCTGGATTTTGAGGTCGCCTTCAACGGAATTCCCCTTGACCGGATCGGGGTGGGTCTCACCATCAATGCGGTTGCAAGCGTGATGCTGGCGATGTTCCAGGCGACGGCTGAAAAGTTTGGATATAAGAAAGACCGCATCAGCGCCACCCCTCAGAACGATATCCTGAAAGAAATGGTTGGCCGAGGGGCGTGGATCTTCCCGGTCAGGCCGGCTGTCCGGCTCATCGGTGATACGATCGAATACTCGATGAAGGAGCTCCCTCGAACCAACCCTGTCAGTGTCTGTGGCTATCATATCCGTGAATCGGGATGCTCCCCGGTTCAGGAGATCGCCTATGCCTTTCAGATTGCGAATGCCTACATCGAAGAGGTCCTTCGCAGGGGGCATTCCATTGATGACTTCGTCAGGGGTTTTACCTTTAACCTCAATGTGTTCGGAAACCTTTGGGAGCAGGTGGCGAAATTCAGGGCGGCGAGAAAACTCTGGGCAAAGAACCTGAAGGAGCGCTATGGAGCCAAGGACCATCGATCTCTCCTCCTCCGGGGTATCTTTGGAGGCGGAGGATACGGGATGACCAAAGCCCAGCCTGAAAATAACATCATCCGGGGCGCCTATTATGCCCTTGGGGCTGCCTTAGGCGGGGCCCAGACAACCGCACTCTGTTCATTTGACGAAGCCTATACCATTCCCACACCCAGAGCGGCTCTGCTCTCCCTCAGAACATTCCAGATTCTGATGGAGGAGATCGGACTGAGAGATACGGTCGATCCTTTAGCGGGTTCCTATTTTATCGAAACCTTAACCAAGCAGATGGAAGAAAAAATGATTGAGGAGATGAAAAGAATCGATGACATGGGAGGAATGGTCAAGGCTGTGGAGACGGGTTATGTTCAGAAAGAAGTGTCAAAACAGGCCTATGAATTCGAGAGAGGAGTCCAGAAAGGGGATCTCATCAAGGTTGGAGTCAACAAGTATGTCGAAGGGGAGGAGATGGAGGTAGAGCTTCATGAATACCGTTTGGAATCAGCGGAGGAACAGATTCAGAGACTCAAGGAAGTCAGACGGATAAGGGACAACCGGAAGGTCACTCAATTGCTTAAAGACCTTGAACATGCTGCACGGACAGAAAAGAATGTGATGCCCTTTCTCCTCGAATGCTGTAAGGCTTACGCCACTGTGGGTGAAATGACAAAAGTGTTCAAGGGGGTTTACGGAGAGTTCAAGGAACCAAGTATCTTTTAAAAAATGGAAAATTGGAATAATGGAATATTGTGCAAATCATTCTTTGACCCCCATTATTCCATCATTCCACGATTCCATTATTCAAAGGAGGAATGGATGGCCTTTACAATGTTTGGTCGAACGATTCGAAAGATCGGCGTCATCGGTTCGGGGAATATCGGGCCGGATATCGCTTTGCATTTCAGCCAGAACCTTACCGCTTATGGGGTTCCTGTGGTCATCGTGGATATTGCTCAGGCCGCCCTCGATGCGGGCTCGAAAAAAGCGGAATCCAAGATGACAAAGGCGGTTGAGAAAAAGATCTTCAGAAAAGAGGAAGCCGATGCCATTTTTAAAAATATGCGATTCACCACGGACTACGAACATCTGCGCGATGCCGATTTTGTGATTGAAGCTGCCTTCGAACGGCTGGATGTCAAGCATAAGATCTTTGCCCAACTTGAGGACACCTGCCCGAACACAGCCATCTTGGCCTCCAACTCCTCCCACCTCCCTCCTGAGGAGATCTTTCCGAACATGAAGGTAAAATCTCGATGCTTGGTGCTCCATTATTTTTTCCCTGCTGAGAGAAACATCCTCCTGGAAGTCGTCCCGATGAAAGAGACAGATCCTGTGATCGTTGAATATTTAATGAAATTCTACGAATTCAACGGAAAGGCCCCCATCAGGGTGAACAGCCGATTTGGGTTCGCGGTGAATCCTTTCTTTGAAGGAATATTCCTCGCCACTGTTTTGGCAGTTGAAAAGGGCCTGGCGACGGTCAAACAGGCGGACCGAATCGTTCAGAAGGTCCTTGGAATGGGGGTGGGTCCATTCACCGCCCATAATCTCACCGGGGGAAATCCACTGACCCAGCATGGCCTGAACCAGTATACATCGATCATCATGCCCTGGTTTCACTCTCCGAAGATCCTCGACGAACGAGTCGAATCCGGTGTTCCCTGGGAGACAGCCGCAAGAGGAGAACCGGTGGAATATAGTCCGGAGGTTTATGAAGCGATTTCAAGCAGGGTGATGGGGGCTTATTTTGGGATCGCCTGTGAAATCGTGGAGAGTGGAGTTTCGAACATCAGCGACCTGGATATGGCCATTGAGATGGGATTGGACATGAAACCCCCCTTCAGGTTGATGAATCAGGTGGGGATCAAGAAGTCCCTTGAATTGGTAGAGGCCTATGCAAAAGAAAACCCCGGTTTCAGGGCGGATCAGATTTTGAAAAGGCAGGCTGCCTCCGGAAAGCCCTGGAAAATCCCGGTCGTCCTGAGACAAGACAAGGGAGAAGTAGCCATAGTGAAGATCCGAAGACCCAAGGTGCTCAATGCCCTCAACGAAGATGTCTTTGAACAATTGCGGGAGGTCTTTACTGCCATCCAGGAAGACCAGAAAATCAAAGGGGCAATTCTGACCGGATTCGGTACACGGGCTTTTGTCTCAGGTGCAGATATTGGGATGCTGGCTGCCCAAAAATCGGCCGAGGAAGCAGAAAAGGCATGCCTCGGGAACTACGCCATCCTTAATCGAATTGAGAATTTGGGCAAACCCGTGGTCTGTGCAATGAATGGACTGGCTTTTGGCGGCGGCAATGAGATCGCCATGGCCTGCACCGTCCGGATTGCCAAAAAGGGGTTGAAGGTCTTCGTGGGTCAACCAGAACCAAAGCTCGGCTTTATCCCCGGGGCGGGTGGAACTCAGAGGCTCCCGAGATTAATCGGAATCGAAAAGGCGTGGCCTATCCTGAGAAGTTCGAACCCCATCTCATCGGCCCAGGCAAAAGAGATCGGCTTGATTCAGGAGGAGGTGGAGGGCGATCTCATCGAGGCCGGCATCCGATGGGTGGAAAATATCCTCTCGGGAAAAGTCAGCGTTCCCTCCATCCCCAAAAGCCCTATCCCCATCCCTTCGAAGCTTCCCGAGGTCGATATTGGACATCTGAGCCGAAAGATCGATTCCCTTCTGCAAAAGGCAATTTTAGAAGGGGCAAAAATGACCCTTGAAGACGGATTAAAACTCGAGGCCAAAATTTTCGGGGAGTGTTTCTTTACACAGGACAGGAAGATCGGAATTGATAATTTCATGAAGAATGGTCCAAAGGTCAGCGCAAACTTCGTGCATAGATAAATGAAAGGGAATTGGGATATTGGAGTACTGGGATGATGGAACAATGGGTTTTAAAATAGACTTGAGTATTTTCCACTATTCCAATATTCCATTATTCCATATCTGAATGGTTTCATGATCAATGTCGGCGACTGGATAAAAAAATGGAGCCTCCTCCAGCCTCGAAAAAATGCCCTCTTCTTCGAAGACCATCCCCTTACCTATCAAGAAGTAAACCGAAGGACGAATCAGCTCTGCCATCTCCTTCTAATCAAGGGGATAAAAAAGGGAGACCGTGTCTCTGTCCTCCTTTACAACTGCTACCAATACATAGAAATCTTTTTCGGCCTTTCCAAATTGGGGGCGATCCTTGTCCCCCTTAACTGGAGGCTGGCCGGTCCCGAGCTCGAATTCATCATCCAGGACAGCGGTTCTCAATACCTGATCTTCGAACCGGAATTCGAAGGAGTGATCCATTCCATCCGGCCCAACCTAAATGTCCCCAGCGGGAATTATTTTGTGATAGGGGCCCCCTGTCCCGATTGGGCAGTCGATTATGAGAAAAACCTCTCGGGGCAACCCATCCAGGAACCATTGGTCGATCGATCCGTGGGAGATGAAGATCCGCATATCATCATGTATACTTCGGGTACTACCGGTATCCCGAAAGGAGCCATCCTCTCGCACAGGAAGACCTTCTTCAATGTTTTGAACGCGGAGATGATCTACCATCTCACCTTTAAGGACAGGTTAATCGTCTCAAGGCCGATGTTTCACTCCGGAGGCCTTCTGGTGGAATCAGCCCCTATCCTCTATAAGGGAGGGACCCTGATCCTGAAGAAAAGGTTTCGCCCCTATGAGATTCTTGAAGCGGTCCGGAAATACAGGGTCACCCTGCTGGAATTACCAGCGACCGTCTATCAATTCATCCTCCGCGATTGCGATCTGACTCAGTATGATCTCAGCTCCATCCGCTGTTTCTTTACAGGCGGGGAGAGAATCCCCGTTGCCCTGTTAAAGGAATATCAGAAGAGAGGGATCATCATCTCCCAGATTTTTGGTCAGACAGAGTCGTCCACCATCACCTTCCTCTCTTCTGAAGATGCAGTCAAGAAAATTGGCTCCGTGGGAGTCCCTGTCTTTCACGGGGAGGTGAAAATTGTGGATAAGGAAGGAAAAGAAGTCCCTCCCGGAGAGGTGGGGGAAATCATCGTCAGCGGCCCTACCCTGATGAGTGGTTACTGGAATCGTCCGGATCTCACAGCAGAGGCCATACGTGAGGGCTGGCTTTATACCGGAGATCTTGCGAAGAAGGATGAAGAAGGATATTTTTATATCGTCGACCGTGAAAAAGACATGTATATCAGCGGAGGAGAAAATATTTACCCCGCTGAGATTGAAAAGGTCTTTTTCACCCATCCCAAGGTCTTTGACATTGGGGTCATCGGTGTTCCGGATAATCAATGGGGTGAAGTGGGAAAGGCCTATATTGTCCTTAAACCTGGCGAGGCGATGACAAAAGAAGAAGCCCTTCAATTTCTCAGGGGGAAGTTGGGCAAATATAAGATTCCAAAACATGTAGAGTTTGTAGGAGAACTTCCCAAGACCGCAAGCGGAAAGATTCAGAAGTTTGTATTGAAAAAGTGGCACCAAAATAGAAGTACTAGGCTCCAAGCACCAAATAACAAATAAATTCCAATGTCCATTTTTGAAATTACAAACAAGAGATTTAGGCCATTCGATATTGAAATTTGGGGCTTATTTGGAATTTGGAATTTGAGGTTTGGAATTTCCTTTTAGGGGGTTTCTATGACTGAAAAGTTCTACCGGTTAGGTTGCGACATCGGAGGCACCTTTACTGATTTTGTCCTTCTCAATGACCAGACAGGGGAGCTGAAAATCTATAAATGCTTGACCACCCCCAAAGACCCATCCGATGCAGTGGAACATGGGATCAGAGAGATGGAGAGAGTTACCCCGGCCTTTGTGGAAAAGATGGACGAAGTGATCCACGGGACGACTCTGGTCATCAACTCGATCATTGAGAGAAAAGGAGCGAAGACAGGCCTCATCACCACCAGGGGCTTCAGGGATGTCCTGGAAATCGGGAGAGGGATCCGATATGCCCCCTATGATGTCTTCGCTGAATTTCCTAAGCCTTTGATTCCGAGACACCTCCGTTTGGAAGTGAACGAGAGGGTTCGTAGTGACGGGACAATTCTCCAACCATTAGATCCTGAAGAGGCAAGACAGGTGGTCCATACCCTTTTAAAAATGGGAGTGGAATCGATCGCTGTCTGTTTGATCAACTCTTTCGAAAACCCGGTTCATGAATTGATGCTCAGGGAGATTATTGAAAAGGAGGCTCCCGGGATATCCGTTTCTGTTTCATACAGGGTTTTGCCACAGATCAAGGAATATGAACGAACCAGCACAACGGCGACCAATGCCTATGTGAAACCCCTGACCGGAAGGTATCTCTCCAGGCTTGCGGAGAGGCTTCGATCCATCGGCTTCAGGGGAAAGCTCTTCATCATGCTCTCCAGCGGAGGGGTGACCTCTGTTGAAACAGCGGCTGAGTTCCCGGTCAGGATTATTGAATCCGGTCCAACCGCAGCCGTCATTGCGGGTCAATACTATGGGAAACTCTTCAATATCTTAGAAATGTTCTGCTTTGACATGGGAGGGACAACCGCCAAGTCTTGCTTGATTCAAAAAGGGGTAGCCGGGGTCGTCCCCACCTTTGAGGTTGGTCGTGTCCAGAGGTTCATGAAGGGAAGTGGCCTCACCATCCAGGTCCCGGTGGTGGATCTCATGGAGATTGGGGCAGGAGGGGGAAGCATTGCAAAGGTCAGCCGGATGGGAACGCTTCAGGTCGGTCCGGAAAGCTCAGGAGCTGATCCGGGACCGGTCTGTTATGGAAGAGGAGGCTCGGAGCCATGTGTCACGGATGCAGATCTCCTGCTGGGCTACCTCGATGAGAATTACTTTCTCGGGGGAGAGATGAAACTCGACAAGGAGGCAGCCCGGCGTGGCGTCGAGGAGAAGGTGGCCAAGCCTCTCCATGTCTCCTTTATACAGGCGGTATGGGGAATCCATGACCTGATCAACGAAACCATGGCCGCCGCTGCCAAAACCCATATTGCTGAAAAAGGAGGCAATCCTAAAATTGTAACGATCGTCGCCTTTGGAGGAGCCGGCCCGGTCCATGCCTATGGCCTGGCAAAGAAATTAGGCGCCCCCCGCCTCCTCGTCCCACCCAATGCCGGAGTGGGATCAGCTCTGGGCTTCTTTACCGCTCCCCGAGCCTTTGACCTTCTTAGAAGCCATAAGGTTTCTCTAAGTGCCGCTGACTTTAATGAGATAGAGAAGATCTTCAGGCAACTGGAGGATGAGGCAACGGATATCCTGAAGAAGGAGGCCAAGGAAAAAGAGATCCGGTTCGAACGGTCCCTGGACATGCGTTTCGTCGGACAGGGAGCGGAGACCCATGTCCCGCTCAAGGAAAGGGATTTTACAGGGTTAAAGAAGGAGTTTGTCCGCCACCAATTCGATGAAGTCTATGCGAAGCTCTACGGGAGAACCTACCCTGAGTCTGAAGTGGAGTTCATTAATTTTAAGGTGAGGGCCAGTCTCCCGGAGCGATTGATTCAATTTCCAAAGATTGACCCAAAGCGAAAGTCTCTCAAACAGGCGATCAAGGGAATGAGAAACGCCTATTCTCCGATCGCAAGGGATTTTATCCCCTATACGGTTTATGACCGATACCGTCTTTTCCCGAATGCAAAGTTTCAGGGTCCTGCGATTATTGAAGAGAGGGAATCCACGCTCATGGTCGGCGAGGATGCCAGGGTCTCTGTGGATGATTTTGGATTTCTGTGGGTTGATCTTAAATGAGTTGGGGCTGAAGGACCGTCCTGCAAAGCAGGACTTGAGGTCGGAGGCAAAAGATATTGCCTCAAGTGAAACGCTCCACAAGCGAAGCGATCCTCTCACGGGAAAGTCGGCTGGATGCCCCGCCCTGTGGGCGGTTAGCTTTACTTTTGGGCGTTTTTCAGCAGACGGTTAGGAGGCATGAAAATGGGAAAAAAATTCGATCCTATTACCTTGGAAATCCTTTGGCGGAGATTGATCTCCATTGTGGATGAAGCGGACAGTGCGGTTGCTCGAACCGCATTCTCAAGCCTGCTCAGGGATGCCCATGATTATACCTGTATGTTTACGGATCAGAAAGGACGGGAGCTCGCCCAGGGGACGTTTGCCACACCCGGCCAGTCCGGAGCCATGGCCCTCGGGGTGAAAAACCTCGTAAAAATGCTTCCCTTAGAAACGTATAAACCCGGGGATGTCTTCATTACCAATGACCCCTGGGCTCTGGCAGGGCATCTGAACGATGTGTGTGTGATGAGCCCCATCTTCTATAAAAATAAACTGGTCGCCTTTACCGCCTGTGTCTTTCATCACTCAGACATCGGAGGCCGGGTCTCCTCGGATAATCACGATGTTTTTGAAGAAGGTCTCTTCATCCCTCTGGTGAAGCTCTACGACGGAGGGGTTCTCAACCAGTCTCTGATGGATATGATCCGCTGGAACGTCCGGACACCGGATGAGGTGGTGGGGGATATACGCTCCCAGATTGCCGCCAATCATGTCTGTTCAGAAAAGATAGTGCAGATGCTCAGGGAAAATGATCTGGAGAACCTGGATGATCTGGCGGACCAGATCATCAGCCGTACCGAGAAGGGCATGAGAGAAGAAATAGAGAAGATACCGGATGGGGTGTATTGCGCCGAAGGTAAGATAGAACAGATGAAGGATCAACAGGAAGTGGTGATCAAAGCAGCGGTTGAAGTGAAGGGAAGCGATATCACGGTTGATCTCGAGGGGTCCTCCCCCCAGGTCAACTGGGGCGGCAATGTTGTTTTCAACTTTACCTATGCCTATGTCTTTATGGCCATGAAAAGCATGTTCGGTCCCGACATCCCCAACAACGATGGGTGTGCCAGACCCATCCGGCTGAAAGCCCCCGAAGGGAGCGTGGTCCATTGCAAATTTCCTGCGGCGGTAGCCGCACGGCTGGTCATCGGCCATTTTATTACCGAGATCATCTATCGTGCCCTCTCCGGGGTCGCCCAGAATAAGGTCATCGCCGCAAGTGGAGGAACGCCTGCACAGATGAATGTCTTCTATGGAAAAAGAAATGACGGAAGGCCTTGGCATTCTGTCATCATCAGAGGGGGCGGAATGGGGGCAAGCTCCATCAGCGATGGTAACTATGTATATATCTTCCCTGCGAATGGTGCGAATACGCCGGTTGAGATATTCGAAAGCGATACCCCTCTCATCGTGGAAAAAAGGGAGCTCCTCATCAATTCAGCCGGTCCTGGCAGGATGAAAGGAGGTCTTGGCCAGAGGGAAGTTTTTAAGATTCCGGACGATCAGTATGGGCCTCTTCCGCCTGTCAACTTAGGAATACAGGCAGGGAGACACATCCTCCCGCCTGAAGGGCTCTTTGGCGGGAAACCCGGAGCCAGGGCCCAATTCCTGATCAACGAGGTACCTGGAAATCCATTTGGATTGACACAGCTCAAACCCGGTGATCGGGTGACCATTGATGCGGCAGGAGGAGGAGGCTACGGGAATCCGCTGGAGCGTGATCCTGAAATGGTTGAAAGGGATGTGCTCGAAGGATATGTGAGCCTTGAGAGGGCAAAAGAAGATTACGGAGTCGTCATCGACCCGAAAACCCTGAAGCTCGACAAGGAGGCAACCAAAAGACTAAGGGGGTAAACCTGTTGTTTCGGGCCTCTGTCATTCCATTGCTCTCGTCTCTTTCTATTGGGCGATGTCAATCGGCAAGGTTGTCCTGGTCGTCCCGATTACCTGTATCTACCCCCTCTTCACCCTGTTAGGGGCCCATCTTTTGATGAAGGAGGGGAGCTTTACTTCGCATCAATAAATTCAGAAATCTTCTGTCCGATTGATCGTCTCTACAATAAAAATTGGGGCAGCCATGTCGCAAGGGAAGGGAAAATAAAGATCAGAATCAAAGTCACTGCCATTAATATCATAAAGGGCCAGGTTCCGAGAAAGGCTTCGATGAGATTGGCATCAGGGGCAATTCCCTGGATCACATATAGGTTCAGCCCGACGGGAGGAGTAATCAGGGCAAATTCCATATTGATACACATGATGACTCCAAACCATATTAAGTCCACATTGTAATTCAGAAGAATCGGATGCAGTACGGGGAGGGTGATGACCGTGATCGAAACCACTTCTAAAAAATCCCCGAGAAATATAAATAAAATACAGACGAGGATAATGAATAGCATTGGAGAGCTTCCCACTTTTGACATGAAATGGATCACCTGCTGGGGCATCTGTAAAAGGGTCGTCACATGGCCGAACAGGAGAGCCCCGCAAATAATCAGGAAGACCATGGAGGTTGTTTTAAGCGTTTGTAAAAGGCTCTCTCTCAGAATCTGGAGGCTCAAATTGCCGCTGAGAAGAGTGGCTAAAATCACATATACGGCCCCTACGGCAGCCGCCTCCGTAGGAGTGAATATTCCCGTGTAAATACCGCCGATGATGATCACCGGCAGAACCAATATCCAACCCCCTCTCCGGGTGGAGGCCCATCTTTTTCCCCAGGTGGCCCGCTGCCTTTTCCCATAACCCCGTATTTTCGAGAAGAAAATCACATAAATGAAGAAAAACCCAGACATGATAAGCCCCGGAATAATTCCCGCAATGAATAGCTTCCCTACCGAGACGTCCGTCAGGGCCCCATAGAGTATAAAAAACAGGCTCGGCGGGATCAGGATTCCCATCGTTCCTCCGGCCGCGATCATTCCAAAAATAAATTTTCTTTCGTAACCCGCCTTGATCATTTCGGGCAAAGCTAACATGCCCACGGTGGCTGCGGTTGCAACGCTTGACCCGGAGATGGCAGAGAATCCGGTGCAGAAAAGGACAGTGGTAATCCCCAAGCCACCTGTAAAATGTCCTACCCAATCCTGGATCATTTCGTAAAGATCCCGGCTGATTTTTGACTGGGTGAGTAAGTTGGCCATAAAGATATAGATGGGGATAGCAATCAGTGTAAAGCTTTCCAGGCTGTCATAAAAAATGGAGGGAAGCGCCACAAAGGCCTGGCCCCCGGAGAGGAGATAAAGTGCGGAGAATCCAATGATTCCCAGAGAAAAGGCCACATGCATTCCGAGGGCAAGGAAAAGCAAAAGGATGAGGAAAAGAGCAAAACCCACTTTCAAGACCTCCCGGAGTGAATCTTTTGGACCAATTCCCGGAGGATCTCCAGGATCAGCAGACTGGCCCCAAAAGGGATGGATAAGGATGGAATATACAGAGGTGTCCGTGTGTAGGAGAGTGTGATCTCTCTGAAGAGATAGGCCTGAAGGCAGGAGACAAATCCCCTCCAGGCAAGGATTGTGCAAAAGATGAGAATTAGACTGTAGATCACGATCTCTATTGTCATTCTCGTTTTTATTGGGAATTTCTTTACCAGAATGTCCACATGGATATGAGCCCCCTGCTTCAGAGTAAAGGCGGCCCCGAGAAAAGTTCCCCACATGATCAGATAGATCGAATAATCGATCGACCAGGTGGTAGGGGCGTTGAAAACATAGCGCATAATCACCTCATAAAAAGTTATCAGGGTCACCACTAACAGAAGAAAAGCCCCTACCACCCCGGCGATGTTCACCGCTCGATCGATGAATCGGGAGTATACAAAGAAAACCCTGCTCATCTTTCCTGTGCCCATTTCAAAAAGGTCTCTCCATCTTTCCCTGTTCTCTTTACAAATTCCTTTCTCACCGGTTCCAGGGCCCTGTCCCAGACCTTCCTGTCCTCATCGGTCAAGATATAGACCTCCTGTGTTTTCGAAAGAAATTTGATAGCCTCTTCATCCTCCTTGTCGGCAATTTGAATGGTATGATTTTCATAGTCCTTTGCCGCCTCCTGGAGAATCTTCTGGATATCCCTGGAAAGCCCATTCCAAACTTTAAGATTGATCATCAATGGCCATACCGAGTAAACCCCGTAGGTGATGGTGGTATATTTGGTCACCTCACACCATTTCCTCTGAACGAAGGTGGTTGGACCGGAAGTCGCTCCGTCTACGGTCCCCCTCTGCAAGGCCATGAATACCTCGGCGGAGGTCATCATCACAGGGGATGCCCCGAGGGCCCTGACACATTCGGCCGCAATCGGCTCATGGGTCCTGATCTTGAGTCCCTTAAAATCACCGGGGCTCTTCAGGGGTCTCTTAATGTTGGCGATGCTGAAACTCTCGCCGTAGGCACCGAATCCCAGCGCCTTTACCCCGTTCTTCTCCATTTCCTCTCTTAATTTTATGCCAATCTTCCCTTCCCAGTCCTTTTGAACCTCTTTGTAATTCTTACGAATAAAGGGTATCACAAAGATATCGACTAACGGGATCGGACCTGTCCAGGTTCCTTCATAGGTCACTCCCATTTCTAAGGCTCCGGAACTCACGGCCTTCCGGAGAGAGTCCGCTCTGTAGAGCTGACCGGCGGGATAAACCTCGATTTTTACTTTACCGCCTGACCTCTCTTCGACCATTTTTGAAAAAGCGAAGTCCGCTTTGGTCAGGTGATGGGTGGCAGGAAGCTGTCCCGCATATCTCAAAACAGTCGGTTGCCCCCAGGACAGGCCTGATAAAAGAATGACCCCGGAAAAAACTCCCAATAGCCCAAAGATTAAGCTCTTCCTTAACATTTTCGTCCTCCTTTCTTTATTATGATTACCCCATGCTTTTCATGATAGGTAGGGGCGACTTCCGTCGCCCAAAATTGGCCCCGATTAAATCGGGACCCTACCCGATGTTTATTTTCATCGTCCGTGCCTGCCTGCGGTAGGCAGAAGTGGCCATACGGCCATGACAATTACGTTATTATTAAGATTGGCCCATCCTTTTTATTACGGGTCAAAGAAAAGGGTTGAGGTTCATTAACCCTGACAGCTCGACAGACTCCCTTATACATAACCGGGCTCCTTTACTGTTTGGCGATCGAGGGTAAAAAGAGAGCAATCTCGGGAAAGATCATGATGATGGCCATCGCCACAATGTCAATGATGACGAAGGGTATACTTGCCTTATAAATTTCGCCCATACTGTACTGGGGAGCAACCGCCTTCATTGTATAGAGAACGAGTCCATCCGGAGGGGAGATCGTCGCCATTTCCATATTGATCAGAAGAACAGAGCAGAAAGGTAAAGGATTGACTCCTAACTGTCGGAGGATGGGCATATAGATGGGTAAGGCCACCATCAGGATCGAGAGAGGCTCCATAAAGGTCCCCAGGAGGACAAGGATGAATTGCATGATGATCAGAATGACAATAGGCGAAAAAGGAAGGTCCACTGCCAATTTGACCAGATTCTGGCTTGCCCCGGTATAAGCCAGAAGTTGCGAAAACGCAGAGGCACCGCTGAGGATCACGAACATCATCACTGTGATCCTGACACTGTTGAGGATCGCCTTCTTTAGAATTTCCCCCCTGAACCCTTTATAGAAAAAAGCGAGGATAAAACAGACCAGGGCCCCCACGGCCGCGGATTCCGTAGGCGTGGCGATCCCAAAGATGATCAGACCGATAACCGAAAAGATGACCAGGCCCAAAGGAAGAAGATACTTCACGCTCAACACAATCTTTTCTGAAAAGGAGACCTTTTGGACCTCATGCCGGGGGGCAATGTCAGGCTGAAACATGCATCGGAGGATAATATAGAGGGCAAACAGGGCAGCCATCAAAAGACCAGGGAAAATAATCGAGAGGAGGAAATCTCCAACAGAGACCTGAGCAAGGCAGGCAAGCAGGACACCGAGGGCACTGGGGGGGATCATTGCGGCAAGGGTTCCGCATCCCATAATGGGACCCAGGGTGATTTGAGCCTTATATCCTTTTTTCTCCATCTCGGGCAGAAGGGTTTGGCCGAGCATGGCACATCCGGCCATCGAGGAACCCGAGAGGGTGGCAAACAATACCCCTCCAACGACTGCAAGGAGACTTAATCTTCCGGGCAATCTACCCATCCACTTCTCGAGGGTTTCCATCATGTTCTGTGCAATCCCGAAGAGAAACATCACCTCCCCCATCAGGAGAAAGAGGGGAACAGGAAGAAGGGAGAAGGAGCTGATGGACCGGAAGATACTCAGGATCAGCTGGGTTAAACCCATCTCTCCCCAGAAGAGGTAACTGAAAAGGATGTTGACAAAGAGAAATGAGAAGGCAACAGGGACTCCCAAGAAGAAGAGAAAGATCAATGAGGAAAGAATGATGATGAATAATGTGACCCAATCCATCTCCCAACTCCAAATGTTAAATCACTCGTCTCAGACCGATTCCAGACCCCTAAATCCAATACTATTCGGTATCTGATCTGGTCGTCACTAATTTCCAACCCTTCACCAAGACCTCTAAAAAGAGGGGAATGCCTCCAATGGGGATGACGATGATAATCAACCAGATGGGCGTCTCCATAATGGTAGGGTTAAATACTCCCCGGTTGAAATGGTCATAAGTGGCCGAAAAACCGTAATAGACAAGAACCGCTGAAACGATTCCTGTTAAAAAATAACTGATCCCATTTAAGGCCTTCTTCTTTCTTCCGGTGACTTTACTCGTGAACACATCGATCACCACATGGCCATCCTCTTTAAACACCCATGCCATTCCGAGAAAGGTGATGTCAAGGAGCATGATCTCCGTGACCTCTGTCCCCCACAGAAGGGGGGAGCTAAAAAAATATCTCAACACCAAGTCAATGCAGACGATGATCATCAGCCCCGCCATCATCACCGAGGCCAGGAAAACCAGAGCCTGGTTGTATCTTGCAATGATCTTCTCCAGAGTTTCGAAAATCCTTTTCCCCATTTCCATCTCCGGATGAAATTGGGGGGATATACGGAATATCCCCCCTTTTGATCTAACGAATCAGTGAGTGCAGGCGGTTATTGCAAAACCCCCTTCCAGATATCCTGCGCTCTCTTTTTTAATATCCCATCAACTTTTTCAGGATCTTTACTTCATCAGGGACTTTTTTCTCAAGATCTTCCCAGAAGGAATTATTGGCGGCATCGATATACTTCTGGGTATCCCCGCTTGAGAATTGGAGGCGCCTCACTCCGAGTTTCTCCATCTCCTTCTTCTCTTTGTCAATCTCCCGATCAAAATAAGCCTTCATCTCCGGCTCATATTTCACTGTAATACTAATGAACTTGTTCTGAGCCGTTTTGGGGAGCTTATTCCATGTCTCGAGGTTCATTACCATAAAGGTATTCTGTCTGGAATAGAAAGGAATGTCGATGACGAACCTGGAATATTCAAGCCATCCCCACTCCCGGGGGCCGATGGTCGGCCATCCAAACCCGTCGACCACCCCCCTTTGCAAAGCCGTGTAGGTTTCGCCGAACTGGACTGTTACGGGGACGATGCCCAATTTCAGCATCATCTTGTCATATTTTGCAGCGGTTCTCATCTTGAGACCTTTCAGGTCCTCAATTCCCTTTACCTCTTTTTTAACATAGAGATAGAAAGGATCATAGAGCCATGTCCCGAGAAGCATCATATTGATCTTTTTATGCCTTTCCACAAAATGATCCCACACTCCCCCTTTCTCCCTTTCCTTTTTAAAATCATACTTGGATAGGGAGATGGCATCCCCTTCCGGAAGGAGCCCTCCATAATAAGCAGCAGGGAGAAACCCGATCTGGAAAATCCCTTTTCTCACCGCTTCAGCCTGTTCAAAGGGAGGCATTACCTCGGGCCCTCCCACCCAGTTAATCTTCAGGACATCCTTCAGCCCGGCATTGACCTGATCAATCCAGACCGGGATCATGGCGCAGAGCCGGTGGTTCTTGGGTAAAAAGGAGACCCCTTTGAGTTCCATGGGTTGAGCGGAAATGACGGAGCTCCCTATGCTGATTATCCATAAAACTACTAAAAGAGAAATGGTGAACTTCTTCATGGATCCTCCTCCTTTCTTTTTTTCAATGAAAAAACGGTCTCTCTTCACGTAACGCA
>CAZXMB010000027.1:0-22039 GCA_964641715.1 uncultured Syntrophaceae bacterium
GGAGCATCTGGTCAAAGGAGGGCCCGGAAAATAAGGGATGATCAGGAATGGGTCCGAATTCCTATGAGTTTACAGAGGCTTCAAACTGTTTTAAATGCTCATTCAGGGGGGTTAGAGGTCAATGAACGGATCTTTGATCCGCTCAAGGTCTGCCTCCGAAATATGAACAATAAAAATCGATTCCCTTACCTCTTCCATGGCAGAACCATAGATATAGTCAATGTTAATACCGGCCTCGCCAAATCTCTTTGCCACCCTGCCCAGCATCCCGGGTTGATTGATCAGTTTGAAAACGAGGATCGGTTCCTTTTCAAACAGGTATTTCCTCTGAAACAATAAATTTTCAGCCTCAACCGGTTTATCTACAAGGATCCGGATCAGGGAATAGTCTGAGGAGTCTTTCAAAATACCCCGGTAGCTTTCCGCAAGAGCAATTCTCCGATTGGTTTTCTCTCTGATCCGGTAAAGCTCTTTGACAGAATCCTTTGCATTCTGGATGCTCATGGCAAGGATATTGATATTTCCTTCCTTTAATACATCGCAGAGCTTCGAAAGCTCTCCAGGGGCATTCGTTAAAATGACCGAAAGCTGAGTCTTCTTTTCCATCGTCGTCCCCTTTCTCTTAGGAACATAAGTTCAGATGTACTGGAGGCAAAATAACAGATCAATCCGGGAAGGTCAAGAGCCAAAAGAGCAAAAAGAAATCATGTCAGGCCAAAAGAAATCACGAAAACGTGATTCGAGGATAAATTCCCTTGATCCGAAGATCATTATCTGTTAATTTCGGATAAAGAAAATCGAAGGCTGTCAATTTACAAAAGACACTCCAATGACAGAGTGGAATCCCACTGTAAAAATAGAAACTTGTGGTCTCAATTTTTATTATGGCTCCACCCGAGCCCTCAAAGAAATCAACCTGCTCATCAAAGATCGCCAGATCACTGCTTTAATCGGGCCTTCAGGTTGTGGAAAATCGACTTTTTTAAGAACCCTCAACCGGATGAACGAACTCATCTCCCATGCGCGAACCGAAGGGAGAGTGATGCTTGATGGCGAAGACATCTATCAATCTGATACGGATGTCTTTTCTCTGAGGAAAAGGGTGGGGATGGTCTTCCAGCGACCCAACCCATTTCCAAAGACCATCTTCGAAAATATTGCCTTTGGTCCGAGGGTGTTGGGGATCCATTCAAAGACCGAGATGGAAGGAATTGTGGAAAAAAGTCTTAAGGCCTCCGCTCTCTGGCCAGAGGTATCCGACCGTCTCCACTCGAATGCTTTGGCGCTCACGCTGGGACAACAGCAACGTCTCTGCATTGCCCGTGTGCTTGCCCATCAACCTGAAGTGATTTTAATGGATGAGCCCTGTTCCGCACTTGACCCCATCACCACACGAAAAATTGAGGAATTGATGCAGGAACTGAAAAAAGATTACACGATCGTCATTGTCACACATAACATGCAACAGGCAGCCCGTGCCTCCGACTGGACAGGTTTCTTTCTCCTCGGGGAACTGATTGAGTATGGGGCTACGGGAGATATCTTTACACGGCCTATTGACCAACGAACGGAAAATTACATTACAGGAAGATATGGATAGGCCCCCCTCCGGAGGCAATCATCAAATTACAATCACCAATAAACAAATAATAACCAAACACCAATGACCGAAATTACAAAGTAAAAAACGTACATGCATTTGGTCATTTGAAATTGTAAATTGGAACCTGTTTAGATCTTTGGATCGGGTTATTGGAATTTGGATGAACAGGTTGGAATGAATTCGAGAGCATCATACTCATTCTGGTTCCTTTTTCTAATGGTGCTATTCCTTGTAGTGGGATGCCAGCGATCGAGGGCAGGGATTACGGTCGCGGGATCGACCTCTGTTGAACCTTTTGCCGAACTGTTAGCTGAGGAGTATATGAGGCAAAACCCTTCTCTCCATATCTATGTCCAGGGAGGCGGGTCCACTGCAGGAATCGAGGCCGTTGAAACCGGGGCCGCAAGCATTGGAATGTCTTCACGCAATTTAATAGGTAAGGAACTTAAACTTCATGCAGTCACCATCGCGAAGGATGCCATTGCCATTATTGTCCACCCAACGAATAGTATTCACAATCTTCCCCTGGACCAGATCAGGGAGGTTTTTTCCGGAAAAATAACGAATTGGAAAGAGTTGGGGGGACCCAACAAACCGATCGATGTGGTCACCCGGGAGGAGGGTTCGGGGACGAGAGAATCCTTCCAGAAGTTTGTGATGGAAAAAGAGGATATCAGCCTCGGAGCATTGGTCCAGGATTCGAATGGCGCGGTGCGGCAGGTCATTTCGAGCGACCCTCATGCCATCGGTTATATCTCTTTGGGTCTGGTCAATGACCAGGTAAAGGCGGTTAAAATTTCAGGGGTAGAACCCAATTTGAGCAATGTCCACAATGGCCAGTATCCATTGGTCCGTCCTTTTTTATTCATCTTTAACGGAGAACCCGCTGGAGAAGCGAAATCCTTTTTGGAATTCGTCCTGAACCGTCAGGCACAGAAATTACTCCTGAAGGAAGGACTCGTGCCCGTGCTCCAAAAACTCGATGAGGGGTGAGAATCGCCGTGAAAGAGAAGATCATTGAGAAGGTTCTCCTGCTGATCGCACTCTCCTCCATTTTTATATTGGGCTTGATCACCTTCTTCATTTTTGAGGAAGGAATTCCTTTGATCTTAAGGATCGGTCCAAAAGCCTTTCTGCTGGGAGAAAAATGGATTCCAAGCAAGGGTTTGTTTGGTATCTTTCCAATGATCGTGAGTTCCTTCTGGGTGACTCTGGGGGCTCTCCTTTTGGGCGTTCCCCTTGGATTGGCCTGCACGATCTTTTTGTCAGAGCTGATTCCCCCTTCGGTAGGAACATTATTTCGACCTGCCATCCAGCTTCTGGCGGCCATCCCTTCGGTGATCTACGGTTTCTGGGGGTTGATCGTTCTTGTCCCTCTGATTCGAAATCATCTGGGAGGGCCCGGCATGAGCATTCTCGCAGGGTCGTTGGTCTTAAGCTTTATGATCCTTCCCACCATTATCACTATTTCAGAAGATTCCATAAAAGCCCTTCCCCCTTCTTACAAAGCAGGGGCTCTCGCATTAGGAGCAACGCACTGGCAGACCATCTGGCGGGTATTGATCCCGTCTGCCAGATCCGGAATCGTGACCAGCATCATTTTAGGCATGGGCCGTGCCATCGGAGAGACCATGGCGATGATCATGATCCTCGGGAATGCGGTGAAACTACCCGTTTCTTTTCTCGATTCGGCCCGGACACTCACCACCAATATCGGTATCGAAATGGGATATGCCGCCGGGGATCATCGTCAAGCCCTCTTTGCTACGGGGATTGTTCTCTTTTTTATCATTATGGGTCTAAATTCCCTTGCGATCTTTCTCTCGAGGAGAAGAATCCGTTGATTTTCAATCGTACTCGTTATTTGACCCAGAACATTGCAAAATTTCTTATCTGGATGGCAGCCCTTTCCACCATCGCCGTGATGATCTTGATCCTTTTCCAGATTCTCAGGGAAGGATTACCTGTCCTTCACCTCAACTTTTTTTTCGATTCTCCAAGAGAAATGGGACGGGAAGGCGGTATCCTTTCCACGATCATCGGAACCATGGCCCTCACTATTGTAGCGGTCATCTTTGCGACCCCTCTGGGGGTAGGGACAGCCATCTTCCTGAGAGAGTATACAAGGGAGAGCAGGATTGGCCGGATGATTCGTTTCGGGACGGACTGCCTGGCCGGAGTACCCTCTATCATCTTTGGGTTGTTCGGGTTTGTTTTTTTTGTCATCCGGTTGAACATGGGGTGGTCCATCCTCTCCGGAGGGTTGACCATGGCTGCCATGATTTTACCCACGGTGATCAGCACAGCGGAAGAGTCGATAAAAGCAGTCCCCTATTCGTACCGGGAAGTAAGCTACTCCCTGGGTGGAACGAAATGGCAGACGGTGACCCGTGCAGTGCTTCCGAGTGCATTACCGGGGATCCTGACCGGGATCTTACTCAGTGTCGGCAGAAGTATCGGGGAAACGGCGGCTGTTATTCTAACCGCAGGCTCCTCTCTGGTCATGCCCACTTCACTCTTTTCACCCATCCGCACCATGTCCGTTCATTTTTATATCCTTGCCAGAGAAGGCATTTCAATGAAAATGGCTTATGGGACTGGAGCGGCTTTGATCTTGCTCGTTCTGATCATCAATATGCTGGCTCATTGGATGATCAACCAATATATCCGGCATCGGGCTTAAACCCCGTTAGAGATTCTGATCGTTACGAGTTGAAACAGAGTAGAGCAATATTTCCAACAGGGTTAGGGAGTGTTATGTCTCAGAGGGTTAAAATCGCCATTAAGGATTTCAATTTTCACTACGAGTCCGTTCAGGCCCTGCGGAATATCAACCTCGATATTCCACCGAAACAGATATTTGCCGTTTTTGGCCCGGCCCGAAGTGGCAAGACCACTCTCCTCAAAAGCCTTAATCGTCTAACGGATTTAATCTTCGGATCCGGCCATACAGGGACTATTTCCCTGGACGGAATGGATATCTATGATCCGAAGGTTGACTTGATCGAGCTCAGGAGGCGCATCGGAATGCTGTTTGATCTTCCAACTCCCCTTCCCATGTCCATTTTCGATAATGTGGCCTATGGTCTCAAATTGAGCGGTAAGAATAAAAAATATTTGAATGAAAGGGTCGAAAAGGCATTAAAATCAGCCGTGCTCTGGGAGGAGGTAAAAGATCGCCTTCACGCCTCCGCCCTCCGTCTTTCAGGCGGGCAACAGCAACGGCTCTGTATGGCCAGGATATTAACCCTGGAACCGGAGGTCCTCCTTCTCGATGAACCCTGCTCAGGACTCGATCCCATCTCGACCGCCAGCATCGAGGAGACACTCAATCAATTGAAGAAGGAATATACGATCGTCATTGTCCCCCACAATATCCAGCAGGCCTCACGGGTGGCGGATCACGCCGGATTCTTTTTAAACGGTGAGCTGATCGAAGAAGGACCCGCTTACCAGATCTTCACCCGGCCGAAAAATAAACAGACAGAGGATTATTTGACAGGACGCTTCGGTTAGAAGATGATTGTTCAAAGGAGAAAAAGATGGTGACCGAAACACAGTTTCAAAAGGAGTTAGAGGAGTTAAAGGAAAACCTCTTCAGGATGGCCTCTCTCGTCGAAGGGGCGATCCGGGATGCGGTCCAGTCTCTGGTCAAAAGGGACTCCAGCCTGGCGCAAAAAACTTTCGACGGTGAGGAACACATCAACAAAGCCGAGATTATGATTGATGAGATGTGCTTAAGGCTCCTTGCCCTAAGGCAACCTGTGGCCGTCGACCTTCGGTTCATTACCTCTGCGATGAAGATTGTAACGGACCTGGAGCGGATGGGAGATCAGGCCGTCAATATTGCCGAGCGGGCGATCTCTCTCAATCAAGAACCCCAGCTCAAACCCTATATCGATATTCCTCGAATGGCTGAAATCACCCAATCCATGGTCAAGGATGTTCTCGATGCCTTCATCCACAGCGACCCAAAACTGGCCCGCTCCGTTTGTGAAAGGGATGATCTGGTGGATGGACTAAATGACCAGGTTTTCCGGGAGCTCCTGACCTATATGATCTCTGATCCCAAAACGATTACCCGGGCAGTGCACCTAATGATTGTTTGCCGCTGTCTGGAACGGATTGCAGACCATGCGACCAACATTGCCGAAGATGTGATCTTCATGGTGGATGCCCTGGTAATCAAGCATCATGCCGATACCACAGAAGAGAAAGGATAAGCACCAAATTTCAAGCACGAGATCACAAATAATAACAAAAATTCAATGACCAAAACTTAAAGGAAAGAATCAAATTTCTGTTATTTGAAGATTGGTTATTTGAATTTCTTTGGATCTTGAAATTTGGAATTTGGGATTTTAAATGGCGAAGTTTGATACCGATCTCGAAATCCTCAGGCGGCAGGTGATTGTTGAGACCTATCGGTCCCGGGGACCGGGAGGCCAGAGGAAGAACAAGACGGAGACAGCTGTTCGCTTACGGCATCATCCTTCGGGCGTCACAGTCACGGCCACTGAAAACCGGTCACAGGCCCGGAATCTCGAACTGGCGTTCGAGAGGCTTAGGGACCGTCTCCTGAGGCTTAACCAGCCGAAGAAGCGGCGTATCCCAACTTCCATTCCCCTCAAGGCAGTTAAAAAACGGAAGGAAGAAAAAGAGATGCTCTCTCTCAAAAAAGAGCAGCGGCAGAAGTTTCTAAAAAAGATTGATCGCGGATATGACAGCATTTAAAATAGAAGCGGTGTAAGATGGATTTATTGAAAAAGATCAGAATCAATTTCATGATCGGTTTGATGATCACCGGCCTTTTCGCCCTGCTGATGGTGATTAAATTTTACCCCTTCGAATTGCTCGAAGAAAGACTCTATGACTACCGATTTAAATTGAGAGGGGCCCTCCCTCCTCCTGAGGAAATTGTGATCGCAGCGATCGACGAGAAGAGCGTTGAAAGAATCGGAAGATGGCCCTGGGGGAGAGAGAAGATCGCCGGATTGGTAAAAAAATTAGCAGAAGGCGGGGCCGAGGTGATCGTCCTTGATATTATCTTAAGCGAATCTGAAAAGAGTGACCCATTGCTCGGCCAGGCCATCCATGAGGCAGGAAATATTTTACTCCCTGTCGTTTTTGAATTTGATAAAAAACCGGACAGGCCGGATCATGAATTTCTTTTGAACCATGCCATTCGAACCATTGCCCTGCCTGAGAGATTTGAACAATACGCCCCCATCTCAGCCAAAAGGCCGCTGGTCCCTGTCCCCGAAATCATCAGGGAGGCAATGGCCTTGGGGCATGTCAATATCTTTCCCGACCCGGATGGGGTATTGAGATGGGAAGCGATGGTGATCGAATACAACGGCTATCTCTTTCCTTCGATCGACCTCCGGACAGCGGCCATCTACCTTGGCATACCTCCCGAAAAAGTCATTTTAGAAGCAACAGATGGGGTCTATTTGGGGGAGAAAAGATATATTCCAACAGATCGTTATGGAAGAAGTCTCATCCCCTATTATGGGCCGATGTATACCTTTAAACATTATTCCATCTCGGACATTCTGGATGGAATGATAAACCCTAAACTCTTCCAGGGGAAGATTGTCCTCGTTGGTGCCACCGCGGTGGGAATTTACGACCTCCGGGTCACCCCGTATACTGCCGCAATGGCAGGGGTTGAAAAACATGCAAGCATCATTGGTTCTATCCTCCAAAACAGGTTGTTAAAAACAGTCCCTTTTTCTGCTAACCTCGTTTTTCTTTTATTAACAGGTTTTCTTTTCACCCTCCTCCTCATCAGGTTGAAAGCCACCGGAGCCGCCATCTTCACAGGGGTCTCCATCATCCTGGTGATGGGGTTCGGATACTATCTATTTGTCCAGAAGGGGCTTTGGCTTCAAATTGCCTATCCTTCGAATAATATCCTTCTCATCTTTATCACCCTCACCGCTTATAACTACGCCATAGAGGAGAAATATGCGAAAAAGATCAGGGCCATGTTCTCAAACTACGCTACAGAAAGGGTGGTCAACGAATTGATTAAAAATCCGGGCCTCTCGAAATTAGGAGGAGAGAGGAGGGAGGTCACTGTCCTCTTTTCGGACATCAGAGGATTTACGACCTTTTCCGAAAGACATACTCCTGAAGAGGTGGTGGCCATGCTCAACGAATATCTCGCAGAGATGACCGACATCATCTTCCGCTGGGATGGAACCCTTGATAAATTTGTCGGAGACGAGATCGTTGCCTTCTGGGGTGCCCCCCTTCCCCAGGAGGACCATGCTGAACTGGCAGTGAAATGCGCCCTCCATATGGCAAAGCGTCTGAGAAAACTTCAGCTCAAATGGGAATCGGAAGGTAAAGTTCCACTCGATTCAGGAATCGGGATCAACACCGGAGAGGTCCTTGTCGGAAACATCGGAGCCGAGGGTAAAAAGATGGACTATACCGTCATCGGAGACCATGTCAACCTCGGAGCCAGGGTGGAGGGATTGACAAGAAGGTTCGATGCCCGGATCCTGATCACCGAATTCACCCTGTCGAGGATCAGGGAGGCCGTCAGAAATGGATCTATCTATCGATTAAAGATTAAGGGTCTTCAAAAGGTGACGGTCAAGGGAAAGGAAAAGCCGGTAACCATCTATAAATTAGAAGAAGGGGAATCCATTCTCACCGAATGTGAGGAAGATACGGTTCTTGCCCTCACAGAAAAATAGCCAAATATCCCTTAACCTCATGTTATTGGGCCTGGGCCGCTGGGTCGCTGGATGATACCCGGACTGGGTCGCTGGATGATACCCGGACTGGGTCGCTGGATAATACCCGGATAAGTCTCCGTGACGGGAGGAAAGGTTGAAATCCCCGGACCGGGAGGTGTGGTCATAATCATAAAATCGAGCAGGCTTGAGGATTCCTCCATCAGGGCAAATCTATCGAATATCTTCTTTTCCTCTTCGGATGCTTTTCTCGGCTTCGATGCGGTTGCCGGTTGATCCGCATAGATGGTCACGATCTCCCCCGCGTGGACTTCAATCACCTGGTCCGGAAATTTAGGGTTGAACACATAGACCACTCCTTCTTCGACATAGATGGTCGCTGAATTCCCGCTCTGATAGGTATGGTACTTGCACCCCCTGGCACCTGCCACTGCAACCGGGGTCTGGATCTCAAACCGGTTCGTCTTCGGCGAAGACTTGATCCGGTTGACCACCTGCGGAGGGACAATGGCTTCCACCTTTCCCCTTGGAAGTTTGATGATGGCCCTGCTTCTCGTTGGATCTGTCGAATATTCGCTGATGTCGATTCTGCTTCGTTGGCCGATTTTGATCTGATTACCATCCATGAAAAGGATTTCAGCCTTTGAATTGCTCTTGGTCCTGATGATATCCTTTACAAATACAGGATCTCCTGTCTTGACCGAAATGGCAGGCATGGCCCCTTCCCTCAGGACATCGACTTTTCCCTCGACAAGGGTAAATTTTCCTACCTGAGAGGATGCCCTGATCTGTAAGACATAGAAAATCATTCCGATAATCGCAAAAAGAAAAAACCCGATTAGGGTAACCCTGCCATAAAATCTCTTTCCTTTTAACATGATCTCTCTCCTTAAAAAGTATACTCGGCTCCCAGAAGAAACTGGTTCCTCCTGTATTCATAGACATCAATGTTCGAATCGACTCTCGTATGGGAGTATTGGAGATTGAGCTTCAATCCCTTTAGAATTTCCCAGCGAACTCCGGCGGAACCGTAATAGGTTCTGTCACTTCGTTCCATCCCGTAAAAGGTATGGGTATGCCGGTAATCCTGTAAAAAGATATCTCCCGATGCGGCCAGGCTCACCTTCTCAATGATCGGGAAGATGAGTCCCAGAGTGAACCGGTTTCCCATATTCTCCCAATTCCTCCCTTCCGTATGATCATCCGAGAATTCATAATAGAAATAGAGTAGCCCTTTGCCCCCTTTGAAGGGATGAAGATAGCCCGGGGATAGGCTCCATATATTTCCGTCCCGCTCTTCATTCCGATCATGATTGGGAGGGGATTGTAACATCTCCCTCCGGATGTACCCGGCCGAGAGTAAAACGATATGATCAGGTGTGATCATGAGATGCACGGTCGGCTTGGCCTGGCTGACATGCATGTATTCCTTCTCATGAAGCCATTGATAGGTAAAAGAGGCAGGAAGGGTCAGAACGCCCCTGCTGAAGTTATAGCCCGGGGTAAGAGAAACCGACTGGTTGATAAGATTGACCCGATGGTTATCAAAATAGGTATTCGTATAGGAATAGTATTGGCCGGTAAATACCCAGGGGTCTTTCAGGAGAGGGGTATAGATGAATCTCAGGGTCGTAATGATGCTGGAATCTTCCTCGCCGGTTATTCTCACGCCGGAGATACGTTTGGAAGGTTTCAGAACCGCATTATCATCATATTGGTAAGCGACCCCGGCCGTGACACTCCAGGGCTTATACTTTTTAACCGTCCGGGAAAGGGCATCCTCATATTCTTTGGCAAAGGAGGCTGATTCCGAGGTCGGATCGACCGAGATGACCGCCTTTAAACTCTCTCGGGCTTCTATAAATCTCTTCTGCCTTGCATAGATTCTTGCCATCTGGATATCGGAAGCTTGAGACAGGGAGGGGTCCATTTCCTTCGCCTTCTTAAATGCCTTCAGAGCACCTTTCTCGTTCCCTTCTTTAAGGAGAATAAATCCTCTTAAGAAGAAAAGACGCCCGGGGGTTACCCTTTCTCTCTCGGCCCGGTTCATCCAATCCTTCGCCTCTTTGATCTCATTGAGATAAAAGAGGGTCTCGATGAGTTCGGGATATGCCTCCTTTACCGGCGGAGAAAGACGAAGGGCCTCTTTGAATTGGGAAGTAGACTCCCTGTAATTTCCCATCTGCTTGTAGGTCAGGCCCAGATAATAAGCGACCTGTGGAGAGTCGGGTTGCTGGCTTTTCGCTTTCATTAAAGCATCGAGGGCTTCCTCATAGTTTTCAGCCTTATACTCTGCGATTCCTATATCAAGCAGGCTTTGGGCAGAGAGGGATTCTGTCTTCCCAATGATAAACATCGCCACCAAAAATATAAAAAATATGATTTTCTTCCTTCCCATTTTCGCCTCCCAAAGCTGAAAGTCATTAAACCGAAAAGAAAAAAACCTGGCTCCTTTACTGATGCCGGGTGTCAGGTTATCTTTCCATTCTCCATCCTCCGATCAGGCGCTCAATGATTACAAAATCCCACCCACTACCCCTTGAGGCATAATGGATACAAATTTTTACACATAGAATCAATAATTTGTCAAGAGCTATTTTAAAAACTATTTTAAAATAATTTCGAAAAATTCCACCATCCTCCTCAAAATAAAAACATGGTTTTTTGGCTTAAAATATGATATGCGATTTCAAATATCGGAAGAACCCGATCAATGAAACACATTAAGGTCATCTTACCCGTCTGTTTTATTCTTGGAATTTCCTTTCTCACTCTCTCTCCCTGTCTGAAAAACGGCTTTGTCAATCTGGACGATCAACGGTATGTCACAGAAAACAGATGGATCATGGATCCCTCCTGGAAGATCCTGAAATCGATCTTCAGCCAGTTTTACGCAGGTCATTACCACCCCCTTACCCTTCTCACTTACTCTCTCGAATTTTATCTTTTCAAATTAAACCCTTTACCTTACCATGCCACCAACCTCTTTCTCCATCTCCTTAACACTCTTCTCGTATTCTGTGTCATCCGGAGACTCCAAAGCAACCTTTTAACTTCGTCTGTAGCAGCCCTTCTCTTTTCCATACATCCCCTCCATGTGGAATCCGTCGCCTGGATTTCCCAGAGGAAAGACCTCCTGTATTCCCTCTTTTTTCTCGGATCATGGATCTGTTATCTCCGTTACCGGGAAAAAGAGAAGTCCTCCGACTACCTCCTTTCCCTGATCTTATTCGTCCTGTCCGTTCTTTCAAAAAGCATGAGCGTCACTCTCCCCGTAGTTCTGCTTTTATCGGACTATCTTCTTCACCGCCCCTTCAATAAAAAAATTTTCTTTGAGAAAGTCCCTTTCTTCGTTCTAAGCATTCTCTTTGGAATCATTGCCTTTTTTGCCCGGGCTCACGCGGAAACAGGAGGGCCGGATTCCCTCTCCTTATTCCAACAGCTATTGAGCTTCAACTTCATACTCTTCTTCTTTCTTTCTAAATTGATCCTTCCTGTCGGCCTCTCCTGCTATTATCCCTATTTTAAACCTGCCGGACTCTCTTTGGGTAATATGCTTTTTTATCCTCTCGTGGTCACATGCCTCTTCTTCATCGGAGTGCTTTCCAGTCGCTGGAGTAGAAAGATTCCATTCGGACTCCTTTTCCTCCTGGTCACCCTTCTTCCCGTTCTCCCGCTGAGGATCTTTGCAGAGCGTTACACCTACCTCCCTTATACAGGGATATTCTATATTATCGGAGAAGGCCTATCCTCACTTCTGACAGGCCGATTCCGGTCTGCAAAAATGGCCAGGACATTCCTTCTCATTCTCTTCACAGGAGTGATCATTACCCTGATCACCCTCTCTTATCAGAGGTGCCGGATTTGGAAAGACAGCCTTACCCTCTGGAATGATGTGCTGAGAAACTATCCGGACTTTTTAACCGCTTATCACCACCGGGGAACGACCTATCTCGATATGGGAGAATATGAGAAGGCGATCTCTGACTACCAGAGGGTATTAAAAACTGACCCGGATCATCCGAAAATCTACTCCGTTTATCATAACCTCGGGGCGGCCTACCATAACAGAAGGGAGTTCGATCAAGCCATTTATTATTACTCCAAATCGGTTAAAAAAAAACCGGACTATTTTCTTGCCTACCACCACCGGGGCCTCATCCATATGGAAAGGAAGGAATTCCAGCGGGCCCTTGAGGATTTTAATAAAGTCATCGAAATCAATCCGGGATTTGCGGAGGCCTACTACAACCGGGGCAATGTCTATATGGAGACGAATCGCCCGGATCAGGCGATCTCCGATTATGCGAGGGCCATTGGAATCAACCCAAAATTTTACCCTGCCTATTACAATCGGGGAGTTCTCTATGCGAGAGAGGGGCTTCATGATCAGGCCATAGCCGATTATCATCGGGCGATTCTAATTCATCCTGGGTATGCCGAAGCCTATGCTAACAGGGGGGTCTCTTATTTTCAAAAAGGCCTTTTTGAGAATGCCCTTCGGGATTTCAATAAAGCCCTTGAGGTAAATCCTGCTTATGCGGAGGCATCTTTCAACAAGGCCTTGGTTCTCGAGAAGATGGGACGAATGAGGGAAGCCTCAGAAGCCTACGAGAGGTTTATTCAGGTTGCTTCTCCTCAACATGCCAAACAGATCGACCATGCAAAAAGGAGAATCAAAACCCACATTCCCTGAGACTTCAATCAAAGGATGGAAGGATCAGAGGTTTTTACAAACAACCCCCGAATGGATTTTTAGAGCTGTATTGAGGCAATTCATATTTAATGAAGCGGTTTTGCGGTCTGAAAGGCCTTCCTGTTAAAAACCCAATCCACTGATGAAGGCGTGTATAATTTTTTATCCTCTCCTTCTTCTTTCCCAATCTCCCCGTTTCGATGATCACCTCCTGAGTTTCCTTGATCCCCTTAATCTCCCATCCGATACTCGGGACAGTGATGTGATAATCCGAAACTTCAATGGGAAGGGGAATGGGAGGATTATTCCAGAAGGGAGAATCTTCAGGGCAATAAAAAGCCAAGACAAGAGAACGCAGTCCCCAGAGGCAACTGGCTGGCCCGGAATAATTGTCAAGAAGTCGAAGTTCTTCCCCGAAATATCCTTGAGAGACCCTGCCCTGCAAGACTCCTCCTTTCAAAATGAAGTAAGTCCAGAGCACATCCAGGGCACGGCGGGCCAACCCTGCTTCGATCATAGGAGGTTCCTGAAGGTAAGCCGCAAGGACAGGAACGGAGGCTGCCATCCGGTAACAGATGCTTCGCCCGAGAATCGGGATCCCTTGAGGGGTAAATACATAGAGATAAGATTGAAGCAAATCTCTGAGACTATTCTTGATGAATTCCGGATCGAACTTCGGGTTAATTTGATCGAGCCAAAATAAGCCATAATAAATGGACCAGGCATTGTAATAATCGAAAACATTCTTCGGTCCATCACTGAACCAGCCATCCCCCCGGTAGAAGGATTTAAACCTTGAGTAATGGGCTTGAGTTTCGTGATCATTATGCTCATATCCTAAGGTAGAGGCCACCTCATTGATGATCACAGGAAAGAGATGCCAATTATTATCGTAGACCTCTTTACCATTGACCTTTAAAAGCCAATCGATGATCTTCTTTCGCTCTTTGCAGTTAAGTTTCCGCCACAAAGTCTTCCGGACAAGCCAGATGGATAGAGCCACATCGGTTGCTTCGCATATCCTCGCGTCCCCATGGAGAATTGTTCCCCAATAGCCTGATGAATCAGGATCAGTTCCCGAGATCAATCCTCCACTGACAATCTCCTCTAAATCCGTCTCCCCACCGGTTAGCAGTTCAACCTTCTGTTTCCGACCGGAGGATAACCAAGAGCAGATCAGGGGCAATATCCGTGTGAAACCTTCCATCCTATCCTGGTGAGGCCCCCTCTTGCTTGGAGCACCGGGATAAGAGGCAAGAGAGGGCGCATCATCTCGGTAGAGAAGAAACCCAGTCACAAAGTATCTGAACAGGAAATTATATTTCTGCCTTGCCTCCGATATATGACCGCTAAAGGTTTGAAGAAGGGCAGAATCGATTTCCCTAAATGCCTTTAGAGCGGTCTTGGAAATTTTTAATTGGTCCCGGCCAAAGGAGTAGAAAATGATCCCTCTCAGAAAATAAAGAAGCCGGTTAAGGAGCATTATTATTCTTATCATGAACCGGCGAAAGAATGTCATTGGACCTTTTCTCAAGTATTCCGATTGAGTTGAATAAATTGGCCTTTCCTTCTATCCACAGGAGTCTTCAAACCGGATATAAAACCCTTTGCAAAGGCTATGAGCCTCAAAACCCTGGGTGGATGAAGTCCGAGGTTCACCACAGGACCACCAAATGCCCATCTCCATGCCAGATGAAGTAAAAGATTGAAGGTTTCCTGGTGTCCGCATTTAAAATGTTTGGCAAACATTGCCCCGATCCCATATAGGTATCCATCAATCAGATCTATCGCCTGATCCCAGGTCCGAAATCCATGATGAATGACCATGACTTCAGGAGTTTCATGGACTAAATAACTTGCCCGCAGGGTCCGGAGGGTGAAATCCATCTCTTCGGCAGACCTGAATCTTCCTCCCGCACCCAGCAACTCATCAAAACCTCCGAGTTCAAACCACACACTTCTCCTCAATCCCATACAGGCTGATATTCCATTTACACGATGCATCTCATAGACACTGCGGGCTATGAAGGATCCCTTCCGAAGGTAGGCAGGGATAGATCCTTGGTTGGAATCATGGGGGCCTGTCTCGACATTCCCAAAAATAACTCCTATTCGATGATCCAGAGAGAATGCTTTTACCAATCCTCCAAGCCAATGATCTGGTGTTTCGCAATCATCATCCGTGAGGGCGATGAATTCACTTTGAGCGCTTTCGATTCCAATATTCCTCCCTGCAGACAACCCCCGGGTTTGAGATCGAATGTATCGAAAACGAGAATCTTTTAAAAAAGGACGAATCGCATTTTGGGTCAGATCATTATCACTTTGGTCCACCACGATCAGTTCGAAATGAGGGTAATCATTCTTCAGGATGGAAAGTCCAGTCCTGATTATGCTTTCGCCCCTATTCCGGGTAGAAACGACAACCGCAGCCTTAGGAAGATCCATCTATCTTTTTCCTTTTATCCTAACACTTCGAATAAAATCTTTTATTTGATCATAAAAGATCACCCATCTTTTTCTCATCCTGAATGGAATACACCAGATCACGATATGGGCCAATAGATCGATAAGCCTCGGCCTCCTGTTTTCAAAGGCCTTCCGGGGCAAAGACCAGAAAGCTCTCCATTCCCTTGCCCTGGCAGCATGAAGGCTGACCTGTGTCATGATGAAGGAAGTATAGGCCTGTCTGGTGAAGAGATTTTTATTTACCTGAACCCAGGAGAGAGAGTATTTCCAATCCGTTTGATTGCTCATCCGGGCTCTTTCCTGTTCTACGTAGCAAATGGCCAGGGGTTTATCCGTCTTCACAAATTCGACCCCCACCCCTTCTAATCTATCTGCGTGGAGAAACCATTCCCAGTCCCCATGAGGGAAAAGGTCTTTTCTGAAGTTCACCAGTTCTAATAATTTCTTTGACGTCATGATGGTAGGAATAGCCACAAACCCTTCTCCGCCAAAAATTCCAGTTTGGCAGAAAAGGTACTCGCTTAAGGGTTCACCAGATTTGGGATATCTGCGGGGCCAGATGAGATCTCCTGATTCATTTCGTGCAATAAACCGGCAGGGGATAATGGGATAGAGAAAGGATGAATGTTCTGCCCTCTGGAGTTGAGCTTCAAGCTTCTGAGGAAGCCACTCATCGTCATCATCTAAAAAAGCAATCCATCTGGCCCGGGATTCCTTTACCCCGACATTCCGAGCCTCCCCCGGGCCAACCTGCGCTGGCAATATTTTTACACGCAACCGAGAGTCCCTGATTCCATTGAGGTTCTTTACAGTCTCCTCATCAGGGCCGTCAATGATGATAATAACCTCGATCTCCCTCAATGTCTGCAGGAGAGCGCTTTTTACCGCCCGCATAATGAGAAAGGGACGACTTCTTGTCGGGATGACGACAGAGACCAAGGGGCTCGAAGATTCTTTATTCAATTGGGCTATACCTCAAAAGGCAGGGGCGTTATGATAGGTTTGTTCTGTATTCATTTTCCAGAGATCATGGTGTTCCCCAAGAATATTTTTAACCGCTGAGATTGCTGTCAGCATTGAATGGTCCTGATTATTATAGCGGTGAAGTCCGTTTCGACCGATGGTCTGGAGGTTAATCAGGGTTCTCAAATAACGTTGAATCACCTCCAGATGTCTGGAATAATCGAGGTCATATACGGGATAAGCTCCGGGTTGTCTAAAGACAATGCCCTCATGAACCTCTTTCCTGTCCACCAATCCCAAATGACTTAACTCCTGATTGGATAACCGGATGAGGTCCTCATCTGACATCTTCCAGAAGGGATCTCCTTCCGTACAGAAAAATTCCATTCCTAAACTGGTTTTTGATGGATCGGGGACCATGGCTGAAGACCAATTCTTATAATTCTGAATGCGGCTGACCCTCGCCTCAGAGTCATGGATATAAATCCATTGGTCATCGAAGACAAAGGGGCGGTTGATGAGGAGGCCAACAAGGATCAAAGCCCGGTACTTTAATCGGTGCGAAGATTCGATCACCTCCTCAGGGGGTAAAGGATCGAGCCGTAAGAGGAGTTCCGAAAGGGGCATAGTGGAGATAACATGCTCTCCACTGACTTTGACCTCCTTTCCATCCTGCCGGAAAATAATGCTCCGGATAAGAGAACCTTCCCGTCTTAAACGGAGCACTTCTGAATCGACCTGAACCCTCCCTCCTGACTTTTCAATACCGCTTTTAAAGGACTCCCACATCATGCCGCAGCCAAGAACGGGAAATTGAAATTCACTGACCAGGGTTTTAGGTTGATTGGTTTTTAAAAAGATATTTTTCACTGCCGAAAATAAGGAAAGCCCTCTGATTCGCTGGGTGGCCCAGTCTGCCTGAATCTGATCACAGGATAGCCCCCATAGCTTTTCCGTATAAGGTTTAAAAAATTGATCGAATAGCCTCCGACCGAAGCGATGGATCATCCATTGTTCGAACGTTTTTTCCTCAGATGGAGGAAACCATTGAGCCTTGAAATAACTTGACAAGATTTTCAGACTTTCAATGGCCCCGAGATTCTTCAGGGTATTGATCAATTCAAGGGGATAGTTGAAAAATCGTCCCCCGTGAAAAATTTGCGACCGTCTCTTTACCCAAAGGAGATCCTCTTGAAGCATCTCCTCCCAAAGCTTTTGAACCTCTCTGAGGTATGTAAAAAACCGGTGCCCGCCGATGTCAAAGCGGAAACCCCGGTGAACCTCCGTCCGGGCTAATCCTCCCACCCTGTCCCTTTTTTCGAGAACAAGGGGATAAACCCCCTTTTTGACCAGTTCGTAGGCAGCGGTCAGGCCTGCGGGACCCGCACCGACCACAATGACAGGGCAATCCCCTAAAGACTCCATCGGTTCCATTCCTTCTTTTATCTCCGGTCCTCTATCCTCTTGTTGGGTGGACCCGAAAGGGAAAGAGCAGGATGCCGATCAGGAAGGCCATACCGCTATAAAGATAGTAGAACCAGTGTAAGGGGATGGCCATCATGGCAAACCGGAAACCGCATCTCTTATAGAAAAATCGGTAAAGCCGGAGATTGAGTGTTATCAGAAATAGGATGAACCCCATTCCAACAAACAAAAAACCGTACCATTTCGGAATCCCAACCAATGCGATTAGGAGCCCGAAGGTCAACAGGATACTGAGGCGGCTGGAAGTCCTGAGGTTCAAATCATTGATCAACCAGCGTCTCCTGAGAATCAAATCCGTCCAGGGAAGTGCCCGGTTAAAGATGTCAGAGGCCAGGAGGGAGAGAAAACTCCATCTCTTCATATGATTGACCTGGATGGTTTTGGCGAGATAGATCCGGTAGCCGGCCTTCCTTAAACGGTAGCCCAATTCGATATCCTCAATCGATGGCCTTCGATAAGTTTCATCAAAGCCACCCAGAGCGAAAAAGATATCCCTCCGGATGGCCCCACAAGCCCCCCAGAAGGTGGAGGCATCCACGCAGGCTGTCTGATGGATAAAATGATGAAAGAGATTTTTAAAACGGGACAGGAAATGATCCTCTGCCGGGTGATCATCGTAGGAACCGATCAAAGCCGCCAGATCGGGTTGAGCCTTAAAATGTTCCAATATTTTTCCTATGGTATCATGAGGAACAGAAACATCCGCATCGATAAAAAACAGAATATCACCATAAGAAAAGCCGGCTCCCCTGTTTCGTGCATGGGCAGGTCCGTTCGGCCCTTGAATTTCCAGCAAATGGATATTGAACTCCCTTGCCAGTCGCCAGGAACCATCCCCTTCCCCATCTGCGACGACAATGATCTCGTCTGCGGGCGGCCTGGATTGTATTAGGCTTGAAAGGCATTGCCGGAGATTCTCACCCCCTTTGTAAACGGGCACAATGACAGAAAGGGTTGGATGATCTGAAGAGGAAATCATCTTTGGGGACACGGAGAGTTCCGCATTGAAATTGAGTTATACCCTGATCACTTCGCCATCTTTCAAAAGTCTGAGGCTTGGGATCCTCAGATTTCGAAGTTCTGCTTTAATGGTTTTAAAATACTGGGGTTTTAAATGGGTGATATAGATCCGATCAGGAGGAGGATCTATTTTTAAAAGTTCCTTCCTTAATAACTCGGGGGTGAGATGGCCTGCCTTCATCGCAATCCGTTCCATTCGATTCGGAAAGGAAACCTCGATGATGAGGCAGTGAATTTTCACATTCATTAACTTCTGCCAGGTTAAGGCCGTGGGGCCGGTATCGCCGGTATAAAAGAACCTCCTCTTTTGATCGTTTTCAACCAGATACCCTGTCGCAGGAACAGAGTGGCGGACTTTCACCGGGGTGATGGTGTAATGTTTAACCCTTATTGATTGTCCAGCCTTCAACTCCCCTAAGGAGACGATCCCGCTATGAATGTCGGGAATCACCGTAAAATCCGGCCAGATGGAATTATTAAGGATATTCTTTTTTAACGCCTTCACCACAGGAGGAATGCTGATGATATTCACTTTGTGCCAGATATTTCCCACAGCGATATTGTCTAAAACGAAGGGTATCCCGATGACATGATCCAGATGGACATGAGTGATGAAGATATGCTCCACTCTCAATTGTCCCCTGAGATCCAGGGTTTTGGTCAGGCTCCCAGCATCAAATAAGATCTTTCCATCCAGTAAAAAACTGGAGGGATTGCGACCTGGAAATTCCGCTCCTGAGCACCCGAGAACCTTTATCTCCATATCCCGCTCCGCTGAAACCTTAACCCATCAGGACCAAATCCTCAAGGATTCTTTCATGGCATGAAGGAGCCATTTCTACAGGAACCCGTTATTTTTTTGAGGCTGTCTTCTCCTCAAACTCCTTCCAGAATTTTTCGTCCGGTCTTTGCCAGCCCTCTCCCCATCGGCCATTGAAGAACCCTTTTAATTTTTCAAGGAGGAGCTTCCAGCCGGGGAGATATTCATACTTGAGAACATCCTCAAGAAAAGGAACCACCTCCCCCAACTTTTCCTTTGGGAGGTAGGCCCTTGCCTTCAATTCAACAGAACGCTTAAGGGCTTCAGGCGTAAGGGCATGAGCGGTCAGCATCACCACAGGAAAGTTCCGGCTCACTGCAAGGGTCAATAGGTCAAACCCTCTGACTCCCATGATGTCAAGAATGATCAGATCATAGGTCCAGGAGACCATCTTCTGGACGGCCTCCTCATAGGTTGGCGCCTTTTCAAAGATACAGTCCTTACAGGAATCCGAGATCTCTTCTTCGAGAACCGTTAACACATCCGGTTCATCATCCACCGCCAAAATCCTTTTTCCGTCTAAAATGGATCCGGTCATGTCCCCTTCTCCTTATCACCTATGGTTTTCCCCATTCCCTCCAGTTCAGGCCTGTCTTCTTCTCCCAGTCCGATTCAAATTTGCTGTCAAAAAATCCCTTCAATTTTTCGAAAAGCCTTCTCCACCCGGGTAGATAATCATATTTTAGGAGATCTTCTAAAAAGGGGACGATCTCCCCTAATTTCTCTTTTGGGAGGTAGGCCCTGGCCTTCAGCTCAAAAGATCGTTTCAAGGCTTCGGGAGTTAAGGCATGGGCCGTAAGCATGGCCACCCGGAGGTTGCGGCGGACAGCCAGATCCAGTAAGTCGAACCCACGAACCCCCATGATGTCAAGAATGACCACATCATAGGATTGGGACCTCAATTTCTCTGAAGCCTCCTCATAGGTCGTTGCCTCATCGAATTGACAGCTCGGGCAGGTTTCCAGTATCTCCTCCTTCAAAATTTTCAGAACATCCGGTTCATCATCCACCGCTAAGATCTTCTTACCGTTTAGGATCGATTCCGTCATGGCTCCTCCATGATACGAATTAGACCGAGGATGAAATGGGGGGAATCCGGACTTTAAACCGGGTCCCAACCCCCTCCTGGCTCTCAAAGGTGATCTCTCCTGCCATTGCCTCCACAAGGGTTTTAACCCCTGCCAGTCCCAATCCCAGCCCTGGCATTTCAACATTTTTCTTGTCTTTCAGTCGGGTGAAACGCTGGAAGATCATTTCCTGCTCTTCCGGGGGGATGCCCTGGCCATCATCTTTCACCAAAATGAGGAGGTCTCCCTCGCCGCTGATAGATAATTCAACCCGCTTACGACGATATTTCATCGCATTGCTCATAAGGTTTCGAAGGATCTGCTGAACCTTTTTCCGATCATGGCAGAAGGGGGTATGGCACCATCTCCCGGTGACTTCCACAAAGATCCCATTGGACTCCAGGCAATGTCTGAACTCCTCACCATTTTCAATAGAATAGAGCCTCTCCGCTTCTTCTGACGAAACACTTTCGAGGACATCCAGGATGGATTCCCTGACGACTTTGTCCACGGGGAATGACTCTTTTTGGAACAGCCCCTCTTTTGAACGGGTAACTTCGATCATCTCCTGCAGAAGCAACTGAGCCTTCCGGGTATTTCTCGAGATCCGTTCAAGGATTCTTCTCTGAGACTCATTAAGGGGACCATACCGTTCTGCCTTACGGAGAAGATTGGCTACACTGGTCGATACAATGGAGAGAGGGCTGGATAAATCGTGGATGAGGAGATCGATCAATTGTTCTCTCCCCCCCGTCACTCTGATCGCCTGGGTTTTTCCCGTCTCCTTTCCTCTCTTCCAGAAACTGATTTTTTTCAGAAAGACCTCCCGGACCTAAAATGTTTAATTATGTATAGGCGAAACAATTCTTTGTGTCAATAGGTTATTGAGCCGAGAACTTCTGTTCGGTAAGGGTGGGGCTCCTTTTTTTACTACAAATCCAATAAGAATTAAACAACCTTTTTAACTCTCTCCCGTTTTCATAACTTTCTTTTCTAAAATTTCCATTTAGCCATTTCCAAAATATTCTCATAACGCCCCGCTCTTTGTCTGCAATATCAAACAGCGGATGCGGTCTTCGCCGTATTGGCATTCCTTCTTTTCCTTCAGCACACAGAAGGTTCCGCAGGGTAAAAATGTGTGACACACACACCCTTGAGATCGAGAATATAGAGAGGTTCATCCCAAGGGTATTTTATAAAGTGTAT
>CAZXMB010000028.1:0-19543 GCA_964641715.1 uncultured Syntrophaceae bacterium
GCAAGGCTAAAGCCTTGCGCTACATGTAAAACGATTTAATGCGTTTGTATTAATTAGAGTTGTTTTCCCGCAGCCCGGGGGCCCTGAGATCCAGATCACGGGATGTTTTCGCATGCGGTCCAGGAGACGAAACAATCGCTTCCTTGGGAAAACCCCTGTCTAGATGGGACGGGTGATTTTGCTCATAGAGATAAGAGTGAGCTAAAGTGCCTAAAGTGATAAAAAAATCAGCAAGGAGAATCATTGATGATGAGACCAATCTATAAAAGTTGAATGAAGGTGTCAATAGAAATTGGCGAGTAGAAAGTTGAATGTAGAAAGTGGAGGAGAGAATTATTGTCCGCCGGCAACTTTGAGGCGGATGATGGCTCGAAGCAGAGCGGCCCTTGCCCGATCGATATCGATCTCCGGCGTTCTTTCGGCCAGCCTTTTTTCTGCCCTCTCTTTTGCCCTCTGGGCTCGGTCCACATTGATCTCTTCCGGACGCTCCGCGGCCTCTGCCAGTAAGATCACCTTTTTCCCATCGGTCATCAGGAAACCACCGCTGGTTGAAAGGATGATCTTCTCTCCGTTCGGTTTGGTGATTTTGATGATCCCTGTTTTTAAGCTCGATACAAAAGGGGTGTGACCGGTAAGAATCCCAAAGTAACCCACCGTTCCGGGCGCGACCACGGATTCGATGGGTTCACTGAAGACCACTCTCTTAAGAGTGACGACATCAAGGGTAAAAGGTTGAGTATCCATGGCTTAAACATCATGGAATGATGGAATGTTGGAATAATGAGGAAAAAGAAGGATGTCCCAATATTCCATTATTCCAGTATTCCAATCTTCCTTGTATTAGTGTGTTCCTTCTCTTAATCGCTGTGCCTTTTCGGCCACTTCTTCAATCTTCCCCACCATATAAAAAGCCTGTTCCGGAAGGTCATCGTGTTTTCCTTCAAGAATTTCCTTAAACCCTCTAATGGTGTCCGGTAGCGGGACATACCTTCCAGAAGAACCGGTGAACTGTTCTGCCACAAAGAAAGGCTGTGAGAGGAATCTCTGAATCCTTCTTGCCCTGGCGACGATCAGTTTGTCCTCTTCGGAAAGTTCCTCCATCCCGAGAATGGCAATGATGTCCTGAAGTTCCTTGTAACGTTGGAGGACCTGCTGGACCCCGCGGGCCACCCGATAATGTTCTTCGCCCACGATGCGGGGGTCAAGAATTCTTGAGGTAGAATCAAGGGGGTCCACCGCGGGATAGATTCCAAGTTCAGCGAGCTGCCTCGACAAAACGGTAGTCGCATCCAGATGGGAGAAGGTCGTGGCCGGGGCCGGGTCGGTAAGGTCATCCGCAGGAACATAGATCGCCTGAACCGATGTGATGGAACCTCTTTTGGTGGAGGTAATTCTTTCCTGGAGCTCTCCCATCTCGGTTGCAAGGGTGGGTTGATATCCCACGGCTGAAGGCATCCGGCCCAGGAGGGCGGAAACCTCGGAACCTGCCTGAACGAAACGGAAGATGTTGTCAATGAAGAGGAGCACATCCTGACCCTCCTCATCCCGGAAATATTCGGCCTGGGTGAGAGCGGAAAGACCAACTCGAAGCCTTGCCCCAGGAGGCTCGTTCATCTGACCGAAGACGAGAACGGTTTTGTCAATCACTCCGGATGCCTTCATCTCGAGCCAGAGGTCATTGCCTTCTCTTGTCCTTTCGCCCACTCCGCCAAAGACAGAAAATCCTCCATGCTCGGTGGCGATGTTTCGAATGAGTTCCATGATCAGAACGGTTTTTCCCACCCCCGCACCACCGAAGAGCCCTACCTTTCCTCCCTTGGCATAGGGTTCAAGAAGGTCGATCACCTTGAGGCCTGTCTCAAAGACCTGGGTCGAAGGAACCTGTTCTTCAAAAGGCGGAGGGGGCCGGTGAATGGGGTATTGTTTCTTGGCTTCACAGGATCCCAGCTTATCGATCGGTTCACCCAGGAGGTTGAAGACCCTTCCCAAGGTCTCCCTTCCTACGGGCATGGTGATGGGGGTTCCTTCGTCGGCCGCTTCCATTCCTCTCACCAGCCCATCGGTTGAGGAAGTGGCTACGCAACGGACCACATTCTCGCCGAGATATTGGGCCACTTCCACGATGAGCCGCGTTCCGTCAGGTTTATCAATTCGTATGGCATTGTAGATGGCGGGCAACTCTTCAGTGAAGAATTCCACATCCACAACCGGGCCAATCACCCTCAATACTTTTCCGACCTTCAATGTCTTTCCTCCCTTTTTAAATTAATGCTAAGTGTTAAGCGTTATGTGCATAGCGAATTTATTTCTTCCCTTTGGCAAACCGTAAGGCTTCCGCGCCTGTGGTCACCTCCAGCAGTTCTTTCGTAATCGAGGCCTGCCTTGCCTTGTTGTAACTCAATGTGAGTGTGGAGATCATCTCTTCCGCATTCTCCGTGGCCGATTTCATGGAAACCATTCGGGCCCCCTGCTCGCTGGCCACGGATTCTACCAGCCCTTTATAGATCTGTGCCTCCAGATATTTTGGCAGCAGGAGTGCCATAATCTCTTCAGCGGAGGGCTCAAAGAGAGGCTCACCCCTGATCCCTGCGCCTTTCTTCAACACCTCGGAGCTTTCCAGGGGCAGGAGCCTCATCACGGTTGGCCTGGTCACCATGGCTGACTGGAAGCGGGTATAGATCAGGTCCACCTCGTCATAGCGTGCTTCCTGAAATCCACTGACGATGACCCCGGAGATCTCTTTCACCTCCTGAAGGGTGATCTCCTTTGAGATCTGAGGGAGGATGTGGTCAATAGGATAGTCCTTCCTTTTGAAGAAGTCATGGCCCTTTCTTCCGACCAGAATGAGCCGGACTTCCTTGCCGGAATGGTCATGAATAAATCGCATGGCCTGGCCGATGGCATTGGCATTATACCCCCCGCAGAGGCCTTTATCCGAGGTGATCAGGACGAGACCGATGTTTCTGACTTCCCGATGAACCAGGAGAGGATGGTCGATGCGGGGAAGGGAGGGAGCAAGGTTTTCCATTAATTCCCGAATCTTTTCGGCATAGGGCCTGGCCGAACGAAGGCGCTCCTCCGCTCGCTTGAGACGGGAGACGGCAATCATCTCCATGGCGCGGGTAATCTGTTGAATGCTGATGACGCTTCGGATTCTTCTCCGGATCTCTTTGGTCCCGGGCATCTGCCTTGAACTCCAATGGAAGAATGGAATGTTGGAATACTGGAATATTGTTTTAAATACAGATTGGAATCCCTTTACCCATTATTCCATTTTTCCATTATTCCAATATTTCAAATCTTATGTGCTAACGAAATTTTTCTTGTATTCCTGAGCTGCCTGATGGAGAAGGCTTGCGAGTTCCTCAGAAAGTTCCTTCTTCTCTCGAATCCCTTTGGGAATCTGTGGATACTTTTCACGGACAAAGGGGTAGAATCCCGTCTCAAAGTTTTTGATCCGATCGACCGAGATGTCATCAAGATAGCCGTTCTCAGCTACGAAGATGATCATGATCTGATTTTCAACGGGCATGGGATTATACTGGGGTTGTTTTAAAACCTCGACCAGACGTTCCCCACGGGTGATCTGGGCCTGAGTGGCCTTATCCAATTCAGAGCCGAATTTTGCAAAGGTGACCAGCTCCCGGTATTGAGCGAGATCGAGCCTCAACATCCCTGCCACTTTTTTCATCGCCTTGATCTGTGCGTTGCCGCCCACTCGGGAAACGGAGAGGCCAACCGAGACAGCAGGCCGCACACCCGCATAGAAGAGGTCACCCTCGAGGTAGATCTGGCCATCGGTGATCGAAATGACGTTGGTCGGGATATAGGCCGAATAGTCGCCGGCCTGGGTCTCCACAATGGGCAGGGCGGTGAGGGAGCCTCCTCCCAGGGCATCATTCAGCTTGGCTGCCCTTTCGAGGAGTCTCGAATGGAGGTTGAAGATATCCCCCGGAAAGGCCTCCCGGCCAGGGGGCCTTCTCAACAGAAGGGAGACCTGACGGTAAGCCACGGCATGCTTCCAGAGGTCGTCATAGATGATCAGGGCATGGCGGCCCGTATCCCTGAACTCCTCTCCCATCGCACACCCGGCATAGGGCGCCACATACTGCATGGGCGCAGGATCACTGGCCGTGGCGGAGACAACGATCGTATATTCCATGGCTCCATATTCCTGAAGCGTGTTGACCACCGCCGCGACCGTGGATTGTTTCTGACCAATGGCCACATAGATGCAGATCACATCTCCACCTCTCTGGTTCAGAATGGTATCCACGGCAATCGCTGTCTTGCCGGTCTGCCGGTCTCCGATGATCAATTCACGCTGTCCCCTGCCAATGGGGATCATGGAGTCGATACATTTCAGTCCGGTCTGAAGCGGCTCCTTCACGGGCTGTCTTTCGATGACATTGGGAGCCATCCCCTCGATCAATCGAAATTTATCGGTATGGATGGGACCCTTTCCATCAATCGGTTGCCCTACCGAATTGACAATCCTTCCGACCAGTGCATCTCCCACCGGGACGGAGAGGACCTTACCGGTGCGTCGAACAGGATCCCCCTGTTCGATTCGGGTATAGTCACCTAGAATCATGGCACCGATATGGTCTTCATCAAGGTTGAGGGTCATTCCGTAAATCCCTTCCGGAAACTCGAGCATCTCGGAGGCCATACAGCCGGCAAGGCCTTTGATCCGGGCAATTCCATCTCCTCCCTCTATAACCTCCCCGATCTCTTCGGCCTCTATCCTGACCTGGTATTGTTCGATATGTCGCTTCAGGATCGTTGAGATCTCTTCTGGCTTGATCTTTATTTCCACTTTGTCACCCCTCATTAATCATTCATTCACCCCCACCCCCACCCTTCCCCATCAAGGGAGAGGGTAAGGGTGAGGGGGAACAGGTTAAAAGGTTTTGACCATCTCTTTTTTAATCTCTTCGAGGCGATGTTTGATGCTCCCGTCAATAATCTTGTTCTCGATCTTGACAATGACCCCACCGAGGATCGACTCCTCCACTGTCGGTTTCAGGAAGACCCTCTTTTTGGATGTTCGGGAGAGCTCCTTCTCAAGACGTTCGATCATCTCCTCGGAAAGAGGGATTGAAGAGATGACCTCCGCAGTCACCTTTTCACGGGCTTCCTGGGCCAGGCCGAAGAAGGTTTCGATGATGGTCGGAAGCTTCCTTTGGCGGCCCTGGTCTACCACCATATTGATCCAGTGGAGGGTGAGGGGGGAGAGCTTCTCACCGAAGATCTGAGAGAAGGCGCTCTTCTTCCCATCCGGGGGGATTTGAGGATTGCTCAGAAATTCTTTTAATTCGGCATTCGATTCCAGAGAACTCTTCAGACGCGTTAATTCCTCTTCGGTCCGATCGAGGGATTCCTCAGCCCTTGCCACCTGGAAGAGGGCCTCTGCATAGCCTCTCACCAACGGATCACTTGCCATAGAGATCACCTACTTTGGAGACATACTCCTCCACCAGGCGGCGATGGTCTTCCGGATTGAGGGATTTGTGAATGACCTTTGATGCCGCCATGATGGCAAGATCGGCAATCCTCTCTTGAAGCTCAAGGATGGCCTTCTGCTTCTGGAGTTCGATTTCCTCCTGGGCTCGTTTCACCATCTGATTCGATTCCTGTTGGGCCTTCTGGAGAATCTCCTTTCGGACATTCTCGCCCAGCTCCTTCCCCTCATTGATGATCTTCTGCGCCTCTGTACGGGCCTCGGCGAGTTGATGTTTGTAATCCTCAAGGAGATTGGCCGCCTCCTGTCTGGTCTTTTTGGCCTCCTCTAATTGTTGTTGAATCGTCTCTTCCCTCTTCCTTAATCCTTTCAGAATTTGCGGGTAGGCCAATTTTGCCAGGAGGATGAGGAGAAGAAAGAACGAGATCAACGTCCAGACGATCAATCCGGGTTCTGCCTTAAACATGGTCGGCTCCTTCTTCACCCCCTCACCCTTCTCCTCTCTCCCAAGAGGAGAGGAGAAGGGTGAGGGGTGATTTAGTGAAATCAAAATTTTTATTTAAAGATCAACAGGAAGCTGATCACCAAGGCATAGAGAGCCAGCGCTTCGACGAAGGCGATTCCGAGAATCATGGTGGTCCGCAGTAATCCTGAAACCTCCGGCTGTCTTGCCATCCCTTCCACGGTCTTCCCGACCAGAATCCCCATGCCGATCCCTGTTCCCAGGGCTCCCAAACCGATGCTCAATCCGCCACCTAAATAAGCAAAACCGATGGGCTCCATTCCTGACCTCCTTTTTAGTTTTGGAAGTGGAATGTAGATTAGGGAATGTAAAAAAGAGAAATCTACTTTCCACCCTCTTTTTTTTGCATTCGAAGTTAATGTTCTTCGTGAATGGCTTCCGCAATATACATCGTAGCGAGTATTGAAAAGATAAACGCCTGAATCAGAGAGACAAAGATCTCAAAGGCCATCATCGCCACAGCCATGGCCAACGGGAATGGAACAATGATCACACTTTTGAACATGATGATCATTCCGAGAAAAACCAAGATGACCAGGTGGCCAGCCGTCATATTGGCAAAGAGCCGGATCGCCAGTGCAAAAGGTTTGGCAAATTGGCTGATGATCTCAATGGGGATCATGATCACCAGGATGGCAGGGTGGATCCCCTTAGGAGCAAACCTTTTGAAATACCCGAAAGGGCCATGTTTATAAATTCCCACTCCCTGGGTGCAGAGAAAGACCACGATGGCCAGGGAGGCTGTGACATTGATGTTGGAGGTGGCGGTAAACATCTTTGGGACCAATCCGAGAAGATTACAGTAGAGGATGAAGAAGAAGAGGGTCGCAACAAAGGGGAACCAGGCCATCCCCTCCTCTCCGAGAATTTCAGTGACAAAGGTCTGTTTGAGATAGGAGACGATCGATTCCATCAGGTTCTGAAGACCTTTCGGAACCAATCTTCCGATCCTCCCTGCCAGGGTGAGGGTAATGAGGACGAGGACGGAGGCAATCCAGATCATCACCACCGCATTGCTGATGGAGAGGTCGAGACTCCCGATCTTCAGGGGATAAATCACATGAGGTTGTAAATGCTCCATGAGATGGATGTTTTCCATATTTTCTCCCCTAAGCCCTGATGGGTTTCTGTTTTAAGGATTTCAATTTTCGAAGAAAGAGGGCCGTTTTCAAAACCAGACAGAGAGTAAAACAGAGGATGAAGGAGAGTAGGGTCATCGGAAGATGAATCTCCTTTATCCCGGACAGGCCGTAAAAGATGAGGCTGAGCATCCCCAGCCGGATAATGAATCCGCCCAGTGCCAAGGCCACGGAAGTGACCTTCGAGACCATGGTTATTCTGGAGGAATAAAGAAGGGAGCCGAAAAAATCAAGAAGGGCCAATAAGATTCCGATCCCACTGCTTAGAACGAATGGATTCATTTTAATCCTTTTTATTCTTCCATTCATGAAATAGTCGGAAGAGGTTTCTAAAACCGGCTGCTGATCCGAGAATGAAGCCGATAATCATCAGCCACGGTCTTGAGTTGAGGTAGCGATCCAAGAGATAACCACCTCCTGCCCCAATGAGGACTGAGACCAACATCTCCAGTCCGATGTTCCCATATCTAAGCAGATCCCTATCAAAAAATTTTGCGGGTTTTTGATTTTGTGGCATGGGAAGGGGCACAAAATGTGAATTTTCTAACATACAAAGTTAACATTGTCAATAATTTTTTAGTCTTTTGATTTCAAGCAGATAGAGGCTGATCCTCTTTATGGGGAAAGGGGAGAGGCCTTTCCTCCCGGTCTGGAGGGCTCTTCATTTGGCAATGCCCTTCGAGGACACCCCCTTCATTGACAATCAGGGTGGGGGTGAGGAGGTTCCCATGAAATTGGCCTGTGGAGTGAATCTCAGTTTTTTCGTGAACATGGACCTCCCCTTCCACCTGGCCACTGATGATGATGGTGTTGACCCCGATCTTTCCTTTGACGATGGCGGACTCTGCAACGATGAGTGTTCCGCTATCAAAGATCTCCCCTTCGAATTTACCTTCCAGGCGGAATACACCCTGAAAGGTCATCTTTCCTTCAAAGAGGCTTTCCTTTCCCAGGAAGGCACTGATCTCCTCATGTGTGGTCGAGGGCTTTGAATCCCCTTTTGTGAAGATAGATTTTCCAGACATGAATAGCTCCTTTCCGAAGGAGAAATCCGAAGCACGAAATCCGAAATTCGAAACAAAAAATTAATATAAAGTTTTAGAAACTGGGTCATTCGAATTTTGGTATTGTTTCGGATTGGTCCGAAATGGACGCTTCGCCCGATATTTGGATTTCGAATTTTTTATTTTCCCAAGATTGCCTCAACAATTCTCTCCAAATCTTCATGGGAGTAGTATTCGATCTCGATCTTCCCCCTTTTCCCTCTTGAAAGGATGAGGACTTTGGTTCCCAGGTGACGTCTTAGTGAGTCCTGAAGCCCTGCGAGTTGGCTCTCCAGATCGCCTCTCTTCTTTTCCGGAGTTTTTCTTCTCGGTTTCTCTGACCATTTTTTTGACAGGGCTTCGGCTTCCCTCACGGAGAGACCTTTTTGGATGATGAGGGCACAGAGCTCTTTCTGCTTCTCTTTGGTTTCAAGGCTGAGAATGGCCCTGGCATGTCCGGGGGTGATGCGATTCTGAAGAAGGTGGTTTCTTATTTCTGAGGGAAGTTTCAGAAGACGAAGGACATTGGTGATCGTGGTGCGGTCCTTTCCGATTCGTGCACTCAATTCCTCATGGCTGATGTTGAACTCTTCGATCAAACGTTTGTAGGCCTCTGCCTCCTCAATCGGGTTGAGATCCTCCCTCTGGAGATTTTCGATCAGTGAGATCTCGAGGGCGGCCCGTCCCTCCACTTCCTTGATAACGATGGGGACCTCCTTCAGGCCTGCCTTCTGAGCAGCCCGCCATCGCCTTTCTCCAACAATAAGTTCATAGCCCTCCTCAAGTCTCCTTACGATCAGAGGCTCGAGGATTCCCTGCTCTTTGATCGAATCGGCCAGTTCCCGGAGCCTCGATTCGTCAAAATGCTTCCGGGGTTGATTCCGGTTGGGATGAATCTCTTCGATTCCGCAATAGAGGAGGTTCTTTCCTTCTGCCAGTCCAAATTCCGGGATGAGCGCTCCCAGGCCTTTTCCCAATGCAACTCTTTTAGGTGTCATTTTGGTTTCCATTGGCCATCAATTCCTGGGCCAGATTGAGATAACTTTCCGCCCCCTTGGAGTGGATATCATAGAGGAGGATAGGCATGCCATGACTGGGGGCTTCGCTCAGCCGGACATTCCGCGGGATCACAGTCTTAAAAACCTTATCTTTAAAATGGCTCCTCACCTCTTGGGCCACCTGATGGGAGAGGTTGTTGCGGATGTCAAACATCGTCAGAAGGATTCCTTCAATCTCCAGCCTCGGATTGAGGGCCTGTTTAATCAGACGGATGGTTTTGAGAAGCTGTCCCAGACCCTCCAGGGCATAATATTCGCATTGAAGAGGAATGAGGACGCTATGGGCGGCGGTCAGGGAATTGATGGTCAGAAGCCCCAGAGAAGGGGGGCAGTCAATGAAGATATAGTCGTAGTCTGCCTCCACCTCTTTGATCAGTCGGTCCAATCTCTTTTCGCGATCCCTCTCCTGAATCAGTTCCACCTCGGCACCAATCAGGTCGGTATTCGAAACGACTACCTCCAGGCAGGGCAGAGTGGTTTTCTGAATCATTTCTCGAAGCCCGGAGCCTCGGAGCAGGGCCTGATAAATGGTCCCATTAAGATTCTCTTTGCTCAGGCCTAAGCCGCTTGTTGAATTTCCCTGAGGATCAATATCAATGAGAAGAATCTTCTTTTCCGCGGCGGCCATAGAGGCGGAAAGATTCACGGCCGTGGTGGTCTTTCCCACCCCTCCTTTTTGGTTGGCAATGCAGATCACTCGCCCCACAGCAGAAATCCTGAGGAAAAATGGAACACTGAAGTAATGGAATAATGGGTACAATACAATAATCTCACTTCATCCCCTTATCCCGATTTCCTAAGAGTGAGCAAACCAACATCTTTATAGCATAAACTCATCTCTTTTCAAAGAGGAGAATCGTTCTTCTGATCGAACTGAACGGGAGGGAGAGATGAACCATCTTTTCCAGACGGCAGGGGACCTCCTCCAATCGGGAGAGGTAGCGGAGTTCTTCATCTGTCAACTCCCCCTTCATTGCAATAATGACCCCGCCTTTCTTCACGGAAGGGAAAGCGAGGGGGAGAAAGGCCTGAAGCCTGGAAAAGGCCCTCGAGATGACCCCATCGTATGACCCCCGGAGAGGTTCGAGGATTCCCTTCTCCTGAATGCGGCCATGGATGGCCTCGATCCCTTTGAGCCCGAGGGTCCTGATGATATGCCTCTGGAAGTCAACCTTTTTTTGAACGGAGTCAATCAGAGTGACCTTCAGAGAGGATTGAACGATTTTCAAGGGGATTCCGGGAAAGCCACCACCCGAACCCATGTCCAGAAGGGAGGAGATTCCCGTGAGATGAGGGAAGGCTGACAGGGAATCGATAAAATGCTTTAAGACGATTCCCCTCTCCGATCGAATAGCCGTGAGGTTGATCTTCTGATTCCATTTGAGGAGTTCCCGAAGATAGAGGTCGAATGCCTCTATGGCTTTTTCTTCCAATTCAATCCCAAAATTTAATACCCCCCTGACGAGAAGTTCTCTGTTCTCCCCCTCCATGGAAGACACTCATATCATAAATCTCCCTTCTTGGCTATCCCATGTATTTTTATTGAATTTTTTGTGAAAGAGGGGTAAATTTTTAAAACAAAAACAGCGCTTCCTTTCGAAAGGAGTCCATCCATGATCGTTCGAATCATTTCAATCGTCATTATTGCACTGTTGATATCCCAACCCGTCTCGGCCCAGTTCGATCGGCTATTGAAAGGGTTGGGACTGGGCGGGCAAAAAGAACTCAGCGATGCGAAAATCGGGGAAGGGTTGAAAGAGGCCCTTAAGGTGGGTACGGAGAACACGGTTCTTTTAACCGGAAAGAATGACGGATTCTTTCTCAACAGGGTAATCAAAATCCTGATGCCAGAGAAACTCCGGACCCTTGAGAAAGGGTTGAGGGCTGTGGGTTATGGCCCGCAGGTGGACGAGTTCGTTCTGAGCATGAACCGCGCTGCCGAAAGGGCTGCTCCCTTTGCCAAAAAGATCTTCTGGGATGCCATCGGGGAGATGACTTTCGAAGATGTGAGGAAAATATTTTCAGGCCATGAGACAGCGGCCACCGACTATTTTAAGGGAAAGACTTCAGACCAGTTGACGATGGTGTTCAAGCCAATCGTCGATAGAGCGATGAGCGAAGTTGGCGTTACCCGTCGATACAAGGATCTGGTCGGACGTTATGAGACCCTCCCGTTTGTTAAGACAGAAGCCTTCGACCTCGACCGCTATGTTGTCATGAAGGCGCTCGATGGATTGTTTCATGTGCTCGGCGAGGAGGAGAAGAAGATTCGCACTAACCCGGCAGCCCGGGTTACCGATCTGCTTAAAGAGGTGTTTGGCAAATAGAAAAAAGGCGACCGATTTCTTACAAAACATTGTCCTGATCATCCGGTTACGGTGAGGTTTCAAAAAGGAGGGAAGCCATGAGAAGATGGATCATAAGAGGGATCATTATCCTCGGAATATTTCTCCTGCTGTTCATCGGGCTCAATATTTTCATCAAAAGCTACCTTTCCGGAGAGAGGCTGAAGGCCATGATCCTGCCCAGAGCCGAAGCTTTGATGGGAAGGAAAGTCAACCTTGAGGAGATACATGTTTCCTTCTTCAGGGGAGTGGTGGCCAAAGGGTTGAGCATCAAAGAGATGGACGGTCAGAGGGATTTCCTCAAGATGAAGGAGTTCGTTCTCAATTACCGCCTTTTACCACTTCTCAAGAAAGAGTTTGTGATCAGCAAGATCGAATTGATTTCTCCTTTTGTAATGATCGTGAAGGACCGGCAGGGAAGGTATAACTTCAGCAGCATAGTCGAGAGGACATCCCAGAAGCCTTCCGGACCCCCTGCGCCTGTAAGCCAGGGCTTTCCCCTTTCGATCGTCACAGACAGGTTATTCATCCAAAACGGGCAGTTTAAGTTTAGCGATGAGGGAAAAACATTGCCTGACGTTTCTGCCGTCTTCGATATGGAGGTCACGGGTTCGGTCGGGCAGGGCGGAACTCCACGGATGAAATCCGGCCAGATCACGATAAAGGAAATTAAAGTCCTTTTAAGAGGAGCTGAAATCCGAGCCACCGGGAAGATCGAAATGGATGAACAAACCCTTCGGGCCAACCTGAAGACCTTACTCGGAAAGGACAGCCTTGACCTTGCGGCAACGGTCAAAGATTATCTCAAGACGCCTGAGGTATCGGCTAACCTCTATTCAAAAGAATTGGATCTCGAAAAATGGATGGGCATCGGAGGCCAGGAGAAAGCGCCTAAAAAAGCTGTTTCAAAAGAATCGGCCCCTCCGAAAGAGAAGCTTATCAAGCCGGCTGAACGTGGAACAGACCTGAAATTGAAAGCCGCCGGAGCCGTGAAGGTGGATGTAGCGAAATATCAGGGGTATACCATCAAAGGTCTGAGCATGAATTATCAGTATGTCAATGGGATTGTTAAAATAGAGCCTCTCGGGCTGAAATTTTCCGGAGGGGATGTTTATAAAACCGAAGGGAATTTAGGTGGAAAACTTCAGCTGGCCAGCGCCAGGCCACAGGAGACCCTGAGGGGAGATGCAGATTTAAAACTGGGCAAAGGGGTGATCAAAGATTCAAAGATTTTTAATGCCATTTCATCTCTCACAGGCCTTCGGGCTTTGAAGGAGCCGGTTGTGGAGGAAGGATCCTTCCATTTCGACATCAAAGAGGAGAAGGTCTTTTTGGAGGGGTTTATACGTTCGGCCCTTTTCAGGATTACCCCCAAAGGATATTTAGAGTTTAACCAGAAACTGGACATTCCTACCGAGCTTAAAATTTCACCTGAACTAAGTAAAAACATTTCAAGGGAGTTGACTAAGTGGAAGTTTATGACGGATGATCAGGGATGGATGATCTTCCCCCTTAAAGTAAAAGGAACGACAGAAAAACCCGATGTCAGCATCGATTCAGAGAAATTGGTCAGACAGATCGTACCTGATTTGACCAGAGAGATTGAAAAGAGGCTGTTTCAGAAAAAAAGGTCATCGAAATAGGCAAGACAGGGGAGGGGTCCAGTAGGTTCAATTTTCTGATATCGGGCCTGGAGTGGAAATGAAAAGAAAAATTACTCTACTGACCTATCGATAAGGGGGGTGATCATGCCGTGAACAAATTAATCCAGACCTATCAAAATAAACTAAGGCGGCATCTTAAATGGATACTCATCGGTATTGTCGTGTTCTTTCTATTTTTTACCCTCATTGGTTTTTTTGCCCTTCCTCCTGTCTTAAAATTTATTTTGGTCAACAAACTTTCGGAAAACCTTCTTCGCGAAGTGACGATCACCCAGATTAAGGTCAATCCTTACGTCCTTTCTCTAACGGTAAGAGGCCTTTTAGTGAAAGAACGGGGGAGCCCAGAAACTTTTATCTCATGTGAGGAAATCTTCCTAAATCTACAGAGCCTCTCTGCTCTTAAGATGGCTCTCGTCCTTTAGGATTTAACATTAAAAGGAGAAACCATCTCAACGGGTAAAAATAGTAAGGGGAGAATCAATCTATCCCTTCTGTTAAATGAGAAAGGAACGATATCCACAGCGGGAACCATCGGAATCGATCCATTAACAGCGGATTTGAAGTTGCAGCTGAAAGGCATTGAGATCACTCCTTTCCAATCTTATTTTACAGATAACTATTTATCGATTTAAAGGCCAGATTGAAAGATTTAGACCTTAGTCCTGCCACTCCCTATTCTGGGAAATATGCAGGCTATACCATTGAGAAAGGTAAACTCTCCTTCGATTTAAAATATCTCATTGTGAAGAGGAAGCTTGATTCTCAAAATCAAATTTTCATCGATCAGTTTACCTTTGGTGATAAAGTAGAAAGCCCTGATGCAACCAAGTTACCTGTAAAACTGGCTATCGCCCTTCTCAAAGACAGGAAGGGAGAAATAAAACTGGACCTTCCTGTCACAGGAAGTCTGGATGACCCAAAATTTAGTGTTTGGAGGGTGATATTAAAAATCATCGTTAACCTGATCTCGAAGGCTGCCACTTCTCCTTTTTCACTTCTTGGCGCAGTGTTAGGTGGAGGGGAAGAATTGAGTTTTGTAGAATTTGATTTCGGGAGCACCACCATTATGGAGGCGAATGCCAAAAAACTCCAAATCATCACTAAGGCTCTCCATGATCGACCATCCCTCAAAATGGATATTGAAGGCCATGTGGATATGGAGAAGGACAGGGAGGGGTTGAAACAATATCTCTTTCAAAGGAAGGTGAAGGCACAGAAATTAAAAGAAATGGTGAGAAAGGGGCAGCCTGCCGCTTCGGTGGATGAGATTAAAATCGAACCTGCCGAATACGGAAAGTATCTGAAGATGGCTTATAAAGAGGAGAAGTTCCCCAAGCCCAAAAATGTGATTGGGATGGCGAAGGATTTACCTGTCCCGGAGATGGAGAAATTGATACTCACCCATACGGAGGTCAAGGAGGGAGACCTAAGAACCCTTGCTTCTCAACGGGCGATGAAGGTGAAAGATTTTATCCAAAAATCCGGACAGGTTGAACCGGAAAAAATATTTATCCTTGAACCAAAATCCCTTTCCCCTGAAAAGAAGGAGAAAGTCAAAGACAGCCGTGTTGATTTTAAATTGAAATAAAAGTCTCCATTTGGAAAGGAGGGACCTTCGATGCTAAAAGAGTTTAAAGAATTTGCGATGAGGGGAAATGCTATTGATATGGCAGTCGGAATCATTATCGGGGCGGCCTTCGGTACCATTGTGAACTCACTGGTCCAAGATGTGATCATGCCACCCATTGGCCTGCTTCTTGGAAATGTTGATTTCTCGAACATCTTTATTGTCCTCAAGGAAGGTAAGGTGGCCGGGCCTTATATTTCAATGGCCGCCGCGAAATCAGCAGGTGCAGTGACCATCAACTTCGGAGTGTTTATAAACACGATTATCAGCTTTCTCATCGTTGTTTTTTCCGTCTTTCTTTTGGTCCGGACGATCAATCAATTGAGGCGCCAAGAGGAAACGCCATCCCCTGTACCGACGACCAAAGAGTGTATGTATTGTTTCAGTTCAATTCCGATCAAGGCTACCCGTTGCCCTCATTGCACCTCCGAACTGAAGATGGTTTGAACAAGAGGCGACGGAGAGGGAGAACTCCAATGCTTTCAAAAATCAACCATTTTATTAATACCGGCATCTGGGAAATCCGGTTAAAAGATTTGCAACCCATCCATGCTTTTTTCATTAAATCCCTGCGGATTCTCCTTTTGGCGATCCGGGGATTTCTCAGGGACCGCTGTCAGAAGACCGCTTCGGTTTTGACCTATTATTCTTTACTCAATGTCGTTCCGGTCGTGGCCGTGGCCTTTGCCATTTCAAAAGGGTTCGGTCTCGAAAAACTGATTGAAAAGCAGATTTTGCAAATGGCAGATAAGGCGAACCTGCAGGCGGATCTCACCGGCCAGATTCTCACCTTCTCCCACAGACTCCTGGAACAAGCCAAAGGAGGGGTCATTGCAGGTGTGGGCGTGGTATTGCTTTTCTGGACGGTGGTCTCCATCCTCGGAAAAATTGAAGAGTCGCTCAATGGGATCTGGGAGATAAAAAAGTCGAGGACACTCGTGAGGAAATTTAGCGATTATATTGCCATCATGGTCTTCGCTCCTGTGCTTCTGATCATTGCCAGCAGCGCGACGATCCTCGTAGCCAGTCAGCTCAAGGTGATCCTTCAAAAAATCGCCTTCCTGGACGTTTTCAGTTCGGTCATCTTTTTTTTGTTGAATCTATTACCCTATGTGTCCATCTGGGCCCTGTTGACCATGGTCTATCTGGTCATGCCCAATATCCGAATCCCTCTCAGGGCGACTATTGTGGGAGGGATTTCTGCTGGGACGATCCTTCAGATCGTTCAGTGGATCTATATCAAATTTCAGATCGGAGCTGCCAATTACGGCGTCATTTACGGCAGTTTCGCGGCCCTACCTCTTTTCCTGGTAATGGTTCAAATCAGCTGGATGATTGTCCTTTTCGGAGCCGAAGTTTCACATGCTAGCGAGTATTATGAAACGTTTGGATTTCAACCGGACTATTCCCGTGTCAGTATCTCTGCAAAGAAGCGGTTTGCTCTTAAGATCTTCCACCTGTTAACTAAAAAATTTTCTCATGGAGAAAAAGCTTTGAGCGCATCCCAGGTTGCAGAGCAATTAGAGATTCCTGTTCCACTGGTGCGGCAACTCTTGCATGAATTAATGGAGGTCGGATTGGTCGTTGAAACCGTAGGCACAGCGAAACATGAGGTGACCTTCCAACCCGGGAGGACGATTGAATACCTGACGGTAAAAGACGTTCTCGATGCCTATGAACACCGGGGGCTCACCTATGATGTTGCTCCTCAATCCGATCAGGCGGAAAGGCTCCTCGAATCGTTGAGAAATTTTTCGGAGGTCATCGCGAAGGCGCCAGGGAATGTTGTTGTAAAAGAGATTTAACATACCTGTTTGACCAAAGGTTTACGCACTATTCGGGTTGAATAAAACAGGGAAGGAGCAGTGGGCCAGAGAAGGATAAGAACTGTTTTCTCCATTTTACTGGAAAAGTCAGTGAGAATAGGGTATAAATTTCGAATCCGGGCGGGGGGTCATCCAAAGGGAGATCAAGTGAAAAAGATAGGTATTAAGGGGACGGGTTCCTGCGTCCCCGAAAGGGTTGTTCCGAATTCTTATTTTGAGAAGATCGTTGATACCAGTGATGAATGGATTGTCACCCGGACAGGGATCCGGGCTCGAAGAATGATCGAGCCAGGACAGGCCCTGAGCGATCTGGCAACCTCAGCCTCTGAACGTGCCTTAGAGATGGCTGAGGTCTCCCCTGAGGAGCTGGACCTGATTGTCATCGGAACTTCCACAGCAGATATGCTGAGTCCCTCTGCGGGTTGTATAGTCCAGCATCGGCTGGGTGCAAAAAAGGCGGTGGCTTTCGATGTCAACGCAGGATGTCCGGGGTTTATTTATGGTCTTGCCGTTGCCCAGAAATTTATGCAGGATGGTTCCTGTCGTAAAGCTCTTGTGGTCGGGGGCGAGATCGTATCCAACCGACTTGATTTTAAAGACAGAACAACCTGTGTGCTCTTCGGCGATGGGGCGGGGGCTACGATTCTGGTGCAGTCCAACGGAGCAGAGAATGGAGAGATTCTTGCGATGGATATTGAGTCCGATGGTGACCTCTGGAACCTGATCAATGTCCCCGGAGGAGGGTCACGCATTCCTCCTTCTCACGAGATGTTGGAGCGGGGACTTCAATACGTGAAGATGCAGGGCAACGAGGTGTTCAAACAGGCCGTGCGGACGCTGGTGGATTCGGCGCAAAAGATTATGACTCAACAGGGGATCACCAGTGAAGAGATCGACTGGTTTATCCCCCATCAGGCAAATATACGCATTATGCAGGTCGTGGCAGAGCGCCTGGGAATCCCCATGGAGAAGGTCATTATCAACGTTCATAAGTATGGCAATACTTCTGCTGCCTCCATTCCCGTTGCTATGGACGAGGCTGTTCGAAATGGACAGATCCACCGGGGAGACCTCATCCTGGCAAGCTCTTTTGGTGCAGGCCTTACCTGGGGAGCCGCCCTGATTCGTTATTGATTACCCTCTCCCTTTAAAACCCCTTCTCCTACCCAAATTCCGATTGAGTAATGTGTCATTGTGAATAAAATGATCAATCTCGGTCTTTTTTTGATTTCGTGAGTCCTTTTTGTTAAAATGTTCCCAATTCGATTTCATTCCAACTTTTAAATTTATGGTGAAAGCCAAAACCCATTTTGTTTGCCAATCCTGCGGATATCAGGCTCCCAAATGGCTGGGTAAATGTCCGGGATGCCAGGCCTGGAATACCTTTATTGAAGAGCTAATTGTCGAGGAGAAGGTGCCGGAGCGGGATATTCTCGGACTTGAATCAGAAGCGATTCCCATGCCTATCACAGGGATTGTTCCCGAGGAAAGGGGAAGGCTTCGGACGGGAATCAAAGAGTTTGACCGGGTCTTAGGGGGCGGAATTGTCTATGGGTCCGTTGTGTTAATCGGAGGGGATCCCGGCATCGGCAAATCCACACTTCTTCTTCAGGCCATGAACGGTCTTGCCTCAAAAGGAGAGAAGGTCCTTTACATCTCCGGAGAAGAGTCCCTCCAGCAGACTAAGATAAGAGCGGATCGGCTTGGAATTTCTTCTGAGGGGCTATTTGTCGTTTCCGAGACCTCGTTAGAGAAGATCCTTCAGGACATCCAGACGCTCCGGCCCTCCGCTGTCGTGGTTGATTCCATCCAGACCATCTATTGCTCTGACCTTCCCTCCACACCGGGCACCATCACTCAGGTAAGGGAGAGCTCGAGCCGGTTGATCTACCTGGCCAAACATCTTTCTCTTCCTGTCTTTCTGATCGGCCATGTGACCAAAGAGGGGTTCATTGCGGGGCCCAAGGTACTGGAGCATATGGTGGATACGGTTCTCTATGTCGAAGGGGAGACTCATTATTCCTTTCGCATCCTGAGGGCAATCAAGAACCGTTTCGGTTCAACCAATGAGATCGGGGTCTTCGAAATGAAAGACTCCGGAATGCTGGAAGTGGTCAGCCCCTCCGAACTCTTTCTCTCTGAACGAACCCAGGCCACTTCAGGTTCAGCGGTGATCGCCAGCATGGAGGGCTCCAGGCCCATTCTGGTTGAAATTCAGGCCCTGGTCATTCCAACCCATTACGGCGTTCCGAGAAGGACGGCCCAGGGGGTGGACGTCAACAGGGTTTCGCTGCTCGTGGCGGTAATGGAAAAGAGATTGGGAATCCATCTGCTCAACCAGGACATCTTCCTCAACCTTACGGGAGGAATCAGGGTGGAGGAGCCCGGGGCTGACCTGGGCGTGATTGCCTCGATCACCTCGAGCGTTAAAAATCAACCGATCGCACTGGATTGGGTCATCTTCGGAGAAGTGGGGTTGAGCGGAGAGGTAAGGGGGATTAATCGGTCAGAGGTCAGGGTGAAGGAGGCAGTCCGGTTGGGGTTTCAGCATGTGCTCCTTCCCAGGCAGAACCGGGAGAAGATGAAAGGGATAAAAGGGATTGATCTCATTGGCGTGGGGAGTGTTCAAGAAGCCATTGGGAGGTTATTTTAGAATCAATTTTCAATGATCAATGCCCATTGGCCATTTTGCAATGATTATTAAAACAGGGAGGGCTTATGAAGAAGTTAAGGGTTGGGTTTTTTTTAATTGTCTTCATTTTACTCTCTCTCTCTCTTGTCCAGGGCCAGGGAAAGTCAAAGACTGCGGGAGAGGTTTATAATTCTGCCCTGGAACTTTTCCACAAGGGGAAAT
>CAZXMB010000028.1:19643-22022 GCA_964641715.1 uncultured Syntrophaceae bacterium
AAGACTGCGGGAGAGGTTTATAATTCTGCCCTGGAACTTTTCCACAAGGGGAAATATCAGGAAGCCATCGAGGGATTTAACCAGTTGATTCAATCCTTTCCCGACAGCAAACTGGTTTCCTACTCCCATTATATGATCGGGCAGTCTTTGCTGAAGATGGAAAGCTATGAAGAGGCTGTTCGAAAATTCGAATTCTATTTGAATGCCTTTCCGGATGGGGATCGCACCAGAGAGGCAGAGCAGGGAGTGCGGACCTCAAAGGAGAGATTAAAAATCAAAAAAGAGGTGAAGGAAACAGTTGTTGAAGCACCGAAGAAAGAAGAGGGGAAGGCTACCGGAGAGGGGCCCAGAGTGAAATTCTTCCCCGAAAAAAAGAAGGCGAGAAGGCGAATCTGTGCCCAGTTCTCCTATATCGAGGGAAAAACCCTTGACGATCTGGAAAAGAGAGTGAAGGAGTTGAAGAATGCCGGGGTGGATACCATCATCTTCCGGGTTTTTCAGAACAGAGGGGACCGGATGTATCGGTTTGTCAGTCCCCGTTATGAGGAAGGGGTTTTCTTTAAGACGGATCATGGTCAGGTCATTGAAGACATCCTTGAAAAGGTAGCCGGGATCGTTCACCGCAACGGACTTGACCTTTTTGCCTGGATCACCACCCGCTATGCGACCTATGGGATAGAGGGGCACCCGGAATACCGGTGCAAGACCTATAATTTTGAGACAAAGAAGATGGAGATCGGGAGGGGGCTCAACCTCTTTCACCCCGATGTCCTGAAACGCCTGGAGGGGCTTTTTCGTGACCTCGGACGTTATCCCATCGACGGGATCCTCTTTCAGGACGATCTGATCCTGAGGCATAATGAGGATTTCAGCCTCGAAGCCAACCGGGCCTTCATGAAAGAATATGGATATGCCCCACACCCGGATATCTTCTATATCGATCCCTTTAAGTCAGAATCCGGCCGATATTATGCCAGGGCCTATTCCGAGCGGTTCTGGACCTGGGCAAACTGGAAGAACCGATGGTTGATGAATGTGGCCAAACAGTTGATGGCGGCAGCCAGGGAGTCAAACCCGAATTTGCAGTTTGCGGTCAATCTCTACTTTGAATCCGTCCTCAACCATCGCAATGGTCTGGCGTGGTTTTCACAGACCCTTTCGGAGGCGATGGAGTGTGATTTTGACTACTATGCCATCATGGCCTATCATCGCCAGGCGATGAAAGGCCGGGACATTGAGCTGAAAGAGGCAATCGATCTGATGGCGGAGGTGGCACAGAGGGCGATTCAATCCGTGGGTGATCCTTCCCAGGTGATGATGAAGGTCTGGATTCTCGATTGGAAGACCAATGAGGCGGTGGGTTATGAGCTGGCCCCGCTGAAGGAGATCGAGGAGATCCTGACGAAGATCCTGGGACAGGGCGAGGTCAGTTTAGCCTTTGTCCCTTACCTCCATCAGTTTCCCCTCCATCAACTGAAAGGGAAATGGAGCGTTTCTAAATAGTTTGGAGTTCAATCCGCACTCCGCACTCCGAACTCCGAAATCGTTTATTCTTTCGGTTTGAGCCAGTCGGGATTGGCCCGGTCATTTTCAGCCTGTCGGGGCAGAACCTTCTCCACCATATTTTTTGCTTCGTCTCTCTGTCTTTCCCAGTCTTTCACCTTTGCCTCAAGTTCCTTGATCTCAGCTTTCAACTTTCGTTTGAGGCTGTCGGGTTTGAATTTGGAATTTTCCAGCTCCTTTGTCTTATTTCTCAGGGCGGCATAGGTGAGGTCATAATTTTTTTGAGCATTGAGGAGCTTATCATTCCACTCCTTCATCTTCGCCCTCCACCAATCCTCTCCCCGGCCCAGAAGATCCTTTTCCGCCGGCGGGGATTCCCGGGAGGATGGGGTCACGGTTTTCGACGGGACCGGAGCGGGAGGCGGAGAAGGTTTCTCAGGGGGTTTCTTTTTCTGAACCTGATCCCGGTACTTTTCGGGAACGAGTGTCAGGTCATCCACAAAGTGAACAGTGCCCTTCTCATCGACATAACGATAGATCTCTTGGTCGCTGGCGATCCATGGTGACGACAACAACACAATCAATATAAGCAAGACCATTCTTCTCATTGTTCTCCCCTTGCCTCATCTCGGAATTCGGAATGCGGATTTCAGAATATTCTTAATTTACGGGAAAGTCGGCTGAATGCCCCGCCTTGTAGGCGGGGATGAAAGCCGACAATATGAACGACACTACCTTAACCCGAAAGCCCCGCCCTGTGGGTGGGGAGCTTTACTATTTTGAGGTATCACTCCACAATCCACCTTCCGCATTCCGCAATGGATTCAATGGGCTTCCGCCCAATTCTTACCGGAGCCCAAGGAGACCCTGAGCGGG
>CAZXMB010000029.1:0-6782 GCA_964641715.1 uncultured Syntrophaceae bacterium
AATGTCCAATCACGTCAGGACGAGGTAATATTTTTTTCCTGGAAGATCTGCTTTTGACCGGCAAGTGCCCCGCAAGCCCCGCCTTGCAGGCGGGGTCAAGGGGCACAATATAAATGAGATTTCCTTTCCGGGAAGCCCCCCTGTGGGCGGGGAGCTTCACTATCCCTGAGCCCATTTTAAAAAAGACTTGACTTTTAAAGAAGATTTAAACATAATGAAATGGCAGTAAGTTGTAAGGAGTTGTTGTTTGGTTTAAAATAATTGGGCCATAAAAGTGACTTTAAACTTTTTGTGGCCTTTTTTATTTATGACCAATGGCTATTACAACTTACAAAAGCTTGAGGGGAGAGGAGGTGAAGGGTAGTGGCCAAGGGTCGTGTGAAATGGTTTAATGAGAAGAAAGGCTATGGATTTATCTCCAGAGACGATGGAGGAGATGTCTTTGTTCATTTTTCCGCCATCAAAAAGGAGGGTTTTAAAACCCTTTATGAAGGAGAAGAGGTCGAATTTGAACTTTCCGAAGGTCCAAAAGGTCTCCAGGCAACGAATGTTACTGTCCTGACCTGAAAGAGGCTCTTTTAAAGGGAAGGATGAAAAACCCCGGGTTTTGCCCGGGGTTTTTTTTAAAATCCTCTCACCTATGCTTTTCAGCGGGGTGCTCACCCTTTTTCATCAACAGGAATCTTTGATGGCTGAGATTAAATCCTCTCTTGAATTGGCAATGGAAAAAACCAAAAAGTACGAGATCTCCGAAGAAGAGAAGAAGGAGATTCGGCGAAAAGAGACCATCCGGAAGGCGACGGCCTTTTCCCATCGCTATAGAGAGGGCTCTCTTTCCCTCAATGAGATCCAAAAAGAGATGGGAAGAATTGAAGAGAAAGGAGCAGAGGAAGTGAAGGAGTATCTCCTTTCCCGATGGATAGAGGACCTCACTCTGAGCAATGGGGATGAGAGGCTCCTCGAGGGAATTGGATGGCTGAAACATCGAACGATGGATGAGATAAAAGGTGAATTCCGTAATCTTCTCATCCAGTATGAAAAAGAGAAGGGGGAGATCGAGCAGGAAATCAGAACTCAATCGGTGGAAGCCTTAAGGAAGGATGGGATTGATGGAGATGCTGTAGACCCCAATGTTGAAAAAAGCCTCCGCTGGGAAAAAGAGAATAAGAGATTGGATCAATCTTACAGGATAAAATTAGAAGCACTCAAAGAAAAGTTAAGGGCTGAATAGATCAAACAAGGCACGATTCATCAGACATTTCCCGACGACCTCATGAGCGGGATCGGACTACGGCTGATTGAGCCACGAGTAGTAGTTTCCCAATAAATAGACAGGGCCTAAAGGGTTATGGCCTGTCACTCTGTCCTTTACCGCCAAAACCGTGGTGGGCGCTTCTGCATATTTAAAAAATAGAGAATCGTGTCCCACACAGAGTCCGAGTAAGATATTAAAATCCGTCTTGGCTTCATTGACGACCACTGCCTGGAGAATGGGATTACACATGGTCTCGTGTTGCCCGATAAAGATTTTTTCGCTGTCTTTCAGACCGATCTCCTCCTTGGGTATGGAGCCGACCTTACATACCACGGAAACGGTTTCAAAACCCTGAGTGCGCAGGATTTGGTTCACGATCATTGCCTCCTTGGCCAACCCTACGCAAAAAACCAAACCCAGACGGTGGTAGCCCATCTTTCGAGCAAACTCGCATATCTCCCGTATCCTTGGTTTGGTTGGGTGCATCACATAAGGCCTCTCTTCTCTTCCGGCGTAACATTCCCCCTCCTGGATAGAGGCCTGGCGGGCAAATTCTCTGATGTCCGATAGTCTGTATTCCTTCAGGGCCTTCCTGGTCAATTCCTTTTGAAACAGTGTGGGACAGGCCTTGGCTCCTTTTCCCTTGGGGTTCATACAGATTTTTTCCTGCGGAGTGAGAACACAGCTTGCACAATCCGATCGATTATCCTTTTTCATGGATATCCTCCGTTGGGTTGAATTAAGAGATGGGGATAGACTCACCTTCCTTCTCCTGCTACCTACAGATAAGGGTAATAATTCTGGCGAATGAATTCAAAATTCTGAAGCACCCCCTCTCTTCCCATGACCATCTCGCCATGCCCGGGCAGCAGGATCTCGATATCCAGATGGGAAAGCCTTTCAATACTCTTCATCAACCACTGGGAATTGCCTTCGGGAAAATCGGTCCTTCCGATCCCCCCGTAAAAGAGGAGATCTCCGGTAAAGAGGGCCTTCTTTTGGGGCCAGTAGATCGAAAGGGAACCCGGGGAATGGCCCGGAGTCCCATAGATTTGAAAAACTTTCCCCCTTAAACGGAGCTCCCCCTCCTTCAGGAAAAAGTCGATCCGGTATCGGGGCAGGGGTTGCCCCATCATCTCGAAGAGGAGCTTCCCGCTCTGACGAAGGTAGCGCTCTTCCTCACGAGACATGGCCACTTTGGCGGGTTGATCATGGAAGGCCTCGAGGCCTTCAAAATGGTCCGGATGGGAATGGGTGAGGATGATGAGGCTGATCTTATCCCGGGAGACGCCATCCTCTCCCATCTGATCGAAGAGCCTGTTGAGATATCGGGAATGGCCCGGATCGATGAGGACCTTCATCTCCCCATCAATGACATAGGAATTACAATTATTTTCGTAAGGGTCCTGCCAGAGGTAGGCGTAAAGGTCTTCTTCAATCTTCACAATGTTCAGCCTCTTCTCTCTCACTCAATCCATCGGGGTTACCCTTTTTATTAAACGGTCAGGTAAAGGGTTGTCAAATAAAAAGTTGAAGTTCGAAGGTTCATCCATTATAGTTTAACCTATGGGACAGAAAGAAAAAAAGAGGAGTGGAAAATGGTTGTGAAACAATATGAAGTGGGAAATTTTTCGGTCTTCTGTTATCTCCTTGGGGATGAGGAGACCAGGGAGGGACTCTTTATCGATCCTGCCGATGACACGGATCATCTCCTTTCAGAGTCCCGATCCCATGGGATTGATCAGATCAAATATATCGTTAATACCCATTCCCATGTCGACCATGTCATGGGGAATGCAGGGATGAAGAAGAGGACAGGAGCGAAGATTGTGATCCACGAGAAGGATGCCGACCTCCTCCTTCATACCCCTTCCTATCTACTGGAAATGTTCAGGGCCACCCCTTCCCCCCCTGCAGACCTCCTGGTGAGAGAAGGAGATCGCCTCCGGGTGGGAAAAATTGAGCTTAAAGTCCTCCATACCCCCGGTCATTCCCCGGGCGGAATGTCGCTCTATCTGGACGGGATGGTCTTCACCGGGGATACCCTCTTTGTAGGCTCGGTGGGAAGAACCGATTTCCCGGGGAGTTCATGGGACGTGATGGAGGCCTCCATCCGAAACAAACTCTACCCTCTTCCGGGAGAGACCGTGGTTTACCCCGGCCATAATTATGGCCAAAAGCCCTCTTCCACCATCCAGTATGAAAGGCGACACAATCCTTTTGTGCGGGGATAATCACTCGGATCTCATTAAAAATGCAAAATGAAAATTTCAAAATGTGCATTAGGATTTGTTGCCATTGCCAGTCTTCTCTCTCTCCTCTACTTTTCTTTGATGCCTGACCTTTCAGAACTCAAAAAGAAGAACCCCAAAAAGACGGCCCTGATGGAATATCGAGAGAAAGAGGCAAAAGAGAAGGGAAGAAAATACCGGATCCATCAGACCTGGGTCCCCCTTTCTCATATCTCTCCTTATCTCGTCAAGGCTGTTCTCATCGCTGAAGATGATAAATTCTGGAGCCATGAAGGTTTTGATTACGAAGCGATTCAGAAAGCCATTGAAAAAGATCTCAAGGCCAAAAAATTTAGATTTGGCGGGAGCACCATCAGCCAGCAGCTTGCGAGAAATCTCTTTCTCTCGCCGGAGAAAAGCCTCCTGAGAAAATTCAGAGAGGCCATTATTACCTGGAGAATGGAAAGGGCCCTTTCCAAAAAAAGAATTCTTGAGCTTTATCTGAACGGGGTGGAATGGGGTAACGGGATTTTTGGTATTGAGGCCGCTTCGAGACACTATTACGGAAAGTCCTCTTCTGACCTGACTCCTCAAGAAGCAGCCAGGCTTGCGGCCATTCTTCCAAACCCCAGAAGATATGACCCTGCCGGGGATCAGCGCTTCGTGGTGAATCGTTCAAATCTGATCTATCAAATCATGGTCCAAAGAGGGATTGTCCTCCCCGAGTATGAAGAAACGGTAGAGGGAAGTGGCGATTTTAACCCTCCGGATTGAGGCGTGAATGGCCTCTACTTACGATTTTGACGCAGTCTCTTGCGCGAAGGCCTGCCTGCCGCAGACCGGGATGGAGGGGAGAGGGGTGGAAATATTGGATCAAAGAATCGAAGTAATCGCCTATTCAGGTTACAGGGGAGAGGAAACCCCGAAAACGATGATCCTCGGTAATACAAAGATTGAGGTGGTTGAGATTCTAAACAGGTGGGTTGAAGAGGGCCTCGAGGATCGGGCAAGGAAAAGGTTTTTTAAGGTCAAAGGAAGTGATGGGGGCCTCTATCAAATATACCATGATGAGGAGGTCATGGGGTGGTTCCATAGGATTATAAAATGAAGGGGGGTCTTGAGAGATGATACTAAGAGCATCGTTCCTCCTGCCCATGATCTTTTTAATCACCCATTTATATGCAGAGGAAAGGAATCCAAAGATGGGTATTCTCCTGGTGGCCATCGGCGAGGTGGAGCAGAAAGTGTTTCAGATGTTGAAAGCCGATTTGGAGAAGGCATTTCATCGACCGGTGGAGATTGGCAGAGGAATGCCTGAACCCGACCATGCTTACAATAAAAATAGGAATCAGTATCTTTCGACCACGATCTTAAATACCATAGAGAAGGGGAAGGAATATACGGCCCATGAAAAGGTTCTGGGAATAGTGGACCATGATCTCTATGTCCCCGAGTTGAATTTCGTCTTCGGAGAGGCAGGCCAGAGGATAGCTCTCATCTCGATTACCCGCTTAAGGCAGGAGTTTTATGGTCTTCCTGAAAACCAGAGCCTCTTTTATAGAAGGACTCTTACCGAAGCGGTCCATGAGTTGGGTCATACCTATGGATTGGGACACTGTAATGACCCTCAATGCGTGATGTTCTTTTCCAATAGCCTAAAAGACACTGATCGAAAAGGCCCAGAATTTTGCCCCAAGTGCGTAAATAAGGTGAAATAAGGTGCCAGGTCTACACTATTGACAAGACGATATGTAAATGCATTTAAGAAATTATTGCACCGGTAGGAATTATAAGTGAAAAGTGTAGACCTGACACTGGTATTTACTATTACCCTCCTAAATAGAGGCGGCGGACATCGGGATTTTCGAGAAGCTCATGCCCCTTCCCTTCAAAACGGTTATTCCCCATCTCGAGGACATAACCATAATCAGAATATCCCAGGATCATCGCCGCTTTCTGCTCCACGATGAGGCAGGGAAGTCCTGAATTTTTAATCTCTACGATCTTTTCAAATACGGTCTTGACCCATTTGGGCGAGAGGCCGAGAGAGGGTTCATCGAGAAGGAGCAGTTTGGGCTGGATCATCAGGGCCCTGGCCAGGGAGAGCATCTGCTGTTCTCCGCCGCTCATCTGAGCAGCCTTCCTCTTTTTCTTCTCCGTCAACCAGGGAAAGAGCTGGTGGATCCGCTCGAAGCCTGCTTCTTTTTCCTTCCGATCCCTGATCGTCCACGCCCCCATATCAAGGTGTTCCTGAACGGTCATGTCCGGAAAGATTACCCTCCCCTGCGGATTAAAAGCCATCCCCTTCGCTACGACCTGATAGGGAGGAGCGTTGGTGATCTCCTCTCCGAGAAATGCCACTTTCCCAGAGGTGATTCGTAAAAGGCCTGCGACTGCCTTGAGAACAGTCGATTTCCCGGCTCCATTGGGCCCGATCAATCCGACGATCTCTCCACTTCTTACCGAAAGAGAAACGCCGTGGAGGATCTCCATCTTTCCGTAACCGGAGACAAGACCATCAATCACTAAAATTTTTTCTTTTCTTCTTTCCACTCTTACCCCCTGCCTGGTTTATCTGGATCATCTTCCAAAATAATGTTCGAGCAGGGTTTCGTCCTTCTGAATGACATGGCAGCTCCCTTCCGCGATCTTCTGGCCGTAATTCAGGGCGATGGCGTTCTGGCAGTGGTTCATGATCACACTCATATCATGCTCGACGATGATGAAGGTTTTCCCCTCCCGGTTTAACTGGTGAATCAATTCCATCAATTCATTCTGGAGGGTGGGATTGATGCCTGCCGCAGGTTCGTCGAGGAGGATGAGCTCCGCATCAAGCATCAATACCTGGGCAAGGGAAAGAAGCTTCTGCTGTCCGAAAGAGAGGTCAGAGGCATAATCCTCTTTCTTTTCAGAGAGTCTGATCAATTGAAGAAGTTCCATGGCCCTTTCGACCACTCTCTTCTCCCTCCCTTTCCCTACCACAATGAGATTCTCGAGAAGGGTCATCTTGGGAAAGATCCGGATGATCTGATAGGTCCGGCCGACCCCTCTCCGGGCGATCTCATAGGGCTTCTTTCCGGTAATCTCCTCTCCTTTGAAAAAGATGTGTCCCTCATTAGGCCGTAGCACCCCTGTGATGAGGTTGAAGAGGGTGGTCTTACCTGCTCCGTTCGGACCGATAAGACCTGTGATCGAACCCCTTCCGATGTCAAAGGAACAATGGTCCAATGCGGCCACCTCTCCAAACCTCTTCACCACATCATCTATTCTTAAGAAAGGCTCTTTTACCATCTTTC
>CAZXMB010000029.1:6882-21567 GCA_964641715.1 uncultured Syntrophaceae bacterium
TTCCGCCTTCTGCCTCCTGCCTTCTATATCTTTCTGGTCCTTGGCAGTATCCCCCTCTCCTTCATCCATCCCAGGAGACCCTGTGGAAAGAATAAGATCAATGTCATGAGGATGCCTCCGAAGAAAGCCATATAAAGGAGCGTTAATTCCGCCCAGAGGATCTCATGGATAAAGGTGAAAAGGGTCGCTCCGAGGACCGGACCAAAGACCGTCCCCACCCCGCCGAAGAGGGTCATCACAATGGGAGTGAGGGTGAGCTGGATATTGAAAGCATAGTTTGGGTCAATATAATTCTGATAGGTACAATGGATCGCTCCTCCCAATCCCACCAGAAAGCCGCTGAGGGCAAAGGCGATGATCTTATCTCTTGTGGTATGGATCCCCAGGGTCTCTGCCGCCTGTTCATCCTCCCGAATGGCCATCAGACGGAGGCCGAATTTGGAAGAAGTGATCCTGTAACAGATGAGGACGGTGATGAAGGCAAGAAGAAGAATTGACCAGTATAGGGTGGGCAGGTGAATTCCTGCGACGAAGGGAACCCCCTTCCCTCCGTGGGTGATGGGTTCGAGATATCCCGTTCCGAAGAGTTCTCTCGTTCCCTCTGTGAGTGCCACCATTGAGATGGCAAAGTAGACTCCTCTGATTCTGAGAAGGATATAGCCAACTCCGATGGAAACGATACAGATGAAGAGGGCTCCCATGGGCCAGGCCAAAAGCCAGAACCATCGGTAGTCGGCGATAAGAAGGCTGCTCACATATCCGCTCACGCCGATAAACCAGGCCAGGCCGAAATTGGTATACCCTGTCAAACCCGAGAAGAGGTTCCAACCGGACGCATAGACCGTAAAGATCAAAATAAGAACCAGGAGGGTAATCCAATAGTCCGTGGCAAAAAAAGGGACGAAGATGAGAAAGGCCATCAACAGCATCATTCCAATCAGGGCTCGATTTTTATTTATTAAATTCGCCATAACGGATACATCTTTTAAATGGTCTTCGGGTTAAGGTGACGAAGCCCGTTTGCGCGAAAAACAGACTATGAACGATAAACAATGAACTGTTCATCATTTATCGTTTATCGTTTAACGTTCATCATACTAACGAAACAGGCATCTTTGCCCTCACCTATTAACAATGAACCTTTATTTTTTAAAGAGTCCGGTGGGCCTGAGCAGGAGGATGGTCAGGATGATCATCGAAGGGATGATCTGTGCCATCTTGGCGCTCATATATTGAGTGACCAGGCTCTCTAATACTCCGATGATCAATCCTCCCACCAGGGCCCCCTGGATACTTCCCAATCCACCCAGCACCACGACGGCAAAGGCCTTGGAGATATAACTTCCTCCCATCTGAGGAAAGATGACCCATTGAAGGCTCACAATGGCTCCCGCTGCCCCGGCCAAACCAATTCCCATCCCGAAGGTCAGGGCCCTCATCTTCATCGTATCAATGCCGCAGACCAATGCCACTTCCGAATTCTGTGAAGTCGCCCTGATCCCCTTTCCCATCTTCGAATATTTCAAAAAGGCGAAGAGGGCGAGGGTGATGCCGAGAGCCAGGAAAAAAGAGAGGGTCTTGCTCTTGGCAAAAACCAATCCCATGATCGGAAAGTAACCCGTCAGATAGGATACGGACCGATAGGTATTGGTCCAGAAAAACTGGGCTGAATTCCAGATCAATATCGACATCCCGAAAGTGAGAATCAATGCAGAGAGTTCCGGCGCCTTAATCAATCTCTCCGTGATCCGTTTGTGGATCATCATCCCGAAAAAGAAGAAAAGAGGGATCGAGAGGAGGACCGAAAGCAAAGGGTTGATATGAAAAAGGCTGAAGGCCCAGAAGGCGAAGTAGGCTCCTAACATGACAAACTCACCATGGGCAATGTTGACAATTCCCACCACTCCCCAGACCAGCGTGAGCCCCATTCCCACCAGGCCGTATACAGAGCCCAACATCAACCCTCTGACGAGGATCTCAATGAAGTTGATCATGGCAAAATTTTATTGTGATTACTTTCCCCATCCCGGGAAAGGATAGACCACCTCTGAGGTCTTGCTCCCTTTGGGATAGACGATCTGTTTGGCCATCCCCTGGATGGCCACCTGGTTGGGAAGCAGTTTCTTCCCTCCTGCCTTTTGCCACTGGATGAGATTGGTGGCCTTACCCATCTGCCAGCCCGAATCAGGATGGCCAAGGGGATTGACTTCATATTCACCAAAGATGGTAACCGTTTTAATGGAGTAGAGTTTATCCCTCAATGCCTTCTTATCCTCGATGTTTCCAACCTCTTTCACCGCCCTTTCCAGGATCTGTCCGGCGGCAAAACCGGCAGCCGCATGATAGGATGGCTCTTTGTTGTACTCTTTCAGGTAGGCCCTGTAGAATTCGATATTTCCGGGTGTCTTGACAAAAGGCTCCCAGAACGTCTCCCCCGTGACATAGGCTCCATCGCCTTTCAGGGAGTTGGCAAAATCCGCAATGGCCGGCCCGACCAGGAACCCGAAGAGTTTCGGTGTGGCATTGACAGCCTTGGCTGCCTTCATCAATCCGATCGAATCGGGAAGATAACCTCCTCCTAAGATCAAATCAGGCTTCTTGGACCATGCCTTCGAAAGGATGGGTTCCCAGTCCGCTGTCTCTTTGGGATAGGCCTCATCGAGGACGACCTCCATTCCCATCTCTTTCGCTTTTGCAATCAGGGGCCTCGATGCACCGATGGGAAAGGGGGTATCCGAATAGATGAAGGCAACGGTCTTCGCCCCCTTCTCCTTCCCGATCATGAGACATCCGTAGAGATTCTTCCATGCAGGAGGAAGGACCCCGACAAACCACTCCCTTTTCTTCCCTTCCCAGATGACCGGCGCATTGGCTAACGGAGTGATAATGGGGATTCGATATTCCTCCGCCAAAGGGGCAATGGCATTGGAGGCAGGACTTCCATAAGGACCCAATATCAGTTCCACCTTGTCCGAGACGATTAATTTCCGGACCATCTTATTGGACTCACTGGGATCGCTCTTGTCATCGTAGACGACAAACTCCACCTGCCTTCCGAGAAGCCCCGGCCCGGGACAACCCAATTTCTCCACTTCCCCGAAGGTACATCCCTTCTCATTGATGATCTTCCCCCAGAGCTTGTATCCTCCCACCTCCAGTTCTCCCTCGCGGGCCATCGACCCGGTCAGAGAGATGGAAACCCCGATCTTAATGGGAGGTTTTCTCTGGGCAAAGACCTTCTTTACCGAAAAACCGCCCATCCCAAAGGCTGCTGTCCCTAACGCTGCTCTCTTCAAAAAGTCCCTCCTGCTCAATTCCTTCTCTCTCTCTTTTTTCATGTTGATCTTTCCTCCTTCTCTTTAGACTCACTACCGAAGTGAAATTAACAAATTTCTATTTTTTCTGTCAAATTAGGGTCAATTGCTCGCGAAAGGGCCAATATCCCATCCAGATGATCGCATTCGTGCTGTAACAACCGAGAGAGGTCATCCTCCAGCACCCTGCCCTGTTCTTTCCATTCCAGGTCTCTGTAAATGATCCGGCATCGTTGATGCCTCTTCACCCTGACCAGCAGATAAGGATCGGATCATCTCTTTTCTCTTCGCCTTATCCAGCACTGGCCCGTAAAAAAAGATGGTTGGCATCTCTCCCTCCTTATTAATCCAAAACAGGTTTGATCTTACTCTGGTGGACGGATCTAAGGGTCACGATGGCCTTAGCGACCAATTCCTCTCCATCCCCCCTCCGGTCAAATACTTCACTCTCCCCGACCAGAATCTGTCCCCCTTCCCGAAGAATTTTCGACCTGCAAATAAGGGCATGGCCATAGGCGGGTCGGAGAAAGTTGATCTTAAATTCGATGGTGAGGATCCGATAGTCCTTAGGAACCAGGCTGAAGGCGGCATAACCCGCTGTATGGTCAGCCATGGTTGCAATCACCCCCGCATGGATATAATGATCCTGCTGGCGATGGCGATTGTAGATCTTCAGCCGGGACTCCAGGTAGCCTTTTTGATAACGGACTGCTTTATATCCCACATCTTCGATGAATCCCCTCGAATAATCCTTCTTCAAAAACTGAATTCGTTTTAAAGACAGCCCCTTTTCCATAAGCTTCCTCTCTATGAAATATTTTATATTTTATCTTAACATCCGCCATTACCTCATATCATCCAAACCCCTCGATGGGATATTCGTTTCCCATCCCTTCTCTCATTTCATTGGAGAGGGTGCCAATAGACCTGCCAGGGCTCCCACTGCAGCCGAACCCAGTGCAATCAAACCTTCGGGGATGGCCACTGCGGTTTTGATGCTCAAGTAGAAGCCTCCGAGGATGGTCAGAATGACGGTAACACCGAGAAAGGCCACAACCAGACGGTAGATCCACCGGTCCGATTGAAGGGGAGTGGATATTTTCTGCAGGCCTCCAAGGATTTTGACCTTCTGATCCGGAGGTAAAGAAGGATCATTGGTCACCTGTTCCATCAACTCCTTCAGGGTTTCTTTAATATTATCTGACCTCATCTGTTCCTCCTTTCCCGTAAGGGGTAGAGAGCAGAGCGCTCGGGGTCACTTGATGAATCGAATCACGATTTCCGGGCGGAAGGCCTCTGTTCCGGAGCCGGATTTTTTAACGGATTTTCTGTTGGCATCCAGAACGGAGACATACCAGTGTCCCTCCGTCAAGTTTCGTTTAACGCTATAAGTTCGCCAGGTGAAAGATCCCTTGCGTTTCGCCTCCCCCATTATCTTCTCCCGCAATTCAAACCATCTCTCTTTTGTAATCCCAATATTGATGACATCGGTCACTCCCTTCTCCGAAGCCCAGGCATGATAGATGGGCATTTCCCCTTTGGCCTCAAGCATGGTCAGAGCCCGCTCCCCTCCCCGGATCTCCATCCAGAAAAAAATTCCTTCTCCTCTTTTAATCTCCGCAGTACCTGTGAATGATTTTTGGGGTTCATTTCCCCCCATGCCCCCGCAAAAGGACTCTCTTTCCACCTCGAATAAGGGCTGGCCATGGACGCGAGCATGGAGGGATAAAAAGGCTAAAAATAAAGAGGTAAAGATAAGGTATCGCACGAGCATCTTTTCAGTGTTGATCAGTCGGGCATAGGAGGCTGGCATAGGGCTCCATCCCCCTTCTGGATCTTAAGCGAATTGAGATCACTATATTGAAATTGCGGTTGGCCGTCAAGGGGAGTGAGAGAGATCCGGATGGTCTTGCTTTCAGGTCGAAAAAGAGCCAGGGGATGAATCCAGCACCTCGCGTATCTTCCTGGTCAACTCTAAAGGGGAGAAGGGCTTCTGTAAAAACGGGGCATCGGGATTGAGTGAGGTCTGACGGGTGATGGCTTCATCTGTATAACCGGAGATAAAGAGGATTCTCGCATCAGGATGAAGGATCTTGAACTGCTCAACCAGTTGTTTTCCTCCCATCTGGGGCATCACCAGATCGGTAAGAAGGAGATGGATGGGTTGCCCCATGGATCGACGGGCCAATTCCATGGCTTCATCTCCATTGGCTGCCTCCAATACGGTGTAGCCCTGACCACGCAGAACCCGGGCGGAAAAGCCACGCAATGAATCCTCATCCTCCACGAAGAGGATCGTCTCGTTTCCCCTTGGAAAATCAATTCCTTCCTCCCGGGGGGAAATTTCGTCCGCCTCCTCCTCCACCCGTGGCAGGTAGATCTTGAAGGTTGTTCCCTGACCCGGCTCACTATAGACCCATATATTTCCTCCACTCTGCTTGATAATGCCATAGACCGTGGAGAGTCCCAATCCTGTCCCCTTCCCTTTTGTTTTGGTCGTAAAGAACGGATCAAAGATCCTCTCTTTGACCTCTGGGGACATCCCGCAGCCCGTGTCCGTCACAGAGAGTAAAACAAAACGGCCGGGGACCACGCTGAAATGGGATTGGGCATAGGTTTCGTCCAATTCAACATTCCGGATCTCGATGACGAGCTTCCCCCCGTTCGGCATCGCATCCCTCGCATTGACCACCAGATTGAGGATGACCTGTTCCATTTGATTGGGATCGGTCTTCACCTTTCCGATCTCTCCGGCCGGACGGATGATCAACTCGATATCCTCTCCGATGATGCGGCCCAGCATCTTCTCCAGCCCTCTCACAAGCTGGTTCAGGTCGATCACCATCATATCCAGGGCCTGGCGCCGGCTGATGGCAAGGAGCCGATTCGTCAATTCAGCGGCCCGATCGGTCGTCTTCTTAATCTCCCTCAGATTCTCTGTCAGGGGATCATCCTCTTTGAGCCTCATCAGGGAGAGCTGGCTATAGCCACTGAGGACCGTAAAGAGATTATTTAAATCATGGGCAATGCCACCCGCCAACCGGCCCACGGTCTCCATTTTCTGGGCCTGAAGAAACTGGGTCTCGAGTTGTTTCCATTCGGTGATGTCCTCCACCATATGAACGGTGGACTGAGGTTCACCATTTAGACCGCAAATCAGGGAGACATTCAGACGGCCCCAGAGGACTGAGCCCCCTTTTCGCAGATAACGCTTCTCCACCTGGTAGTGGTCCTGCTTTCCCTCAAGCAACTTTTCATAAAGGTCGAGATCCGTGGTGATGTCATCCGGATGAATGAAGTCATTAAAGACTCTATTGAAAAGCTCTTCCCCCCTGTACCCGAGCATCTTTTGAAGCGCCCGGTTACTCTCCATGATCCGGCCCTCCCTGTTGATCAAAGCGATCCCCACGGCGATCTCTTCAAATACGGTCCTAAATTTTGCCTCGCTCTTCTGGGCCATCTCCTTGGTTCTTAGAGTCTCTGAAATATCAAATAGGACTCCCTCAATATAACAGGGTGCACCCGTATCATCCCTCACCACATTGGCCTCATCCCGTACCCAGACAATACGGCCATCACTGGCAATCAAACGATATTCGGAGGAGAAGGGAAGACCGTTTCGGTGACTCTTATAAAATTCTCCGAGCACGCGTCTCCGGTCTTCGGGATAGATCTGTTTTAACCAGAGTTGGGAATCGGTGAACCACTGAGCCAATGGGAAACCCAGCATTGCCTCGATCTGGGGGCTGATGTAGAGCCGGCCCCCTGTTTCATCAAGGGCAGTGATGTAGAACACCGCCGGGACCCGTTCAACCAGGTCGCGATAATCGATTTTAAAATTCTGTGGATAGTCTTCTGATCGGCCAGCCTCTCCATTCCTCTTTTCAGGTTGGCCTTTCCTTCCGTCCACCTGCTCCAAGTCAACTCCTTTCCCTGAATGATTATGGCTGAATGATTATGGGAAGACCTGTGAGGTAATCCTTTCCACTTCATGGATATCCAGAGGCTTCTTCAGATAATCAATCGCCCCTAAATCCCTCGCCTCTTCTTCCGTCTCTTCCTGATTGGTAGCAGTGATAATTACCACCTCCACCCTTTTCCGGTCTCCCTGAATCCTTTTCAGGATATCCAGTCCACCAAGCCCCGGCATCTTGATATCTAAAAACATCAACCGGGGAGGATCGTCCTCGAGAACCCTTAGGGCCTGATAACCGTTATCCGCCTTAATGAGATCATAACGGTCGCCCAGAAGAACCTCGAAGGAATCCAGGATCCCCTGATCATCATCCACCACCAGGATACGTTTAGAAAAGTTTCCCATCTCTCCTCCTCTTTCATGGAGAAAATTTTATCATTTATTTATATAGCAAATTAGATGCCAAAATGACTCTCGCGGAAATAAAAATAAATTGCTTTAGATTTTAAATAGTTATGACGGGATGGCAAAAAGATGGTTCTTTTAGAAGGGGGCTCGAACTGTCAACTATTGTTGACAGTTCGAATCTTTAATTACAGGGAGGCTCAGGATGAAGGCCGTCCCTTTCTCTCTCTCACTTGCGACCTCAATCACTCCCCTGTGATCTTCAATAATCTTATGGGTGAGGGCCATTCCAAGGCCAACCCCTTTATCCTTTGTGGTGAAGAAAGGGTTGAAAAGACTCTTCGCTGTATCTTCATCCATTCCAATCCCCGTATCACGAAAGGTGAGCCGAATAGAAGAGGAGCTCCGATCCATTTCAGAGGAGATGGAAAGAGTCCCTCCATTGGGCATGGCCTGGATGGCATTGATCACCAGGTTCGAAAAGGCTCTGTACAGTGACTCCGAATCGCCCTGGATGGATGGAATCGATCGATCGAGATGGTTTTCGAAAAGGATCCTCCTCTTCTTCATCTCTTCTCCGTGAAGATCGATCACCTGAAGGATCAACGGATTGACATCAAGATTGATCAGGGGCCGTTTTCTGCTTCGGGTCAACTCCAGAAGATCTTCCACCAATTGATTGATCCGGTCGATTTCTCTCGGGACGGTGATATGAAACTTCTCCATGAAAGAAGGGCTCTCCATTTTTTTTGAAAGAAGCTGGACAAAGGTCTTGATGGCGGAGAGGGGGTTCTTAATCTCGTGGGCAAGCCCGGCAGAGAGTGTCCCCAGAGCGGCCAGGCGGTCTGCTTGCCTCAATCTCTCTTCAAGGGCCTTGATCTTGGTAATATCCTGAAAGACTGCCAGGGCACCGATCTTTTTCCCCTCCCCATTGCTCAGAACAGAGGTGGATCCGGCCAGCCAGAGGGAATCCTTCTTTCTTTTCAGTTCCATTTCGGAATGGAACATCCCCTTCTCTTGAGATAAGGTCTCGGCAACGGTCTGATAAAGGGGATGGTCCTCACCCAATACCTGATTTAATAAAACTCCCACGGCTTCATCTCTCCTCACTCCCAAGATTTTCTGCGCCCTCTCGTTGAGAGTGACGATTTTCTGATCCAGATCAACCGTAATGAGGCCATTGGTCATCGAAGACAGAATGTTATCCCTGTAAGCCTTCAGGGCGGTGATCTCCCGAAGACGGTCCTCTAACTCCTCTCGATGCAGACGGATCTGCTGGATCATGTGGTTAAAATTCTTTCCCAGCTCTTCGATCTCGTCATGGGTGCGAATATCGATGATCTGTTCGAGGTCCCCTCCGGCAGCCGAGATCGTCGTCTCAACCAGTCTGGAGATGGGCCGGGTGATGCGCCTTACAAAGAAGACTGACCCGAGAATACCAAGGAGGATGGCGAGTAGACCGAGGAAGAGAAGGTTGAGACGGGTCTTTAAAATCTCTTCGGACATCCTTTCCAGAGAGAGGCCGATTCGAATCGTTCCCCACTTCTCCCTGGATTCCTTAATGTAAACCGGGATCGCAATGTCCAGGATTCGAGTCTTTTCTTTATTGATAAGGCTCTGCTGGATCAGGGGCTCTTTCGTCCTCACGGCCTTCAGGCTGACCTCGTCGGTCAGAACGGTCCCCTGTCTTTCATCCTGCTGACTGTAAGCCGCTACCCGGTTCTCCTTGTCGTGGATGATCACATAGGCAATATCCTCTTCAAGGGCAACCTTTTCAGCATTCTGTTCGAGAATGACATAATTATAGGTGAGAAGGGCATTGATGCTTACGGCAGCCAGATTCCGTGCCATGGCCATCCCCCGTTTCTGAGCTTCCTCTTGAATCATTTCGGACTGCCGCTTTTCCACGAAAAGGATGACCAGGGTCATGACCAGGAGGATGATCAGAGTGGAGTAGAAGATGAGCCTTGTCTGAAGGCGAATGGACTTGGTATCTTTTTTAAAAACCATCTGGATTGAGCGTTGGGCGGTTAAAAATGAATTGTTATTTCTTCAACCAGATCTTTTTCATCGGGATATAGGGGCCACCGAGGGCATTCACCTCAACACCCCTCACATAGGATCGATAGACCATCTGGAAGAGGTGGTTCACCATGGGGACAATCGGCGCATCCTCGAGAATCATCTCCTCGATCTTTCGATACATCTCCATCCGTTTGAGATAATCCCTTTCTGATCTGGCCCTCTCGAGAAGACGATCCACTTCCGGATGATGATAATTTGTATAATTATACCTTGATTTTGAGTGAAAAAGAGTCCCTAAAAAATTATCCGGATCAGGAAAATCCGCATACCAGGCATAGATAAAAACGGGGGCTTTATTCAACTTCAAGATCGATTCGAAATTCGGCCAGTTTGTTTCAAAATGGATGTTCGTTTGAATGCCTAATTTATCCAATTGAATTTTTATCTCGTTTAATTCCCTTTGCGCCGCATCTGATTTTGAAGCACTCCATAGTTCTAAGGGGGAGACTTTTTTGCTTTTCCCATAACCGGCCTCAGCTAAAAGTTTTTTGGTACTGATTTCATCATGGGGATAGAAATCTCTTTTAGGATCATATCCTGGCATTCCAGGGGGGAGAATACCCTTGGCTAAATTGAACTGATTTTTATGAATTTCTGAAATGATAAAACGCTTATCTATTGCGAAATTTATGGCTTTTCTCAATTTTTTATTATCCAAAGGTTTTGTCATTGAATTTAATCCATAAAATCTCAGAGAAAGAATAGGTTTTTGTAAAAAGAAGTGACGTTTTTCTTTAACTATCTCTTCTATTTCCTCAGGGGGAACGAATGATTCCTCAAGGCCCCCTTCTTTAAATTCTTTGAGGATCTTCCCCCGTGGAGCTCCATGAAAGATTTTAAAAATAATTTTGTCCAGATAAGGCCTCCCTTCAAAATAATCAGGGTTGGCCTCGAGAATGATCTCCTCCCCTTCTTTCATGGACAAAAATTTAAAAGGACCTGTCCCAACCGGTGATTTTCCAAAAGCGATCCCTGATTTTTCAATTTCTTCCTTTGGAATAACCTTAAACTTATTCATACCCAATATGGAAATGAAAGGTGAATAAGGCTCTAAGAGTCTTATCTCAAAGATATATTTCCCCCTTGAATTAAGACCCTCAACATTACCTGCCTTTCCTTCCTGAAATTCCTTAAATCCAAGGATTCGATTCAAAAATTGAGCTCCCGGAGATTTTGTCTTGGGATCAATGATGCGGGTAAATGAATAAACAAAGTCATCTGCAGTGACCTCTCTTCCATTGTGAAACTTGACTCCTTCTTTCAAATAAAACGTATAAGTAAGCCCATCCTGGGAGATCCTCCAGGAATTGGCAATGGCAGGAATCATATTGAGATCTTTGTCAAATTGAACTAATCCGTCAAAAATTTGCTGGATGATAGTGACTGCGTACATGTCAATCGCAAGAGCAGGATCAAGAGTCTTGGGGTTAAATTCAAGAGGCTTCCGATAAGTCCCTCCCATCTTTGAAGGCTCCGATCTCTTCTCTCCCGAAAAAATATTTAGAGGAAAAGAAAGAAGAGATAGCAATATGAGTAGGATAGAGAAAAAGAGGAGAAATAATCTCTTTGACATATTGAGTTGGAACCTTCAAGGATTAAGAAATTTCCAGATTATTTATAGGAGGAAAAAGGAAGGATGTCAAAGGTTATTAGAAAAAAGAAAGCATAACCGAAATCCGGGTATGCTTCCTTTTAGAATTGATGAAAATGGGAGGCTTAATTACCAACCCCCACCCTCTGCCAATACCGGTAGCACATAGGCCATCACTGTGACTGCAACGATGAGCAGTTCGATTGCGATCTTCTTCATGGGATCACCTCCTTTCCAATGGATTTAAGCGGAGAAAAAAGAAACGAGATACAGCAATCTTATTAGCAATCAGGATGCCACAAGAAAAAGAAAAAAAATTTCTAAATAAATGGCCATTAACTATCTGTTAAATAAAGAGATTTTGAGAGATACTGCTTTGAATGATAGGGAAATGTCCTTTCAATCCATTGCCAACAATAATTGACAATGAATTGAAAAAATGAGATGGGATAAGGGTAAACCCGTGATTTAATTAGGAGAGTTTAAACTGTAAACAATAGTTGGCAAATCGGGAAAAATATTACAGTCTGAGTGAGGATCAATCTACTTTTTTAAGGAGATACCAAACTGTTTTGCTCTCTGGATGAGGTGGGCCCGGCTGATTTTCAGGACCCTTGCCGCCTCTGTCTGATTCCACTGACATGCCTCAAGCACATTGAGGATGATCCTTTTTTCGAATTCCTCTCTGATTTTTGATAAACCCCCTCCTTTCCCTGCCAAATCCTCGATGTCCTGTTTCGAATCCATCAAAATTTCGATGGGGATGTGTTTAATATCAATCAGTTCTTCTCCGGAGGAGAGGACGACGATCCGCTCAATAAGATTCTCCAATTCCCGGATATTTCCCGGCCAGTGATACCGGGAGAGGGCATCCAGGGCCTTCTCAGAAAATCCCGAAATCCTTTTATGAAAGGCAATGTTGAACTTATTCAGAAAATGCTGAGCCAGCAGGGGGACATCCTCCCTTCTCTCGCAAAGGGGAGGAATGGAAATGGGGACGACATTGAGCCTGAAATAGAGGTCCTGACGAAATTTCCCTTGAGCGATGGCCTCTTCCAAGTCCGTATTTGTTGCTGAAATGACACGGATGTTGATCTTGATGGGACGGTTCGAACCGATTCGTTCGATCTCCTTCTCCTGTAGAACCCGGAGCAGTTTTGCCTGAAGATCAGATCTCAACGCAGAGATTTCATCGAGAAAGAGGGTCCCTCCATTGGCATGCTCAAATTTTCCGATGGTTCGGGTATGAGCCCCGGTAAACGCTCCCTTCTCGTGACCGAACATCTCGCTCTCCATCAGTTCGGAGGGAATGGCCGCACAGTTGATAGCCACAAAGGGCTGGTCTTTTCGGTTTCCCTGATAATGGATGGAGCGAGCAACCAGTTCCTTGCCTGTCCCGCTCTCCCCCTTAATCAGAATATGGGTTGAGGTGAAGGCCACTTTCTTGATGAGGTTAAAGATCTCAAGCATGGCCCTGGATTGGCCAATGATCTGACCCAGACCGCGGGATTCTTTCATCTCCTTCCGGAGAAAATCCAATTCTCTTTGAAGCTTCTGCTGGCTGATTACCCGATTGACGGTGGAGAGAATATCATCAGGTTCATAGGGCTTGGTGATATAATCGCAGGCACCTAATTTGATAGCCTCGACTGCTTTCCTCGCTAAATTGAGAGCGGAGACCATGACCGCCTCAATCCCTTCATCCTCTTCTTTGATCTTCCGGAGGACTTCGAGCCCATCCATATCAGGCATATGCACATCCAACAATACAAGATCGATCGATTCTTTTCGGACAATATCGAGGCCCATTTGGCCGCTTTCTGCAGACAATACCCTGTAGTGATCCTCAAGGATCACCTCAAGAGATTGCCGCGCCCCCAATTCATCGTCCACAATCAGTACGGTCGGCTTTATTTCCATCACCCGACACTATAGATGAAATGATTTTTCTCGTCAATCATAATCCCCCTCTCCCCTGCAACCCCTCACTTAAACGGGGTAGGGGCGACTTCAGTCGCCCTGAATAGGCCCCGATTAAATCGGGACCCTACCCATTGTCCCCCGCTTCAGACCTTGTGATTGAAAAGACGTATCGATCCAGGAGAGTTATCCACAGGGTGCTACGAGAACTCAAGTACGCATTACCTTTTCCCCCTTTACAAAAGAGTATATTCGTTGACATTTTATGGTTGGAGTGGTAAGCAAAAAACAGGGAGGATTAGCCATGTACTTTTCCATTCAAAAGGAGTTGTTTGATTTTCTGCCCGATCTCACCATCGGGATGGTGGTGGCAAAGGGTGTGGATAATACCCATCCCTCAAAAGAGATTGAGGAGCTTCTCAGCCAGAGCACTGAAGGATTGAAGAGTGATTTCATTGGCGACAAGGCTCAGGAACACCCGAGGATCAAACCCTGGAGAAACGCCTTCACCCGATTGGACATCTCCGGAAGCAAATTTCCAAGTTCCATTGAATCCATGGCTAGGAGGATCTTGAAAGGAGACCCTTTCCCGAGGATCAATCCGCTGGTTGACCTCTATAATAGTCTCTCTCTGAAATATCTCGTCCCGATGGGCGGCCACGATTTAGATACGTTAAAAGGCAACCTCTCCCTTCAATTCGCCGAGGGCTGGGAGCCCTTCACCCCGATGGGAGGCGGAGAAACGATGACAGTGCCAAAAGGAGAGTTGGTCTACCGGGATGAACGGGAAGTCCTGACCCGAAATTGGGTATGGCGTCAATGCGATAAGGATAAGACAACTGAAAAGACGAAAAACATCTTCATTCCCATTGATGTCTTAGGCGAAGTGGGAAGAGAAGAAGCCGATAAGATCATAAAAGACCTCTCTCACCTGATCCCGAGATACTTAGGGGGAATCATCTTCTCGGCAATCCTGCACAGGGAAAAACCTTCTGTGGAGTTCTCTCTCTAAAAAAGAAAGGGAAGAGTTTCCTCTTCCCTTTTCCAAATCTTTCTCTTTCCTCGCAAGGATCGTTGATCTTTTTGAGAGGCAGGATTAGTAGCCTTTTTTCTGAATTTCAGCTAATCCCTCATCAATTGTGAAAACAGCACCGCATTTGGGGCATTTAATCTTTGTATCCTGTGATACCCCACATCCAAATGCAAAAACTCCTAACGCCATCAATACCAAAAAGATGCTCACCAATCTCTTCATCAACTTCACCTCCTTTCAATAACAGATATACAAATTTAAATGGAGTTTAAAGACTTTGTAGAAAAATCGAATAACAAAATTTATCCCCGTTGTCAAGAAAAAAGTTGTATCAATTTAAAACTCACTTTCTCGCCTATTTTTTCTTCCCTTTGGGTTTCTTGGCGGTCTTTTTGGTCTTCCCGCATCCTTTCATTCCGCA
>CAZXMB010000030.1:0-11244 GCA_964641715.1 uncultured Syntrophaceae bacterium
CCACTGGGGAGAGGGGAATTTAAAATATTCTTTAGTTAGAATTTTGGTTATTGGGATTTTGGTCATTATTTGGTTATTGGTGCTTGGTGTTTGGTGCTTCATATTTCTATGATCTGCTCTCTATTTTTAATGACGCCCCTAAAAGAATCCTCTCCACCAGGTCTTCAAAAGGAATTCCCGCATACGAAGCCGCCTTGGGTAAAAGGCTGGTCTCTGTCATCCCCGGCATGGTGTTCACATCGATCACAAAGGGATTCCCTTCCTCATCCGTCATGAGATCGATCCTCGCACAATCCGAACAGCCAAGGGCCCGAAAGGCCTTCATGCTGATCTCCTGGGCATAGAGATATTTCTCCCTTGCCAAGGAAGCAGGGATGATATATTCTGTCTCCCCTTTCGTATATTTGGAGCGGTAATCATAGAAGCCGCTCTTCGGGGCGATCTCAATGATGGGCAGAGGAATATCCCTGAGAATGCCTACGGTGATCTCCTTCCCCTTCATGAATTCCTCGATCAAAATCTCCTCATCATATTTCCCTGCCTCCTTGAGCGCAGGGATCATCTCTCCCTTCTCCTTCACAATCGAGACCCCAAGGGTGGACCCTTCACTGGAGGGTTTCACCACCAGGGGAGGGGGAATCGAAATTTTAGCCGCCTCTTTCTCGATCTCCTCCCGTCGGATGACCTCAAAGGAAGGGGTCGGAATCTTCTCATAGAGAAAGACCCTTTTGGCCATCACCTTATGAAGGGCCAAAGCACTGGCTAATACCCCTGAGCCCGTATAGGGGATCCTCATCAACTCCAGCATCCCCTGGATGGTTCCATCCTCCCCGTACCGGCCATGGAGAGCCAGAAAGGCGACCTCGATCTTCTCCTGAAGCAACTTCTCCACAAGATCGTTGCCCACATCGATCCCGCAGGCCCGATACCCCTTTTCGAGAAGGGCTTTCAAGATGGCCTTTCCGGTCCTGAGCGAAATCTCTCTCTCCCGAGAGAGGCCACCCATCATCACCCCGATCTTCTTTTTCCTGAAGGAAGACTCCCTCATTCTCCAACCACCCGGACCTCCCGCTGCAGGGAGATGCCCTTTTCTTCGTAGACCCTTTTCTCGATCCACTCCATTAAATGGATGACCTCCTCGGCAGTCGCCTTCCCACGGTTGATAATAAAATTGGCATGGTGTTCGGAGACCATCGCCTGCCCCATCCTGAATCCTTTCAGCCCCGCCTCTTCAATCCATCTTCCCGCAGGCCCTTCTTTCGGGTTCTTAAAAATGGACCCTGCGCTCGGATAACCGATGGGCTGGGCTCTCTTCCTCATCTCCGAATAAGACCTTACCCTTTCGAGGATCTCCTCCCTCTTCCCCCTCCTCAGATGGAACTTTCCCCGGAGAATAACCCATGAGGAGGGAAGAAAAAATCTTCGATAAGAAAACCGGAGTCTGGACCGAGTCCTCTCCACGATTTCTCCATCCTCCTTCATCAGGGTAATGGAATGGACGACATCCTTCATCTCCACTCCCCATGCCCCTGCATTCATTGCCAGCCCACCGCCTACTGTCCCCGGGATTCCAAAAAAAGGTTCCAGACCGGTGAGCCCTTTCTGAACCGAATATTGAACCAGTTGTTGAAGGGGGAGGCCAGCCTCCGCCGCGACCGTTTCTCCGTCGAATCGAACCCTTCTCAGACCCTGGCTCAAACTGACCAACCAGCCCCTGATCCCATTATCCCTTACAATCAGATTGGTACCCTTTCCTAAAATAAGGGTGGGGATCTTCCGTTTCCTGGCGAATCGAACCGTCTTTCTTAACTCCTCAACATCCTTTGGGAAGAGAACCACATCCGCGGGTCCACCCACCTTGATCGATGTAAGTTGCCTCATCGGTGTATCGAAAAGGATCCTTCCCTGGATCAAGCCTTCAGCCCATTTCTTGTAGTCTTTCATCATCCCATTGCGAATTGGGGATTTCACCCTCTTCCCCCACCCTCCCCCTTGGGGGATAGGGTGGGGGAAATCCGAAATCATAAACGGTTCACCAGTTCATCAGCTACCTGCCAGATATCCCCTGCCCCCAAAGTGATCACCATGTCACCTGGGACGAGGATAGGCAGAAGGTGGTCAACAATCTCCTTCTTATCGGAGATGTAGGTCACATCCCTGTGACTGTACTCCCTGATCCCTTCGAAGAGCGACTTTGCCTCCACTCCCTCGATACGGTCTTCCCCTGCCGGATAGATATCCGTCAGGATGAGAACATCCGCATCGTAAAAGGCTGTTAAGAAATCGTGAAAAAGAGCTTGGGTTCGTGTATAGCGATGGGGTTGGAAGACGGCAATCACCCTCCTCTTCCATCCGGCTCTTGCAGCTTTCAAAGTGGCCATAATCTCCACGGGATGATGGCCGTAGTCATCCACGACGAGGACCCCCCTTTTCTCCCCTTTGATCTGAAAGCGCCTATGAATTCCGCTGAACTCAGCAAGGGTCTCCTGGATGACCTTAAAGGGGATCTCGAGTTCAAAGGCGGTGGCCACGGTTGCCAGAGAATTGTAGACATTATGGAGACCCGGCATACGAATCTTCAACCTCCCCACTTTCTTCCGGTGATAGAACACATCGAAAGAGGTTAAAAGCCCCTCGAACTGGATCTCTTCTGCCTGAAAATCAGCCTGAGTCGTCAATCCGTAAGTGGTGAACCTCTTTTTCAATCTTGGGATGAGGCTCTGGATGTGGGGATGATCGAGACAGACTACCGCCAACCCGAAAAAGGGGATCTTATGCAAAAAATCGAGAAAGGCCTCTTTGATCGCTTCGATCCCTTTGTAGTAATCAAGATGTTCCGGATCAATGTTCGTCACCACCGCAATCGTGGGCATCAATTTAAGAAAGGAACCGTCGCTTTCATCTGCCTCAGCCACCAGGAACTCCCCTTGGCCGAGTCTGGCATTGCTCCCGATGCTATTGAGCCTCCCCCCGATCACCGCGGTTGGGTCAAGCCCTCCCGCAGCGAGGACCGTAGCGATCAGGGAAGTGGTCGTTGTCTTTCCATGGGTCCCTGCGACAGCAATTCCCACCTTCATCCGCATCAGTTCGGCAAGCATCTCCGCCCTTGGAATGATGGGGATCAGCCTCTCCTCCGCCACCTCCACCTCTGGATTGCCCGGACGAATTGCAGAGGAAACCACCACCACATCTGCCTCCTTCACATTCTCCCTCCGGTGGCCATAATGGATCTCACATCCCAGGGTGAGGAGCCTTCGGGTGACTTCCGTCTCTTTCAGATCTGATCCGCTGATGTGGTAACCTAAGTTGAGCAGAACCTCGGCAATCCCGCTCATTCCGATGCCACCGATGCCGACGAAATGAATGTTCCTGATCTTTCCTTTTCGATACATAATCAAATCGAGGGTTAAAAGTTCAAAGTTTAAAGTTCATTGTTCATTGTTTAACCAGCTCATAGCAATGATCGACGATCTCTTCGGCTGCCTTGGGCCGTCCCACCTTCCGGATGGATTCCTCCATTCTCTTCCTCTCCTCCGGATGGTGGTATAAGTGAAGAATGGTCCGGGAGAGAATCGAGCCATTGAGCGATTCGTCCCGAATCATCATCGCCGCCCCGCGGTCCACCAACTTCTGGGCATTGATCAACTGGTGATGATGGGCGGCATGGGGATAGGGAATGAGAATGGCAGTTTTTCCACAGACTGCCAGTTCCGAAACCGTGCTTGCTCCTGCCCGCGAGATCACAAGGTCCGCCCTCTCGTAGGAGGAGGCCATCTCATCGAAGAATGGCTTCACCACTGCATCAAACCCCTTCTCCCGGTAACCTTTTGAAACAAAATCGATATCTTCTTTCCCGGTCTGATGGATGAATCTTGTGTTATATTTTAACTCTTCCAGTAAATCGAGGGCCTCCATCATGGCCACATTGATCCGATGGGCTCCCGCACTTCCCCCGAAGATAAGGAGGGTAAAGCGTTCTTCCTTTATTTTGGGAAATCCGACAGAGGAGATCTCTTCCCGAACGGGATTTCCGGTCACCACTGTCTTTGTCTCCGGGAAATAACTCTTTGTCTCCTCGAAGGAGACAAATATCCTTTGAGCGAACCATTTCAGTATCTGATTGGTCATCCCGGGGATCACATTCTGTTCGTGGATAGCCCTTTTCATCCTGAGGAGAAAGGCGGATAAGAGGACCGGACCAGAGGCATATCCTCCCACTCCCAGGACAATCTGGGGCTGATAGTGCTTCAAGATCGTAAAAGATTCTGAGATGGCCCTGGGAAGGAACCAGAGGGCCTCCAATTTCCTCCATAAGGATCTCCCCCGGATAGGCATGGCCTGAATCGTCATCAGGGGATACCTCCCGTTTGCCAGAACCCTTGCCTCGATTCCTCTCTCTGTTCCGATAAAGAGAACCTCATTTCCCATCTCTCTCCTGACCAATGCTTCGGCAATCGCCATACCCGGGAAGAGATGACCTCCTGTCCCACCCCCGGCAATCACACATCTCATTTCCGTTCCGCCTGGGTTGAAAGGTGAAGAAGAATTCCCATCCCCATCAAATTGGCCACTAGCGAGGTTCCTCCATAACTGACAAAGGGCAGGGTCAACCCCTTGGTGGGCAACAACCCCAAAACCACTCCCATATTGATCACCGCTTGAAGAGCGATCATCAGGGTAATCCCAAGGGCCAGATAAGAACCAAACCGATCCTGCAGGGAGAGCCCGATCTGGACCCCCCGGAAGGCCAGGATGAAGAAGAGAAGCACCACGACCATGGCCCCCACCAATCCCATCTCCTCTCCGATAATGGAAAAGATGAAGTCTGTGTAAGGGGCGGGAAGAAAAAAAAGCTTCTGTCTTCCTTCCCCGAGTCCCAGCCCGAAGAGGCCGCCCGAACCAAAGGAAAGAAAGGACTGAATGATTTGAAAACTGGTGCCGGTGGGATCATCCCAGGGCCGGATGAAGCCCATCAGTCTCTTATAGCGGTACTCCGCATTCATGAGAAAGTAATAAACCACCGGTGCGGTCATCAGGAAGGCACCGAGGATATAGATCACCCTCGCCCCGCTGATGAAGAGAAGGAGAAAGACGATCAGGGTGAGGAAAAGGGCGGCTCCGAAATCTGGCTCCTTCAGGGTCAGTCCGATGACCACGCCTGAGAGCAGGATCACCGGGAGAAATCCGAAGAAAAAGCTTCTAATCTTCTCCTCTTTCTTTGTCAGGAGGTAAGCCAGGAAGACGATCAAACCCAATTTGGCGAATTCCGAGGGTTGAAAGGAGAAGCCGCTGATTTTAAGCCACCGCGTTGATCCGCCTGCCCGATATCCAATCCCCGGAATCAGGACCGCAATCAGTAAGAGAATGGAGAGGATGAAGATGGGGTAAGCAAATCGTCTTAGAATCTCGTGAGGGAAGAACATCATCAGGAACATCAGGACAAAACCGATGCCTCCGAAGAGGGCCTGTCTCTTGAGAAAGTAGTAGGGATCACCGAAGCGATCGCTGGCAATGATTGCGCTGGTGCTATAGACCATCACAATCCCGATCCCGACCAGGGCCAGGGTTACAAATAATAAGATGTAATCGAACCTCCTTCTGCCTTTCATCATCTTACGGGAAAGTCTGCTGAATGCCCCGCCTTGTAGGCGGGGCCAAGGGGCACAATATAAATGAGATTTCCTTTCCGGGAAGCCCCGCCCTGTGGGCGGGGAGCTTCACTTTATTTGAACTTTGAAATTTGACATTTGGCATTACCCCGTCCTTATTTTATACACTGCCTCTTTAAATACCTTTCCCCTCTCCTTATAGTCTTTAAACATATCGAAACTCGAACAGGCCGGTGAGAGGAGGATGACCTCCCCGCTTTTTGCCGTTTGATAGGCAAGAGAGACGGCTTCTTCCAGGGTCTTTACGATCACCGTATCGGTCAATGGACCGAATTCCCGTGCCATCCTCTCCCGGGCCTCTCCGATCAGGATCAGTCGTTTGACCCGGTCGCGAATCAGATCTCTCAGGGGAGCGAGATCCGTATGTTTATCCTTCCCTCCGGCGATCAGAATCACGGGTTCTAAAAAACTCTGAAGGGATTTGACCACGGAGCCGACATTCGTCCCTTTGGAGTCATTGTAGAAGCGGATCCCCCTCACCTCACGGACGAATTCGAGACGATGCTCGAGGCCTTGAAACTGCAGGAGGACATTTTCAATCGACCTTTTGGAACTCCCGAAGAGCCTTGCCGTGGTGATGGCGGCCATCATATTCTCGACATTGTGAATCCCTTTCAGGGGAACATCTGTTAAGGAATATTTCTCCTCCAGGCCACCCAATCGAAGGTGGATATTTTGGCCATTGAAGAAGGCCCCCTCCTTCACGCTTTCCCTCGAACTGAAAAGCGCCTTTTTTACCTTGAGTTTCTCCACGAATCTCATCACCACGGAGTCATCTCTGTTGAGGACAGCCCAGTCTTTCGAATTCTGGTTCTCAAAAATCCTGATCTTTGCCTCAATATAGTCCTGATAGGCCGGATAACGGTCGAGGTGGTCCTCCGTAATATTGAGGAGAACCGCGCACCGGGGTCGGAACCTCTCAATTCTCTCCAGCTGAAAGCTGGAGATCTCAGCAACCAATACCTCCCATTGATCCCCCCCGTCGGCAAAAAGGATCAGAGGCTCTCCCACATTCCCTCCCACTCCAACCTTCTTCCCTTCCGCCTTTAACATCTCACCGATGAGATGGGTGGTCGTGGTCTTTCCATTCGTCCCCGTGATGGCAATGATGGGATGGCGAATGAAATGGTAGGCGAGTTCAATTTCGCTAATGACGGGAATCCCGCTCTTGAGTGCTCTCTGAATGGGCTCCATACTTGGATCCACCCCCGGGCTGAGCACAATCAGATCCTGTCTGATAAAATGCTCGACCGTGTGGCCCCCCCATTCCATCAGGATCCCAGTAGGCCTCAGCTCCTGCCAAACCTCCTTCATCTCCTCCTCCGGTTTGGCCTCCGAGGTGCTCACGATTGAACCTTTGGATTGAAGAAACTTTACCGTTGCCACCCCTGTCCTGGCCAGGCCCACAACCAACACCTTCCTGCCCGCAAGATCCATATTCTCTGCCATACCAGTTCACGCAATTCTAATTTTAGCCTTTAATAATAATTCTAAATCTTAAGTGCCAATATCTAGACGTTTTAGTCATTGAAGTTTGGTGATTGGTTATGATTTGGAGTTTGTAATTTGGACATTGGAATTTTTTACAAGTTTTATTCATCAGCGCCTCCCTATCCTTTCAATTTTTACCTCACCTTCAGGGTGCTGATGGCGATCAATCCAAGGATGATGCCGATGATCCAGAACCGAACAATGATCTTTGGCTCTGCCCAGCCTTTCAATTCAAAATGATGGTGCAGAGGGGCCATCCGGAAAATCCTTTTCTTCCGCAGTTTAAAAGAAACCACCTGGATGATGACGGAGAGGGCTTCGATGACAAAGATTCCCCCTGCAATCACCAGAAGAAATTCCTGTTTGGTCACCACCGCAATCGTCCCCAGCGAAGCCCCCAGGGCAAGGGAGCCCACATCCCCCATAAAGACCTGAGCTGGATAGGTGTTGAACCAGAGAAAACCCAGTCCGGCGCCTACCAGAGCCCCGCACAGAATGGTCAACTCACCGCTCCCTCTGACAAAAGGAATCTGGAGGTAACTGGCAAATCGAAAATGACCTGCGAGGTAACAGAAGAGCATAAAGGTTGCACTGGTAATGAGAACCGGCCCGATGGCCAACCCATCCAATCCATCGGTCAGATTCACCGCATTGGCCGCTCCCACGATGACCAGCATTCCAAATAAAATGTACCAGTTGCCCAGATCTGGCATCACCTTCTTAAAGAAAGGAAAGATCAACCTCGAGTCGTGATCAATGGAACTGAAGAGGAGGAGGCTGGCGACCAGTCCCATGACCACCTGGATGGGAAATTTGTATCGAGCCCGGATCCCCATTCCATTCCGGTCTCTCACCTTTTTGTAGTCATCAAGAAATCCCAAGGTGCCGAATCCCAGAGTGGTCAGCAGGACAATCCAGACATACCGGTTGGTCAGGTCAGACCAGAGAAGGGTCGGGATAAGGATGGCGGCCAGGATGAGGCCCCCTCCCATGGTGGGGGTCCCGTTTTTGGTGAGATGCCGCGACGGGACATCCTCCCTGACCACCTGCTGGATTTGAAAGACCTTTAATTTCCGGATGATCCATGGACCGACCACGAAGCTGATGAGGAGCGCAGTCAAGATCGCATAGATTGTCCTGAAGGTGATATATCGAAAGACATTAAAAAAGGAAAAAACCTCATGAAGAGGATAGAGGAGATGATAGAGCATCCCTTCGGCTCCTCCTTTCCGACAGGCCCCGGACAATCTTTTCCATTGCCATTCCTCTCGAACCTTTGATCAGTATCCAATCCCCCTCCCGCATCATCTGTTTCAGAAGAAAGACGGCCTCCCCATGATCCTCCGCGATGAAAGCCTTTTCAGGTTTCAACCCATGTTGAATCGCTGAATCCACAACGAGGGCTGCCTCCTCTCCCAATGCAATGAGGAGGTCAATCGACAATTCCACGATCTTCTTTCCAAGGTTTCGGTGTGCCTCCTCAGTGAAATCTCCCAGTTCCAACATATCCCCGAGTACAGCGATGGCCCTACCCTTTTCCTTCATCTCTGTAAGCGTCTCAAGGGCGTGTTCCATCGATCTCGGATTGGCATTATAGGCATCATTGATGAGGTGGATTCCTCCTCCGAGGAGGAGGAGTTCCATCCTCATGGGGAAGGGTTTGAAATCCTCCAGGGCCTCTTTCGCTCTTTCCAGTTTGATTCCGAAGAGGCTTGCCGTGGCAAGGGCGGAGAGGGCATTGAGGACGAGATGTCTCCCGAACAGGGGAAGATGAATCTCCGCCTCTTCCCCTTCGGAAACGAAGCGAAAGGAAGTTCCCTGATCTCCTCTGAGTCGAATCTCTCGGGCGGTCACATCCGCAGGACGTTCAATCCCATAGGAAATCTTCTGACCGAGGAAGGACTGGGCAAGATCAACCACCCTGGGGTCATCCTGGTTGACTATAATCGATCCGTCCTGTCTCATCCTCCGGAAGAGTTCTCCTTTCTCTTTCTTGATCTTTTCCAGATCCCCCATCCCTTCGAGATGGGCCTCCTGGATGTTCGTAATCAATCCAACATCCGGTTCTGCAATCTCGGTCAGTCTCCTGACCTCACCGTGCACATTCATTCCCATCTCCAGGACCGCCACTCTCTCCTTCTCAGTGAGTTTTAAGAGGGTGAGGGGAAGCCCGATGAGATTGTTGAGATTCCCCTCGGTCTTCAGGACAGGGAAAGTCGTCCTCAGGCACGCTGCGATCATCTCTTTCGTGGTGGTCTTCCCGTTACTCCCGGTCAGCGCGACTACCGGTGTCCGATATTTTCGCCTTCGATCCCGCGCGAGGTCCCCCAGGGCCCGGAGCGAACTCTTAACAGCGATGATCGCCTTTGACTGATAACCGTCCCACCGGATATCTCCAGCCCTATCCTCTTCGATCACCACACCCGCGGCCCTTTTCTCCAGCGCCTCAATGGCAAAGTGGTGGCCATCGAACCGAACCCCTTTCAGGGCAACGAAAAGGTCTCCCTCGCAAAGGGTTCGTGAATCCGTTGAAACCCCTTTGAAGAGCATTCCCTCTTTCCCCTGAAGGAGCCTTCCCCCTGTTGCCTTTAGGATCTCTTCCACAGAAAAAGTCACGCTTCCTCCAGGGCCTTTCGGGCCTCCAACCGATCATCGAAAGGAAACCTCTGCCTTCCGATGATCTGGTAATCCTCATGGCCCTTGCCCGCAATCAGAACAGTATCTGGAGATTGAGCCAGCCGGATCGCCATTCGAATCGCCTGCCTCCGATCCGGGATTTTCAGGTATCCCCTTCCGCTCCTCCAGGCCTCGATCTCCCCCTTCAACCACTCTTTCAGGGAAATGGAGTGAAATCCCTTCTCAGCCTCCCCCATGATGGCCAGGGGATCCTCTGTCCTCGGATTGTCCGAGGTCAGGATCACCAGGTCGCTATACCTGCCGGTGACCTCTGCCATCATTGGACGCTTGGCCCGGTCCCTGTCTCCACCACAACCAAAAACCGTGATGATCTTCCCATTCTTCTCCGAGTGCCTGAGGATCTCTCTCAACCCCTGTAGGACACGCTCCAGGGCATCATGGGTATGGGCATAATCCACAATGATATGGATGCCCTTTTGGTTCTCAACCTTCTCAAATCTTCCCGGAACGCCTTCAAAGGCTTCCACCCCTTTTCTGATGACCCTTTGAGGAAGACCCATCCCCACCCCTGCGGCGACGGCTGCCAGGATGTTCTGGAGGTTAAATCTTCCGATCAATTTCGAACGCAGAGGAAATTCACCCTTTGGGGTCTTCACCTCACAGGAGATGCCCTCCAATGAAAAGTCCGCTCGGCCGGTTGATATGTCGCAGGAAGAATTGAAACCGTAGCGGATCACGGGAAGAGCGATCCCCCTCACGATCTCTTCTCCCCTGGGGTCATCGCCGTTGGTCACGGCAAATCTTCGGGCCTTCTGGCTCTTCAATAAAAATTCGGAAAAGAGCTTCCGTTTACTCTCAAAATATCGATCCAGTGTTTTATGATAATCCAGGTGTTCGGAGGTAAGGTTGGTAAAGACCGCTCCATCAAATTGACATCCAAAAACGCGATCGAGGTCGAGGCCATGGGAGGAGACCTCCAAAACCACACAAGAAGCCCCCTCCCTTCGCATCTCCCAGAGGGTCCTCTGGAGGTCCAGGGATTCGGGTGTGGTGTTTGGGGCAGGTTTGACCGTGTCTCCGAATCGGTAATTGATCGTCCCGATCACCCCCACCGCCTCTCCCGCCTCCCTGAAAATCGATTCCAGGAGATAGGAGGTGGTGGTCTTTCCATTGGTTCCGGTAATCCCGATCAGCTTGATCTGTGAAGAAGGGTTGGAATAAAAATTTGAGGAAACCTTTGCCAGGGCCTGCCGGCTATGGGTGACAAAGATCATGGTCGGGTGAACCACAGGCTCTCTCCCTTCCTCTAACAGAATCGCCCCGGCCCCTCTCTCAATCGCCTCGTCAATGAAATGATGTCCATCTAATTCCATTCCACGAAGTGCGGCAAAGAGGTAATTTCGCTTCACCTGTTGAGAATGGCAGGCAATCCCGTCGATCTCCTTTT
>CAZXMB010000030.1:11344-21544 GCA_964641715.1 uncultured Syntrophaceae bacterium
AGGTAATTTCGCTTCACCTGTTGAGAATGGCAGGCAATCCCGTCGATCTCCTTTTGAACCTCTCCGATAATCTTCCTGACCTCCACTCCCTCCAACAACTGATTCAGTTTCATCTCAATCCAAATGTTTGCCCTACGACGGAGATTCAAACTTCAAATAACAGATCTCCCCTTTTTCAACCACTGCGCCTGCCTTGGGATTCTGGTCTACCACTTTTCCATTCCCCGAAACCTTAATGATCAGTCCCCTTCCTTCAATACGGCTCAATGCATTTCGCATTGATAATCCGGTGAGATCGGGCATGACCACCCTCTGCGACCCTCTTCCGACCCTCACCTCTTCGATCAGGGGGGTGGTCCCCTCTCCTCTGACAGGGGTCTCCATTTCGTTCTTAACGACCAAGGTTCCTTTCGGAAAGACGTTGAGGTAAGGGAGGACCTTCTCAACGATCGCCCTGAAGACCGGGGCAGCGACCACTCCGCCATAGTTACTTCCCCGGGGCTCATCCAGAACCACCAGGACAACGATCCGGGGTTCCTCCACAGGTGCAAATCCCATAAATCCGCTCATATAACGGTCCTCCGAATACCCGCCCAGAATCGTATCCACCTTCTGCGCAGTCCCCGTCTTTCCGGCGATTTCGTACCCCTGGGGGACAGCCTGCTCCCCTGTCCCGCCCTTCTCTGTGGCAGCCTTGAGCAGGGCAATGACCTTTTTACTCGTCTCCTCGGAAATCACCTGCTTCACTCTTTCCGGCTGAAAGGTCTGGATCCCCTCTCCCTTTTCATCGGTGATCTTCTCCACCACATAGGGTTTCATCTTGATCCCGCCATTGGCAATGGCTGAAAGGGCAACAGCCAATTGAATCCCTGTCACCGATATCCCCTGACCGAAAGAGATGGTGTCCAATGCAACAGGAGACCAGTATCTCGGATGATGGACAATCCCCCTGGCTTCTCCGGGAAGGCCAAGCCGTGTCCTCTCTCCGAAACCGAAGCCACCGAGATATCGATAGAAACGGTCTTTCCCTATCTTTTCGGCGACCTTCGATGCCCCGATGTTACTCGAAACCTTGATGATCTGCTGGAAGGTCAGCCACCCATACTTGGAGTGGTCATGGATGGTTCGATCATAGATGGTATAGGTCCCATTTTCGCAATAGAAAGAGTCAGAGGATTGAACGATCCTTTCATCTAAAACGGCAGCGGCGAGAAAGGTTTTAAACATCGAACCCGGCTCAAAGACATCCGAAATCGCTCGATTCCTCCATGACCTCGGCCGATATTCGAGGAATTGATTTGGGTTGAAAAAGGGGTAAGAGGCCATGGCCAAGACCTTTCCTGTCTTTGGCTCCATCACGATAGCCATGCCTCCTTTTGCTCCCCATTTCTGAACCGCCTGACTCAACTCCACCTCGGTCACATGCTGGATATGCTTATCAATGGTGAGCACGATATTTCGATGATGGTCCTCCTTCTCAAAGGGACCTTCGTTCAAAACGATCCCCCGCCCCATTGCATCCCTCTCCATCATCCAGATATGCTGCTTCCCGTTGAGTAAGGCATCGTATTGCAGCTCGATCCCTTCCAGTCCTTTGGAATCGAGACCCACAAATCCGATGGCATGAGCGGCCAGATGAGAATTGGGATAGAATCGTTTATTTTCTTTCAGGAAATGGATGCCGGGGAGACGACGGGCTTTAATCTCATCCGCCTCCTTGGGTGAAACTTTTCTCTGAACCCATTCAAAGGATTTGGCACTCTTCAATTTCTCTCTGATCTCTTTTGGGTCGGTCTGGAGGATCGAAGCCAATTCGTTCGCCGTCTTCCCCACTTCGACGATCTTCTTTGGCTCGGCATAAACGGAATCGACCTCAATGCTCACAGCCAGTTCATTTTCATTCCGGTCATAGATGATCCCTCTTTTGGGAACGAGTGGAATCTGGCCGTACTGCTGCTGAGCCGCCAGTTTATAGAGCTTCTCCTTCTTCAATACCTGAAGCTGAAACATCCTCCCCAGGATCACGATAAAACAGAAGAAGAGGAGACATGAGATGAGGATGATCCTGACCTTAAACCAATTGATAGACTTTTTTTTCATCGGATCACGATCACCTGACCGGGCTTGGGTTTGATCATTTTCAACTCCTCCACGGCAATCTTCTCGATCCGCTCATAGGATTTGAGTGTGGCCACCTCTAACCTTAATCTCTTATTGGTTTCGGTGAGAGCCCTTTCCTCCTTCAGGGCATTGGATATTTCATACCCGTACTGGATCACCTGGATTCTCGACCAGACATAGAAGAGAGAGCCTCCGATGAGAGATAGCAGAAGGAGACCGAAGACGAGAAGAAGATTCAGTTTCCTCCCTGCTGATTTCTCTCTCGAATCTTTCTCCATCCAGAGAATCCGGTCCTCACCTCTTTCTCTTGGGTTTGCCATCCGGACTCCTTATGCCCTCTCTGCGCAGCGCAATTTGGCACTGCGGGATCGGGGGTTTCTTTTCCGTTCCGCCTCGGCAGGGGTGAGGGGTCTCCTGGTCACCATCCGCATAATCCCTTCCCTTTCCCACCTCCGGAAGGTCTCTTTCACCATGCGATCTTCGAGGGAGTGAAAAGAGATGACCACCATTCGGCCTCCCCTCTTTAAACATTTCCACCCTGACTCCAGAATCTTCTGTAAATTTCCAAGCTCATCGTTCACTCTGATACGAAGGGCCTGAAAGGTCCTGGTCGCCGGATCAATCCTCCTCGGATGAAACCTTCTGGGGATAGCACGATGGACGACCCTCCTCAATGCCTGGGTCGTCTGGATGGGTTCCCTTTCTCTCTCCGAAACAATGGCCCTGGCAATCCTCCTTGCCCACCGATCCTCTCCATATTCCGTCAATACCTTTTCCAACTCCAGGAGCGAAAGATGGTTCGCCAGATCAGCGGCCGTGCAATCCCCCCGTTGATCCATTCTCATATCTAATGGGCCTTCCCCCATAAAACTGAAGCCCCTCTCCTCTCTTTCGAGTTGCAGGGAGGAGAGGCCTAAATCGAGGAGAATCCCATCCACGCGCTCTATCCTCAGCGTCTCTAATACTTCAGGTAAATGGATGAAATTCTCCCGAAATATCTTGACCCGTTCACCCTGGGATCTCAGTCTCTCCTTGGCCACATGGATCGCTTCCTCATCCCATTCGATTCCGATGACGATCCCCTCAGGCCCAGTTTGTTTTAAAATCTCCTGTGCATGTCCACCCCCGCCCAAAGTGGCATCCACATAAATTTGATTGGGCCCGCATCTCAATAAATCCATCACTTCTTCCACCATCACCGGGACGTGCTGTAATTCCATCCTTCATCATTCGTCTCTCGTGGTCCGTGATGGGATGAGCTTACGATTAACCCATCACGACTCACGGGGGGTGCCCTATATCCCCAGGGTATCTCTCATCTGATCGAATCCTTCTTCAGCCTGCTGTGCCACCTCAAGCCAGCGTTCTTTGGCAAAGATTTCGATGAACCGTCCTTCACCCACTAAAACCACATCCTTTTTGAGATTGGCGTAATCCCTCAGCGTCTGGGGAATGAGAAGTCTTCCCTGTTTATCAATGACACAATCGATTGCACTCGAATAGAAGAATCTCAGGAAGGAACTTGTCTCTTTCCTCAAAATGGAGAAGGATCCCACCTTCTGTTCAACGATCAGGTTCCATTCCTCGTTTGGAAAAGCGACAAGGCAGTGATCAAAATTAGTGATGACCAGCCGATCGTCATATTTTTTATTTAAGACCTCTCTGAATTTGGAAGGAATGCTGATACGCCCTTTCGAGTCTACGGCATGTTCATATCTACCACGAAACACCTTCTCACCCCCTCAATTTAGGGAAAATATACCACCTCTCCCCACTTTTTTCCACTTAGGCTAATTTGATATACTGAAAACCTGAATTTGTCAAGTAAAATTTTATACTTAATGTAATTTTTGCATTCCTTTAATTCATATCCACAATATCTTATTAGAATGGGCTTCTCATACACAATATTTAGTAATGTGAAAAATCTATCCCTCAATACGGTATAAAAATTTCCCACCCCCTCCCATTTTTTTAATCAATTTGACATGTCTCCTGATCCTGTCTAAAATGGAGGAGATGGTTGCGGAAACAATAAAAAAGAGAGTTGAAAAACTCCGGGAAGAAATCGAATATCACAATTATCGTTATTATGTTCTCGATAAGCCCGAGATTTCAGACGCGCAGTATGACCGCCTGATGAGGGAGCTGGAGAAACTCGAAGAGCAGTATCCGGAACTTCGCTCCCCAAACTCTCCCACTCAGCGGGTTGGCGCCCCTCCCTTAGAAGCCTTTGAAATTGTCAGGCATACCCTTCCCATGCTCAGCCTGGCGAATGCCTTCGATGAGGCAGAAACGAAGGATTTTGACAAAAGGGTGAAAAAGTTTTTAGGGACCACACAGGATATCGAGTATATAGCGGAACCCAAACTCGACGGACTTGCCGTGGAGCTTGTCTATGAAAAAGGCCATTTTATAGTGGGGTCCACTCGCGGAGACGGAGTCAATGGGGAAAACATCACCCGGAACTTGAGAACCATCAGGACCATCCCGCTCCAATTGATCCGGAAGGAGATCCCTGTCCCGGAGCGATTGGAGGTCCGGGGTGAAGTGATCATGCAGATGAAGAGATTTCAAGAATTGAATAGAAGGCGAGAAGAAGCCGGAGAGCCACTTTTTGCCAACCCGAGAAATGCAGCCGCCGGTTCGGTTCGGCAGCTTGACTCAAAGATCACTGCACGGCGGCCTCTTGAAATCTACTGTTACGGTGTGGGCGAAGTGAGAGGCCGGACATTCAAATCTCACTGGGAAATCCTTCAGGCCTTCCCCAAATGGGGCCTCCGGATCAATCCTCATATTCAGAGATGCCGGAGCATCGATGATGTGCTTCAGTATTACCATGAGATGAGCGAAAAGAGGGAATCCCTTCCCTATGAGATCGATGGAATTGTAATTAAGGTTGACCGTCTTGACCTTCAGACGCGGCTCGGTGAAATCGCCCGAAGCCCCCGCTGGGCATTGGCCTTCAAATTTCAGCCCAAACAGGAGACCACAAAGATCCTGGATATCATCGTGCAGGTCGGGAGAACCGGAGCGCTCACACCTGTGGCTGTGATGGAGCCGGTGAAGGTAGGAGGGGTCGAGGTCAGCCGGGCCACTCTCCACAATCAGGATGAGATTGATAAAAAGGATGTGAGAATCGGCGATACCGTCATCATCCAGAGGGCAGGAGACGTGATCCCTGAAGTGGTTCAGGTGATATCCTCAAAACGAAATGGAACGGAAAAGAAGTTCAGAATGCCATCCAAGTGTCCGGTATGCGGGGCGGAGGTCATCAAAGAGGAGGCGATTCATCGCTGCATCGGTTTGGACTGCCCTGCCCAGTTGAAGGGACGGATCAAACACTTTGCCTCCAAACGGGCAATGGATATCGAGGGCCTCGGGACAAAACTGACTGATCAATTAGTGGAGAAGGGATTGGTCAAAGACGTGGCTGATATTTATTATATCAAAAAGGAACAGCTTATCGCGCTGGAGCGGATGGCGGAAAAGTCAGCTCAGAACATCATCGATGCCATTGAGAAAAGCAAAAATAAACCTTTAGCAAAATTCCTATTCGCCCTTGGCATCCGTCACGTGGGGGAAACCACTGCGGAAGACCTCGCTGGCCATTTCTTAAGGCTTGACGATTTCTTTCGTCTCTTAGAAGAAGACCTCATGGAGGTCGAGGGGATTGGACCGGAAGTTGCGGCAAGTGTCCATCAATTCTTTAAGGATAAGAAGAATAAAGAGTCGATCGAGCGATTGAAAAAGGCTGGGGTCAAGGTGATTGAGCCCAAAGTAAAAGAGAAAGGAAAGCTTGTAGGTAAGACCTTTGTCTTCACGGGAACCCTCAAGGCCTTTGGAAGGGATGAGGCTCGAAACCTGGTTGAATCTCTGGGAGGAATGACCGCCTCCGGTGTCTCGAAAAAAGTGGATTTTGTCGTTATTGGAGAAGACCCGGGCTCCAAATTCGACAAAGCCAAGGAATTGGGAATTAAAACCCTGACCGAAGAAGAATTCATGAGGATAATCCAGTAGAAGATAAGAAATCTATTGCCAGTTTGTTGAACTTCTCTGGATATTCTTCGTGCGGGCTATGGCCGGCTTTATCAAAGATCACCAATTTTGATCCCTTCCAAAGATTATTTAATTTCTGTGACCGATCTAAAGGAATGGCTTTATCTTCCCTACCGTGAATGATTAGAGTTGAAATACTCATTTCGGCCAGAAGATTGGCCTCCTTTTCGACATAGGGCTCTTTTAAGACATTACGAAGAATGAACATTGCTCCGGCATATGATCCCTTGATGCAAAACGGTTGCAGGACTTCTCTGCAATATTCCTCGGTTGCCTCATTTCTATCGTAAAACCATATTGTCCTGATATTGTTCTTCATCAAAGCATCTCCGGGAATGGCATTCATAAATTCACCAAAAAAGGGTAACTGATAAATCTTGCCGATTGTCGTCATGGGATAAGGGATCACTGCCGGGTCAATTAAGATAAGTCGATCAACCCTCTCGGGATAATGTGCGGCCGCCCAAACCGAGATTCCGCCACCCATGGATTGCCCCCCAAGAGTAGCCTTTTTAATATTCAGGGCATCCATGAATCCTACAATCTGTTTCCCATATCGTTCGAAACTGTATTCGTTTTCCTTCAGTCTTTCACTATATCCCCATCCCCAGAGATCGATTGCGTAGACCTTGAATTTTTCGGCTAGGGCATCAATATTTTTCTTCCACATTACGGTATGATAGAGAAAACCATGAATCAATATAATGGGCGGGCCATTCCCTGCTTCTACATAGTGAACCTTTTTACCCTCTACGGTCACAAATTTCCCCTTGGCAAATTTTTGGATAGCCTCCTCATAAGTATAGGTTTCTTTAGAGGTTATTTGTGGAAGAATAATAATGATTACTACCAGTGCACCGACAATAACTAATAATGTGATGAGTAATTTCATGGTTCCCTCCTTCTTTATTCCCGTAATTTATTCCGGTTTGTTTTTGATTGGGGCCTATCCCCAATCTCTAACTGGTGGATCGATTCTCTTGACGTATTTGAAAAAATACATTATTTCGATATTGTGATTAAGCTTGACCCTTCCCTTAAATCCGATATGAAAAAAATCCCCAAAAGAATCAAAAAGAAGTTAAAAAGCGAAGCCAAAGCATGGGATTCTTCGATTTCGCAAGAGAAGCCTGAGGAGGTGTCCAAGCTGATTGAAAGAGCAGATTTATTCGTCGCATACCGGCCTCCTCGGCAACCCGTTTCTGTGCGCTTAGATCCTTTTGACCTCGCATTGTTAAAGCGAATTGCCCGTAATAAAGGCATCCCATTTACCCAGCTTATGTCCATGTGGTTGCACGAAAAAGTGGAGCAGGAAAAAATCCGAGTTGGAGCTTAAATCTGTGCTCTTAAATCCCGTTAATCCTTTAATCTGGATCCGTCTCCAAATTCAAAAAATCGCTAAATCCTCGAAAAAAAGCTCACTTTTTCAACAACTTCCTGGCAATGGCTAAGAACTGATCGGCCATTTTTATAAGGTTATATGCCCCTTCTTTTGAAAAAGTGGAGCGATAGTCCGCGGATTCCCTCAAATCTTTTCCAAGGGCAAGACTTTCTATGAAGCCTTTATCAATAAGTCCCTTCTTCAAATATAGATGTTCAAGAGCGATGACCAAACAATAATGACTTTTTTCTCTATATTTTTTGTTATAAATCAGTGCTCTCGAGGTATGAAACATGGAATAATATGCCTGAATAGTAGCCCATTTATAGTTTTCTATCTTGTAACTTTCCTTTGACGACAAAAGGTCTTCTGTTGCAGAATTCAACTCTTTAGAAACAAGCGAAGGTCCTTTTTGAAAAACAACGATCTTTGCCTTTTCAATGCATCTCTCAAACTCGCCACTCATCTTTTCTTCTCATAGAGGACTATCCCTTTATCGACTTCTTCCAAAATGAGTTCCTTATTATTCCTCATCGAAAGATACTCTTCCACATTTACTATTATGGATCTAATCTCCCTTCTTTCCTCCCTCGCCTGCTTCCTAATTTCTCTTAATATTTTTTCTTTTTCTTTGCTGACAACAAAAAGATCAATATCGCTCTCCAATGTATCTTCTCCAGTCGCACAACTACCATAGAGAACTATTTTGTTGGATACTTCTTTTATTCTTAAGAGAAGTGGATTTAAATCTAGAATATTCTTAAATTTCTTAAACTCTCGCACAATGGGGTGATCCGTTATGATGCAATACAAGTAAAGCTGTCCCTTTTTCTCCCTTGTAACTACTCCCATGCTCAGAAGGAGTTTAAGGGTTTGATTTGTGGCTCCAACGCTTGCTTCAACCGACCTTGCGATTTGTCTCTCGTAATGAGGCAAATGAGGCACTCTGCAAAGGTACGTGAAGATTTTTAGGGGAACAGCGTTCAGAAGTTTATCCTTCAGATCCATATTAACTTTTCACTCAAATAAGACAACCTTTCATTTAAATGTGATTTGTGTTCATTATAATGAATCATTTCTTCCTGGTCAAGCTTCGCTTGATTTAAGCCAAATTCTCTGATGATTTCTATGGCTTTTCCGGGTTTCTCATGTAAATTGGAATCCGTCCCCAATTTCCTATAGGAAGCGGACTTTTTTAATGGCAGCGGTCAGGGCAAATACTCTGATGTTGTTGCACTTGGGATCTGCTGGAAAGATAAAAAATCCTGGCCGACTTGGGTCATAGCCCAGAGTTGTTCCAACCAGGACTTCTCCATCCATAAACGTCACTTCTACTTTTCGACCGGAAGGATTTTCTCCTTCCATGTACTTTTTCCGCTCATTGTAGAAAGCATTCCCGACAAAATCTTGAACGAAGAAAATGGCTTTCAACTCTTTCACTAAAACCTCAACTGCTTCGCCTGAGGGCTTAGCCGCTGGATAAACATGGAAACGATCCTTATTCGGAAAGAAATCCTGGCTGAAGCCCTTGACCCTCTTTCCATTCACATATCGCGCAACCACTTTTACGGGCTCCATGCGTTTATCCTATTCTTTTCATCTCTTCCATAGAATTGATTAACATCTCATTCAATCGGTTTTTTTCAACATCCGGATATCTTCGACCCACTCTGTATCCTTACTGATGATCACCATTTTCGGCTTCACATGATCATAGAGGTTCCCCATTTACTTCGAGACCTGCAATAACATTTTATCAGAAAGTCAAATATTCTTCCCACTGCCCATACCTCGGGAAATGGACAGCAAAAAAGGTCAGAGAAAGTGCTATAAAAAGATAAAAATCGAATGTTTCTCCCCCGGTAAGGAAAAGAACGAGCCCGAAGATGGCTACGGATTCACACAAAGCATAGGTGATGATCGTTGCGGAGAAGAGCTTTTGAATCTTCGAGGACAATTCCTCCATCATGATCTTTCTTTAAAGGACGCCTTTGATCAACCGGATATCGTCGATCCAGACTTTGCCTTTGCCGTCGATCACCAGGTTCAATTTGATCAGATCCGGTTTATCCCCTTTTCTGATCAGAAATGGAATCTCTTCTGTGACCCAATTCGTTGTCCCCGTAAGGGGAGACTGCATCCCCCGGGAAAAGAAATCTCCTTTCTCCGGAAAGTGGCACCACATCTCTAAATAGACTTTGCCGGTCACTTTCTCGGTACGGAGTTTCGCCTGATAGACCAAACGTGCATTCTCGATGGGAATATCTTTTAATTCGAATAGCCTTACCACCATGGGTGTTTTTGCCGTAATCCTCAGGGAACCATTCCCATCGCTTGAGATCTTCTTATCGACTTCAACGCCCGAACGGGTGAGGACCCCTTCCAGCGTGTCCAGGCGAAATCTCTTCAAATCGGTCACTGTCTTTTTGGCCGCAGGCGGGGGCGACTCAGAGCATCCGGTGACGATGAATATGATTAAAAAGACCCATAAGGTCAAATGCTTCATTTTCCTGTTCTCTCTTTCCTTCCTTTTCAGATTGGATTATATTAATGCGTAATAAAGGGATGGTCAAGCATATTTTCTATTTGAACAGGTTTAAAAGATGCCCCTCGAATTTGAATCTCTCAGCCATGGAAGA
>CAZXMB010000031.1:0-15321 GCA_964641715.1 uncultured Syntrophaceae bacterium
TCGGAACTCATGAATCGAGTAACTTCACATTTCAAGGCCTGACACCTTATTTCTTAGAAACGGGTTAAGAATGGCACTGGCAATTAAGGCAGAGGGAATCTATAAGACTTTCCGATCAGGTTGGGGGAGAAAGAGGAATAAGGAAGTCCTGAAAGGGGTCGATCTCCAGATCGAGGAGGGAGAGATCTTTGGTATCCTCGGACCCAATGGTGCGGGAAAGACGACGCTTCTCTCCATTCTCTCCACGTTGCTCCTCCCCGATCGTGGTCAAATCCGGATCTTCGGTATGGATGGGATAACGGATGGCCACCGGATCAGAGAAAGGGTGAACATTTCAAGCGGAAATGCCAACTTCGTCTGGAGTTTAACCGTGGAGGAAAACCTTCAATTTTACGGGATGCTTTACGGGTTGGCGGGGAGGCGAAGAGAGGAAAGGGTGAACTTCCTGATTAACCTTTTTGATTTAAGAGACCATCGGGATGTCCCCTTTGATCAGCTCTCCACAGGGATGAAGCAGAGGCTTTCCCTTGCCAAATCGTTGCTCAATGAACCGGAAATTCTTTTCCTGGATGAACCCACGGTTGGACTGGATCCGGAGGTCTCCATCCGGATCCGGGAACAGATCCGGGCGATTCAGAAGGAGAGAGGGATGACCATTCTCCTCACCACTCATCAAATGAAGGAGGCGGAATATCTTTGCGGCCGCATTGCGTTTCTGAAAACGGGAGAGATATTGGCCAGCGGGACGGCCCACGATTTAAAGCGGATGGTGAGGATCGGAGATCTGGTGAGGATTACATTTGAAGGGAATATTTCCGAAGAGGAGCTCCTCCGAGCCGAGGGCGTGATCAATTACTCCGTCACGGATGGTCATTGTGAAATCATGTTGGACGATGGAGAGAGGAGGTTGGGACCTCTGGTCTCGACCCTCACCCAGAACGGGACCCATATCAAAAGGCTTAGCTTAAGACAGGTGGATTTGGAGGATGTCTTTATCGAGTTTTCAAAAGAATCTGATTCGGATCCAGGCCTTCGCCTTTAAGAACTGGATCATCACGAAGAGAAATTTTTTCAGCCTCTCCGAGATCCTCTTCTGGCCCCTGGTCGGCCTTTTCTCGGTTGGGCTACTGACCGTCTTTTTAAAACTGGATGCCGATATGACCGGGTTCATTCTGATCGGCGTCATGTCGATGAGCCTGATCCAGGTCTGCCAGATCGATGTGGCCTATGCGCTTCTCTACGACCTCTGGGCAAAGTCAATGAAACATACCTTTATCGCTCCCATCCACTCCTTCCAGTTGATATTGGGGTCCTGGTTCATCGGGATGCTCCGATCCTCCTTTGTCTTTCTATTGCTTTCCATCTTCAGCCTCCTTGCCTTCCATTTCAACTTCTTTCGATCCGGATTTCTTACGGTTTTGTTTTTTCTTCTGGGACTTTTTTTAATTGCTGTTTTGATCGGCCTCTGTGTCTGTATCCTTGTCCTCCTTTTCGGTTATAAGGCCGAAGTGGCGGCCTGGTCCATCACCAGCCTCATGGCTCTGATCTGCGGGATCTATTATCCTGTTTCCATCCTTCCTTCTCCTCTTCCCGGGATCGCCAGGGCAATCCCCCTGACCTATTTTTTAGAATATTTCAGATCCTTCTATGGATTCAGAAATGAATTGACCTATCCTTTAGGGTGGGGATTCGGCCTGATCGGGTTTTATCTCCTGCTGGGGGCCATTCTTTTCAAGATGGTCCTTCATCACGCCAGATCCAAAGGCACATTCGTCAGGCTTTCAGAGTAACTTCTTCCTCATCGAGGGTTAACATTTCTCCGCAATGATGGCAGATCCAGGCTTTTGCAGAGACTGTTTTACCACAGGCCTGGCATAGGCGGGTGAACCTTTTTGGAAGAAGGTGGGCTGTTCGAAAAGGGGAGACTTTTTGGGCTTTTTTCATCAAGGCGAGGGTGAAGGTCAGGCTAAAGACCCAAACCAGGATACCCATCAGAAGGAACCCTCCGGATCTTTCGAATGTCCCCGCTATGAGAAAGGCATCGTAGAGCCAATGAAGGGGGATGGCAAAGATAAAACCGATCCAGAGCCAATGTTTTTTCCCCTCGATCTTTTCCTTTGCCATATAATAGCCTAGGATGGCAGAGAATGAGACGTGACCCAGATAGGAAAGGATTGCCCTGAGAAGGCCCACCGAAAAACCGAATCCCAGCATATACCCCACATTTTCAGTAGCGGCAAAACCCAGGGCGGCTGAGATCATATAGATCATTCCATCCATCACCTCATTGAATTCTTTTGAACGGTAGACGGTCAGGCGCACCGCAAGAAATTTAAAGGTTTCTTCAACGATTCCCACCCATAAGAAGGAGAGGAAGAGGTTCTTGAGAAGGGGAGGGGAGGAAGTTTCCCTTAATTGAAGGGGAATCTCCAGAAGGACGGAAGGCGCAGTGGCTAAAACCCCGGCGAAGAATGTGAGGTAGACCAGACGTTCCGGTTCCTTCTCATACTTATCCATTTTCCGGAACTTATTGAGCCAGAAAAGGGCAACGAGAACAGAGAAGATGAGGGCAATGATCACAGGGCCTCCCCGGAGGAATCAATGATGAGATCCGAAGAATCAATACCCAGCTCTCCAGTCTCCTCTATTTCTTTTAGAAGGGGCTTAAGCAGAATGTTTGCTGGACCGTATTTCATTCTTTCCTCCGCTGACGATGGGCAATGATCGGTGAACTTAAAGTCAGGGTCTTTTAACCCCAAACTCTTTACTCCGGACCCCAAACTTTTTTGGCTTCTCTTACCCAGATCCTGATCTTCGCCTTTCGGTGAGGAATCCTTCCCTGGAACACCTGCCCAATCTTTTCGTAAAGTTTCTCCGGGTCTTCCAAGGAAAGATCGGAAACGGAATGAATCCCGATCTCTTCCAGAAGGCGAAGATTCTCAATCCCCATTCCTTTGATCTGGACCAATTGAGCCTTCTCCACCCAATGATTAAGCTCCTCTTTAGGAATGAGAAGGCGGAGGGCCAGCTCCTCCCTCTCCTTTTTCTCGTCTGTTTTTAAGACGAGATCCTCAAGAGTGGCGATTCCGACCTTGGGGAGCTCCTTCCGGTAATTGGAGGGGATCCAGTAAGCATCTTTCATACGGGGGTAGAAGGAGTCAACGGTTTTGAAATCGATAGCCGTGAAGATGAGGATGGAGAAGCTGATCAACAGAATCGTCGTTAAAATGATGGTGAGGGGTCTCGTCCTTTTTTCTGAATGGAGTTTACAGGTTTCCACTTCCCATCCCCTCCCGAATCGAAAGAGGGAGATGAAATGATACATGACATAGGCCTGAACGGCGAAAGGAGGGAAGCCCAGAAAGCCAAGAAAAGGCATTTCAAATCCTTTCATCTCATCAAAGAAGGGGACAGTATAAACCCATTTTGAGCGGGCCCAGAAATTCCAGAATTCCCAGAGAAACCCGCATATCAACCCGGCAATAAGAAGGAGACATATTTTTCCTGGTTTCCCCGCCTCCAGGTCTCTTAAAAGGGAACTGGTGCTGTACCGGTAATTGAAGGGTTCCAGAAGGAATATGAATCCCACCCAGATGAGGGGGAAAAAGTATTTGGGGATAACCACAGATAATATAAGGGAGAGAATCCCTGAGAGAATAAGGGAGGGGTGACCACCCCTCATCCTTCCCTTTTCCTCTTGGGGGAGAGGAAGGGGGTGATGGGGTGACTTGAAGATGATGGTCTCCAATAATTCGGTCGTCTCAAAGAGTCCGGGGAGGACTGTCCCGTAAGCAATGGCATAGCCTGCCCACCGTTCGACGATGGAAGGGGGAAGGTTGATGTAGTACCAGTTCTCTAGTGAAAGGTTCGCCGCTTCGAAGATGAGCCAGATGAAGATGGACCATGGGATCATCAGAAAAAATTCCCTGGTCCGATTGAGAAGAAGGGAGTTTCCCTTTAGATAATAGATGAACCCATCAATGGTGAGGATATATGACCACCAGGCAAAGCAATAAAAAAAGCTGTAGAAGGGGTCTATTTTCTTAAATAGAAGGATTTCAGAAAGGATGAGGAGGATGATTCCGATGATCCCGTGAAGGGGAAAGGTTTTTTTCATAGAAATCAATCTATCACATCCAATTTCCTCGGACAATGAGAACATCACCCTCCGAGGTAGAGGCGTTTTACCTCTTCATTATTAAGCAACCCTTCCCCTGTATCTTCCAGGCGGTTCACACCGAGATCCAGAACGTAAGCCCGATGGGCCAAGCGAAGCGCTTTTCGTGCATTCTGTTCGACAATGACAAGGGTCACCCCCTCCTGATTGATCACGTTCATCTGCTGATACATCTCATCGATCCGTTTGGGTGCAAGGCCAAGAGAGGGCTCATCCAACAGTATCAGTTTGGGTTTGATCATGGAGGCCCGTGCTAGGGCGAGGACCTGTTTTTCACCTCCGGAGAGGGACCCCGCCTTCACCTTTTTCCTTTTTTCCAGTTGTGGATAGCGATCAAAGATTTCCCGGATGGCCTTTTCTATTACTGTGGAATCCCCCAGCGGGGTCCCACCCATCTCCAGGTTCTCCAAAACGGTCAGTGAGGGGAAGATATTCCTCCCCTGAGGGATATAGGAGATTCCCATTTTCACTTTTTCTTCAGGGTCTTTCAGGGAGATTTCCTGACCTAAAAATTGGATACTCCCTCGCTTCGGTTTGATTAAACCAAATATGGTTTTCAGGAGCGTCGACTTCCCTGAACCATTCGGGCCGATGATAGAGACGATCTTTTGCGGGGCCACATGGATGGAGACGCCATGAAGCACTTCGATCTTCCCGTAACCGGAATAAACATCTCTAACGTCTAAAAGGGGTACCATCGTTTCTCAAATTTAGGGTTCAAGGGTTCGAAGGCTAAATATGAGAAGTCCTTTTTCAACTTGGCCCCTGAGACCCCGGAAACCTTGAACCCTATTCATTCAGACTCCCAGATAGGCCTCGATCACCCGTGGATCGTTTTGGATCTCTCTGGGCCTTCCTTCGGCTATTTTTTCACCGTTATCCAGTACAAAGACCCATTCGCAGAGCTCAATGACCACATCCATATTATGCTCGATGATAAAAAAGAACATCCCCCATTCCTTCATCTTCAGGATCAGCTCCATAATGGTTTTGATCATGATGGGGTTGATCCCCGCGGTGGGCTCATCGAGAAGGATCATTTTGGGGTCTGCCATCAATCCCCTGGCCAGTTCTAACAACTTCTGCTGTCCGTAGGAGAGATTTTCGGCGAATTGGTCTTTTAGATGGGAGAGCCTTACGAGGTCAATCAGCTCCAAGGCCTTCTTCCGATTTTCCCCTTCCTCTTTTTTAACCGCCTTCTGTTTAAACCAGAGGGAGCCAAACTTCTCTCCGGTCTGATGGGGCGGGGCAATCAGCATATTTTCCAAAACAGTCATCTTGGGCAGGATACGGGTGATCTGGAATGTTCGGACAATACCTCTGATGGCCACTTCATGGGGAAGGAGACCATCAATTCGTTTCCCCTGAAAGTGGATTTCTCCATGATCAGGAGGGATAAAACCTGTGACGAGATTGAATAGAGTCGTTTTCCCCGATCCATTTGGCCCGATGAGGCCGCTGATTTTATATTCCTTTGTGTTGAGGGTGCAGTGAGAGACTGCCTGTATTCCCCCAAAGGATTTATTGACACCGTTTAGTTCCAACATCTGTGCTCTTTCCCTTTTCTCTCAGGATTCCCTCCGGCCGAAAGATCATGAGCAGGACGAGAAGCCCCCCAAAGATCATCTGCTGGAGAGGAGCAAGGTAATGGGCCCATTCGGCAGGGAGCCTTAAAAATCTCAATGATTCCTGAAAAAAGATGAGGACGATTGCCCCTAACACAGGTCCCCACTCTGTTCCTTTTCCGCCGAGAACAACGATGAGGAGAACGAGGATCGTTTCCAGGAGAGTAAAATCACCCGGGCTGATAAAAGTGATATAGTGCCCCCAGAGGGTTCCTGCCAAACCGGCAAAGACAGAACCGATGACAAAGGATTTGATCCTGAAGTGGAAGACATTCTTTCCGAGAGCGGTTGATGCCACCTCGTCTTCCCTGATCGCTTTAAAAATCCGGCCCAAAGGGCTTCGTATGATGAACCTGAGAACGAGAAAGGTGAGGATGGCGAATCCCAGGGTAAGGAGAAGATACTGGGGCAGTGTTGCGAACCGACAGGAGAAGAGCACCGGTTTTGGGATTCCGGGCAGTCCCATGGGTCCTTTGGTCAACCATACTTCATTCTGAAAAATCATCCGGATGATCTCCCCGAATCCTAACGTGGCAATACCGAAATAGTCACCGCGGAGCCTGAGGCTTGGAATGCTGAGAAGAAAACCGGAGAGGCCTGCGGCGATTAAGGCCGCTGCAAAGGCCAATTCAAAAGGGACCTGATGAAGCGTCAAAAGAGCGGAGGTATAAGCTCCGATTCCGAAGAAGGCCACATGACCGAAGTTGAAAAGACCCGTATAACCCACCTCCAGATTGAGGCTCATTGCAAAGATGGTGTAAATGAGAATCATGATCCAGAGATGAAGAAAGAGGTCCATGTTTACTCCTGGACTCCGTAGAGAGTAGAGGGCCTGAGCAGAAGGAGGAGCACCATGATTCCAAAGGCAATTGCGTCTTTATAACCTGTGGAGATGACCAGAACCCCGAGATTTTCAGCAAGGCCAATAACGATTCCGCCCAAGAGAGCACCCCAGAGATTTCCAACTCCTCCCAGAAGGGTGGCGGCAAAGGCCTTCACCAGGTTGATCAGGCCCATACCCGGCTGGAGGTTCGTATCGAGAGCTAAAAGAATTCCACCAATGCATGCGAGCGATGAAGAGATGATCCAGGCAAATTGGATGGCCCTTTTTGTATGAATCCCTACGACCCGGGCCAGTTCGAGGTTATCCGAGACAGCCCTCATTGATTTCCCCAGTCTTGATCTGTGGAAAAGGAGATAGACGATCATGATACAGATCAGAGTCGTGAGGATAATCGCTATTTGATTGGGTGTGATGCTCATATTCAAAATTCTCCAGCCCCTCCTGATTTGAAACCCATAAGTCCTGAGTTCCGCACCCCAGAAGAACTGGGCTCCATTGCGGAGAAGAAAGGAAAGACCCAGTGCGGCAATGAGAAGGGTAAGGCGATTGGCCTGACGGAGGGGTTTAAAGGTAAAACGGTCCATGCCCATTCCCAGCAGAATGGTAAGAGAGAGGGAAGGGATGAGGGCAACAGGGAGGGGGAGATGAAAAGGCTTTTCCATAAAAAGATAAAGGGAATAGGCTCCCCACATGATCAATTCCCCATGGGCGAAGTTAACGAAGTTCAGGACTCCGTAGATCAATGTCAACCCCATGGCGAAAAGGGCATAGATACAGCCGGCCAGTAAACCATTGAAGATGGATTGAAGGATGAATGACATTTTAAAAAATTAGGTTCTGAAGGAACGGATCCCTTCAGAACCTATATTCATCGGGTTGAATTTTTTTCAAAATCTATTTCTTATAATCAACGATCTTTCCGTCCCTAATCGTCCAGACACCGTATTCACTTCCCACCCCCCGGTCCTGGTCAAAGGTCTTATCCCCCGTCACCCCCCGGTAACCTTTGGCCGCCTCAAATAGGGCTTTTCGAATCCCCTCGGAGGTATAACCTCCTTTTTCGATTGCCCCGGCGACAAGGTGGACCATATCATAATTATATTCTCCGAAAATTGGAATTTTACCATCCCCGTATTTTTTCATCCAGAGTGACTTAAATGCCTGGTATTCTTTTGTCTCCTGAGAAAAGACAGGGTAGGTCCCGATGATTCCTTCCACCGTTTTTCCGGCAAGCTCAACCAGTTTGGGCGCCTTTGCCGCGGAACCACAGATCCACTGAGTTTTGATGCCCATTTCATAAGCATGCTTGAACATAACCGATCCCTCTACAATATAGGTGAGGTTGACCACCGCTTTGGGATTGCCTTTGGTCGCCCGGATCAGTTCGGTCCGGTAGTCGGTCTTCTTCTCGTCATAGGGAATCTCATCCGTGATCTTTCCACCCGCCTTTTTGAAATTTTCAACGAAGACATTCTTCAAGCCGAGCCCCCAATCGTTATTCACATACATGATCGGGACTTCCATGTATCCCAGACGAAGGCAGAGGTCGGAGATTCCCCTGCCCTGGAGGACATCAGAGGGAAAAACCCTGAAGATATATTCCCCAGCCTTTGTCAGGGCAGGGGCCGCACCCTGTGCTGAAATCATGACCACCTTGCTTTCCTGGGCCACCGGCGCGGCTGCCATGAAATTGGAACTGGCCGCAGGGCCAATGATCACGGGGACCTTATCCACGGTGATCAGCTTTCGAACAGCGGTCACACAATCCTTGGGTGTACTCTTATTATCCTCATAGAGGATTTCAATCCTTTTGCCCTTGATCCCCCCTTTGCTGTTTATCTCCTCCGTTGCCAGATCGATGGCCTTTCTGAATCCCTCCCCATAAACCGCAATACTACCGGAGAGGGCAACCGCAGCACCAATTTTGTAGGTTTCCTGTGCATTCGTCAAAGGTGTTAAAATGAGCGAAACTCCGACGAGGATGGAAAGGAAATAAAAGATCTTTTTCATGCCCGGCCTCCTCTGATATGAGATACGGTATTTTTATAAGATGAAAGTCTTTGTGTCAATAGGGACACCTGCCTTTTGACCGGTGAAGGGTTTTCGATTATGATAATTAATAAGGAAGGGAAGATGAAATTAAGGACCTTTTTCTTTTTAGTGATTCTGGCCGTGGCCATTTCGAGCTGTGAACGGCCTCAATTAACCGGAATGGAGCTGGATAAGATCGATATCTTCAGGGACCCAATCCAGACCCCGATCTCTTCCCCTGAACCCATTACCCTCGAGGTTAAAAATAGTCGTTTCACGCTTACCCCTCTGGCCGAGTATAAATTATCGGGAAGGGTGGTCAGCCGTGAAACCTATTCTTCGGGCTGGGAGGGAACGATCTCACCGATTGATTTGGCCATTGTCTGGGGGAAACTGTCGGAGCCTGAATACGATCAATATATGAGTTACAGCCAGGGCAACCGATGGTATTTCTTTAAATATAAGCCCAGTCCCCCTTTCGATCAGTCCTTTGTCATCTCCCATTCTTCTAATAATCACATCATCCCGGCGAATCGAAATATCCGGTTAGCAGCCAAGTCGATTAAAAAGAAGGATGTGGTTGTTTTGGAGGGATCGCTGGTCAGCCTAAAAGGGATTTATAAAGGAGAGGAGGTGACCTGGAATAGCAGTCTATCTCGGACAGATACGGGTAACGGTTCTTGCGAGCTATTTTATGTCACCAAGGTCAGAATTGACACCCATGTTTATGAATAGGGTGGAGGAGGCCAGGCTATTTTTGAAAGAATGATAAAGCCCCCTCTCCTCCCGAGGGGGAGAGGGGTGGTCGGGCAATTGTCGAAATTAATAATGCGTTTGTATTAGATAGACAAAAAGGGGGAAAAAGTTCCAAAAAGTTTTGGAAGGCAAAGGGGAACCTATGAAAGTTTGGGAAGAGGGTGACCGGCAAGTGCCCCGCAAGCCCCGCCTTGTAGGCGGGGTCAAGGGGCACAATATAAATGAGATTTCCTTTCCGGGAAGCCCCGCCCTGTAGGCGGGGAGCTTCACTATTTAGAGTTGAAGGGTCTATTACCCATATGCATAAGAGACCTGAATGCATGTTTTATCCGTTTCAGGGTCATGAAAAAGAATAAAGTATTCAAAAGCTGAACCGCTCTTCAATCGGAGATCAGGGGGCTTCGCTCCGGGCATATATACTTTTATATGGTGTACTTCCTTATTCCATACTACTTCACAGCCAAAAGTTGAGAAATAGTGAGAAATGTGAGGAGGCTTATTAATACGAACGCATTATATCTTTTGTAGGGCAACCCTTCAGGGTTGCTTTAAGCAAGGCTAAAGCCTTGCGCTACATGTAAAACGATTTAATTCGTTTGAATTAATACAAACGCAATAAAAATGTTGTCATTGCGAGGAACGTAGCGACGAAGCAATCCCACCAAATACAAGATTGTTTCGCTATCGCTCGCAATGACAAGGTAAAATAATTAAATGCGTTTGAATTAGTTTGATATTTTTTGATGTATTATTTAGAATAATCCCGAATTTGTCAATTTATTGAATGATGAACATTTTGTGATGAAAACTCGAAAACCTTCCTTCACCTTCAAATCCTTTCAGGAATTAAAAGTCGTGCTCGACACTAAATTTCTCCCGGATGATTCTCCTACTTCCCCCCGGGCTTCCAAAGAAGAATCACCCCCTGAATTAGAGGAAGAACTATTTAAAAAGGCTATGGGTGGTGTTCATCCCATTTCAGGAAAGAAATGCATTGAAAAAATATCTAAAGTGGAGCCAGGGGGAGGGTTCAGGGAAAAAGAAGATGCAGAAACCCTGAAGAAACTTGAAGATCTTGTAAATTATGGAAAAGGATTTAATGTGGCGGATACCCCTGAGTATGTCGAAGGCACGGGCTATCATATCCATCCGGAGATTGCTCGCCGCCTTCACAGGGGAGACTTCTCGATTCAGGCCCATCTCGACCTTCATGGGCTCATTGAAGAGGAAGCCAGGGAGATTTTTGATCAATTCATGAAATGGGCAGTGACCCATTGGAAGACAGGTATTTTGGTCACCCACGGTCGTGGTCTCTCCTCACCCGGTGAACCGGTATTAAAGAGGAAGGTTAAAGAATGGCTGACCCGAAGTCCGTGGAGAAAATGGGTTATCGCTTACTCAAGTGCAAGGAAATGTGATGGAGGGGCAGGGTCGACTTATGTTCTGCTCAGGCACCGTCCGGTTTCAAAACGATTTAAGATCAATCGGATTGGCGGCGGAAGATCCTGATGGGAAAGAAAAAGAGGAAGAGGAGAACGAGGATAAGGAAACGCTGATAAAATTCGATTCCAAAATAGATCAAGAAGAAGAGGAATGCACTTAACAGGATGAAAAAATGAATCCTCGTCACCCCTCCGTAGATGGCCTTTAAATTCACACCGGGATTTCCGCTCAGGATGATTCCCCGTCTCGCAATAAATGTTCCCAGGATCATCGGCCAATAATGCTCTACCAGATAAGTTAATACCACTCCTTTATCCGCATTGATGAAGCCATTAGGCCCAAAAAGATAAAGAGGCTCCATCTGGAGGAAAAAGGAGATCAACATGGCATGGGCCGTTCTCCTTTTTCACCCAGGTCCTCCTCTCTTATCAGGGAAAGGCCCCCCAGGTGAAGAAGGATCCGGAGGACGGAGGATGGGAAGAATGTTCTTCAAGCTATTCGGCGCGGCAATAGGGATGCCAGATGCCTTCCCTTGAAATGAGGCGGGTAGTGTTGTCCCCGGGCTGTGAAGGCGTTCCGTGATTAATGGAAGAAGGAATTTCACCTCTTCTGAAAACATCATATTCCGGATCCCATGGAAGGAGGAGGGTCGATTCGTTCGATATCTTTGTAAGGATGGGGAGAATCGGCTGGATCTTCTTCTTTTTTAGAGAGTTAAATATCCCTTCAATTGTCTCGTAACGGGAAAGATCTTCCAGTGTCTTCAGGGTAGGGGGGCTCAAAGCCACCTTTCCTTTTACGTTTTCCTCGAAGGCCTCCCGCGGTGTCAGCCAGACTTCAGCAGTAGTTTCCTTTTGGTCAAAACTTGCTTCTTGGCCTTCGGGAAGACGAGCCAAAAAGAAGCGGGTATCAAACCGTTCAGTTCTTGCCTCCGGAGTGATCCAGTGTGCAAAGTAGTGGAGTAGACCCAGTGCAAGGGAAATGTTTGTCTCCTTTGCGATCTGACAGATGGTAGTTTCCCTCTTCTGTAATTGCTCTCGATAATCAATGAATCGTCCTCTATCCCCCTCATTTTTAAACTGAAGGAAATTCCCGTCAGGGTCAAACGCAAGAAGGATACCAGCCTCTTCAAAAAGCTCTCGGATCCCTGCGATCCAGTGGCTGAGGCATTCTTGCGGAGAGAGTGAGCCTGCAAACATTCGATAGGCTTCCTCAGGGGTCACCCCTTTGCATAAAGCGCAAGTCTCAAGAGAACCGTCTTCCCGGTCCACCCTGCCTCCTGGAAAAACATAATTTCCCCCCATGAAACTGCTCTTCTCATGACGCCTGAGGAGAAAGACCTCAAATCCCTTGGATCCTGTTTCTCTGAGGAGGATAATGGTAGAGGCTTTTTTAGGTGTAATAGTCATATATTTTTTTTAACACATCGGTCTCAAAAAGTTCAATTGAAAAAAGAGAAAAAATTAGGGAGAATAGAAATCTGAATTCTTCAGGAGGAGAAAGGGAATTTGCATCCTATCATAAAAAATTTAGGGAAGATATTTTTAGATACTGACCGGGATGGAATGGCCGATACCGTAGATCTTCAAATTCACCTAAATCCTTCCTGTGCCAGTCCCGATGTTCTGAGCGCTGTGATGGACCTCTCCGCCTCCATAGGGTTTGAGACGATGGGATTGAATCTCCCAATCGTAACAGAAGGGATACGGATGAATTCTTCATTCAAACATCACCTCCATATCGGGCTCAATCATGAACTTAAAGAAAAATATCAAAAAAATATTATAAATACTTATTATTTAACAGGAAATAATGAATTATCATTAGCCAACTCTATCAGGGACTTTGCCTTATCTCTGATCTTGAAACATGGAAGGTTAAGTAAAAAAATTGTCACAGAGAGATTTTCGAGGAGAAAAGGGTTCCAGCTTTTCAACCCGTTTTCAAATGAAGGATTCTATGGGATTTCTATTAAAAATCTTTTAACATTCTTCCTCCCCTATAAGATTCTACTGTTCAGTCATTTAAGACAGGGAACGGCAGTGGAGGCGGTAAATTTCACTGCCCGATTAGGGCTTGAAAGCCTCCATCTGTCCTTACCCCTTACTTTCTCCCTATCCTTAAAGCCTGATCATAAGAAACCTTTAATTTATATCGGAAAGAAAGAAGATTTGAGACAGATTGGCATTAAAAAATTTTACGGTCATTTTTGTTCTCAATGGGATTCGGGAATATTCTTGGTTCCAACTGAAAGGAAGATTCCGGATATATTGATATGCGGAGAAGAAGCAGGCCTTCAAAAAATCCTCAGATACCTGAGTGCCCTTCCAACCGATTTAAAAGGGCCGGAGGACCCAATTTCAAAAGAGATCAAAAGATTTGCAGAAGGTTTAACAAAATTCATCTCAAAGAAACCGTTTCGCTCTTCCCCCTTTCCCAAAAAGATTGTGCGAAGTTATTCGTTGAAAGATGAAAAAAAGGAGATCATCGGGATACTGGAGAGGGGATTAAAGAAGATTCCGCCCGTGGCAGAACCATTAGAGATTGAGGTGAGGATTACACAACCAGAGAGGGGAAGGAAAAGATTTGCGGGTGAACTCAAGAAATTATTAAGAAATCTGGGAATCACTCCAAGAAAGATTCAACTCACAGTTTTAAATGCCTATAAACCGGGATTGAGCTGGATGAAAGAAGTTGTTTTAAAAGAGGTTTATGTAAAAAAGGCAGACAGGGTGGAAATCACATTCAAACCGTTCAGAGAGAAGGGATTGGAAGAGCCCATTCGATGGCTCCAGGAGATCTATCCCATTGATGAGATATTTGCCAGGAAATTAGGCATATTAAAAGAAAAGATCCAATTTAAAAGAGATTCGAGAATTAAAGAAGTCTACAGGGTTCGTGCATGGCGAAGGGGAAAGAAGATTTACAGGAGTGGGTTTTCACCCAAATGGGGGAAGATGGACTATCTCATTTCATTTCCCGGGATGGGGAAAGTTCATCCCTGTACAGGATGGATCAGTGTGAAGATAGATGGGAAGGAAGTTATTGGCCAGGAGGTAAGAACCGGAATTGAACAGATCTGGGAGGTCTATCAGAAAGAGATTCTCCCTCTTATTGAGAAAGAAGCTGATCATGTTCTTTTAGAAAAGAAAACTGAGCCCCAATATTCTATCTTTGAAGAACTCCGTTTCGATGTCTATTTTAATTACCCGATGGAGAAATTGGGCGTGGATGAAGAGCGTATCTCACCTCTGGAGGCCCTCCATGAAGATCTTTATTTTGTTACTTTAGATTATTTCTCTAATTATTTGAAGAGAAAAGGAATTATAAAAAATTCCCCAGGCAGAATCCTCCCTATCATTCGCCCTAATTATCAGAGGGGGAAAGGCAGGATTAAATTTACTTTAACCCATCGCCCTGAGGGAATTTCTGATAAATATGGAATCTCCCTCAATGGGATTGCCTTCAGAGGGTCAGAGATTTTAGCTGATCTATTGATTGAGTCAGGACATAGAGTGAATTCCGGCGGATTGAGAGATCGGATCAGGTCTTATCAGAATCGGAGGAATGGAGGTTTCAGGATCGAAAAGGTTTTTAAGGAGAAAAGGCCCGGAAAGGGGTTAAGAATCATTACCGCCGGTTCGGATTTGATGGGGAAGAAGTTTCCTGAGCATAAAGGGAAGCCTAAACCCGTTGATATTCCGATGGAAAGGCCAATCGGGTACCGGGAGGGTTTGAATCTGGTCCGTTCTTTAGAAGGAGTTCCTGGAGTCCATATCGTCAACGAAGGGACCTCTTCAGGAGGACTTTCCATCTATTCCATCGAACACTCTTATCCATGCTCCGCTTCTTTTGTTTCTCACATGAAAAGAGCGGCCTTGAGACCTACCTTTTTCATCAACTGCCGTCACCATGCCAATGAGATCTCGAGCACGAATGCAGGGTTGAAGTTATCCTATCTCCTTGCCACTCAGCCTGACCTTCGAAGGTTGTTAAAGAGGGTCAATGTGGTGATCAATCCGATGGAGAATGTAGATGGGGTCGATATTTTAGAAAAGATGCTAAGGCTGGCCCCGGGTGACAAACTTCATGCGGGGCGATATAATCGAGCAGGCCGGGAATATTACGGTGAATATTTTAATCCCGAAACTCCATTCGGGGAGGCAAAAGTAAAAGCAGATATCTGGAGGCGATGGCTTCCGGATATCTGCGCGGATGATCATGGGTTTCCGTCCCATGAATGGGAACAGCCCTTTTCAGGTTACTCACCATTTCATTTTAGAGAATGGTGGATCCCCAGGACCTTTTTCTTTTTTTATCTCCCTTTTCTTGAGGAAAGGAAAAGATCATTGAAGAGAATCCGTTCCGAAGAGTTTGGGAGGCGGATCTGGTCCTCAATTCTCAGAGAGAAGGAGATCGTCAAACGGAATCAAACCTTTTCTGAT
>CAZXMB010000031.1:15421-21468 GCA_964641715.1 uncultured Syntrophaceae bacterium
AACGCCGTCAAAGTCTCTTTCGATCGGGTCATTGATAAAAACCATCCCTTCCATAAGTACGGGACATGGAGATACCCGGCACTGGGGTTGGGACCGGTCAAGGAAGTGAGGGTGATTGACGACTTTACGGTTGCTTTAAGAACAGAAAAACCCTACGCCCCTCTGGTTGCGAACTTAGCCCTCTGGCTCTGTCCCATTCTCTCTCCTGCGGCCATTGAGAAATATAAGGGGGATATTGGTAGAAATCCTGTCGGGACAGGCCCTTTTAAATTTGTCAAATGGATCAAGGATGACCAGATCATTGTGGAAAGAAACGAGGAGTATTGGGGTCAAAAGCCTCATTTGGATCGAATCATCCTAAAAGCCATCCCTGAGGTTTCGGCCCGCTTCATGGCCCTTCAGACAGGAGCGGTGGATATTGCCGATGACCTCGATCCCGATTCCATCCAGATGGCCAAGGGCAATCCAAACTTTAAGGTGATCGAACAGCCCAGCGTCAATGTCGGCTATCTGGCCATGAACACGAAGAAACCGGTCCTCAGCAATAAGTTAGTCCGGCAGGCGATCAGCCATAGCATTGACAAACAGACGATCATCAAGACGATCTTCAGAGGACTGGCCATTCCAGCGAAGAGCCCGTTTGCTCCGAGCATCTGGGGATACAATTATAAGATTATGGATTATGATTACAATGTCCAGAAAGCGAAAGAACTCCTTGCCGGGGCAGGGTACCCGAAAGGTTTTGATATTGAACTCTGGGCCATGCCGGTTTCAAGAGGCTATATGCCGGAGCCGGTGAAGACCGCAGAATTGATCCAGGGATATTTGGCGGCGGTCGGCATCAATGCCAAGATTGTTCGCCACGAATGGGGCGTTTATCTGGATAAGACGATGAAAGGGGAACACGATCTATGTATGCTCGGCTGGCTCGGTGGGAATGCCGATCCGGATAATTTCCTTTACGGACTTCTTCACTCAGACAATTCGAAGCCGCCGGCGGCCAATATCGCCTTCTGGCAAAATCCGGAGTTCGATCGACTGGTCAAAGAGGCTCAGGGCCTTTTTGGAAAAGAGAAAAGGGCACCTCTTTATTTGAAGGCACAGGAGATCTTCCATGAAGAAGTCCCCTGGGTTCCTCTGGCCCATTCCACGATCGTCCGAATCTATAATAAAAAATTGCACGATGTTCCATTAAGGCCCAATGGGCTGAATTCATTCCAGATGATCTGGAAGGAGAAATAAGATCGAGACCGTGTCCGTAACATGCGTCCGTGAATAATGGTGTAAAGATTATTGACTCAATTCATTTCAAGACGGTTATTCCACCTCATTTTTATTCTCATCGGGGTCTCCATCTTGGTCTTTTTGATGCTCCGGCTAATTCCCGGAGACCCCGCCCACCTTCTTTTAGGAGAATTCGCCTCACCCCAGGATGTTGCGAGAATTCGTGAGCAGCTTGGTCTGGATGGATCCTATCCCTTTCAATACTGGATCTATTTAAAGAATCTGTTCGGGGGAGACATGGGGATTTCGATCCGTTCCAATCTCCCGGTTTCCCAGGAGATATTTGACCGGTTTCTCGCCACGGTTGAACTTTCAGTGGTTGCCATGTTCATTTCGAGTTTCATCGGGATCATGGCAGGGGTGATTTCCTCTGTTCGAAAATATTCCATCTTTGACTACGGCTCGATGGTGATGGCCCTGGCAGGGATTTCAATGCCCATCTTCTGGCTGGGTTTGATGCTCATGTATCTCTTTGCGGTCAAATTAGGAGTTCTGCCCATGATGGGTCGTTTTACAATGGGGATGGATTATCATCCCATCACGGGTCTGGTTACCCTGGATAGCCTCTTCAAAGGGGATATGGTTCTCTTTCTTAATTCCCTGAAACATCTCATCCTCCCGGCCTTTACGTTAGCGACGATTCCCATGGCGATCATCGCGAGGATGACCCGATCGAGCATGCTGGAGGTGATGTCAAAGGACTATATCCGGACCGCCCGTGCCAAGGGATTGAGTTATCACCGGGTGATCTTTCAGCATGCCCTGAAGAACGCATTTCTCCCCATTCTCACTGTGATCGGCCTCAACTTTGGTCTCCTACTCGGAGGAGCAGTATTGACGGAGACCATTTTTTCTTGGCCGGGACTGGGCCGATATGTGGTGGACTCTCTTTTAGCAAGGGATTATCCTGCTGTTCAGGGATGCATTCTTTTCTTTGCGGTGATCATGGTGATCGTGAACTTGATCGTGGATATTCTCTACTTCTATCTTGACCCAAGGTTGAGGATCGATGGAAAAGGTTGATGCCTTTATTGAGATAAGAAGAAATAAAACGGCGATGATCGGGCTGGTGCTCATCGGCCTTCTGCTCCTTCTTGCCATCATCGGGCCATGGATTTCCCCCCATCACCCTTTAACTCCGGATCCTATCAACCGATTAAAGGGACCGTCCTGGGCTCATCCCTTTGGAACCGATAGCCTGGGCCGTGATATCCTCAGCCGCGTCATCTATGGAAGCAGGATCTCGATCATCATTGGTCTGATTGCGGTCTCAATCTCTCTGGTTCCAGGAGCGATCCTGGGCCTTCTCTCGGGTTTCTACGGAAGGAGGGTGGATGAACCCATCATGAGGCTGATGGATATCATGCTGGCTTTTCCAGCAATCCTCCTGGCTATCTTCATCACGGCCATTTTGGGGCCCAGCTTATTGAACACGATGATTGCCGTGGGAATTGTCTATATCCCTCATTACGCCAGGATCGTGCGAAGCTCTGTCCTTTCTCTGAAAGAACAGCTCTTTGTTCAGGCCGTAAGGTCTTTGGGCGGGGGCAATCTCCGAATTATTGCTCTCCATATCTTTCCTAATACCATCCCTCCGATCATTGTCTATGCGACCTTAGGGATGGGAACTGCTGTCCTGCAGGCAGCCGCCCTGGGATTTTTAGGACTCGGGGCCCAGCCTCCCACACCGGAGTGGGGGGCCATGCTCAGTGAGGGAAGGCAATATATTCAGAATGCCCCTCATGTAGCAGCCTTTCCAGGGGTAGCGATCTTCACTTTGGTACTGGGTTTTAACCTCTTCGGAGATGGACTGAGGGATGTTCTGGATCCGAGCCTGAGATAAAAATTCTAAATACGAAGCACGAAATTCGAAACAAGCACGAATCTCAAATATACAAATAACCTAAACAAATAAAAATAGTTTTTAAATTTGAATTTGGGATTTGTTTCGAGTTTCGATATTCGAGATTCGGGTTTAAGGGTTTGTGATTGATGAATAACCCATTATTACAGATCCAAGGGCTCAAGACCTGCTTCTTCACGAGAAAGGGTGTTGTGAAGGCAGTGGATGGAGTTGACCTCAGGATTAATGAAGGGGAGACTCTTGGTCTGGTGGGGGAGTCGGGATGCGGGAAAACAGTGACCGCCCTTTCCATCATGCGTCTGATCCCGGAACCGATCGGCCGGATCGTTGAAGGATCGATACTCTTTGACGGGATCGATCTTGCTAAAGCCACCGAGTCGGAGATGAGAAGGATAAGGGGGAATCGAATCTCCATGATCTTTCAGGAACCAATGACCTCTCTCAATCCCGTGTTTAAAGTAGGTTTTCAAATTGCGGAGGCCATTCAAATCCACCAGGAGGTTTCATCCAGAGAGGCATGGGAACGCAGTATCGAGATGCTACGCATGGTGGGGATCCCATCTCCGGAATCGAGGGTCAATGAGTATCCCCATCAGATGAGCGGAGGGATGAGGCAGAGGGTCATGATTGCGATGGCCCTCTCCTGTCGTCCCAAATTGATGATCGCCGATGAACCGACCACTGCCCTCGATGTGACGATTCAGGCTCAAATTCTCGATCTGGTCAACCGATTAAAGGAAAGGGTGGGTTCCTCCATTCTTTTGATCACACACAACCTTGGAGTGGTGGCGGAAGTGGCCCAGTATGTCGGGGTGATGTATGCAGGTTATATCGTTGAATATGGAGATGTATTATCCCTTTTTAAAAACCCGAAACATCCCTATACGATCGGGCTTTTCCAATCCATCCCGAAGAAGAGAGGGGCTGGAAGAAGAGAGAGGCTTCAGGTGATTCCCGGGCTTGTGCCGGACCTTCTCGGACTGCCCATTGGATGTAAATTCCAGGATCGCTGCCCCCGGGTGTTTAGAAGGTGCAAAGAGGAATCCCCCGGTTTACTTGAAATTGAACCAGGCCATCAGGTGAGGTGCTGGCTTTATGGATGAAACATTGGTAGAAGTCAAAGGTTTAAAGAAATATTATCCCATCTGGAGGGGATTTTTTTCAAAAAGGCCTGCCCTGGTCAAGGCAGTGGATGGGGTGGATCTCACGATCAGAAAGGGCGAGACGCTGGGCCTAGTGGGGGAGAGCGGTTGCGGAAAATCAACACTGGGCCGGCTCATTTTAAGGCTTGAGGATCCGGATGAGGGAGCAGTTCAATTCGAGGGGAAGGATATCCTCGGCCTCGAAGCGGATGAGCTTCGAAAGCTCAGGAGAGAGATTCAGATCATCTTTCAGGACCCCTATTCGTCCCTCAATCCGAGGAAGAGGGTGGATTCCATCATTGGCGAACCCTTAATCATTCATGGAATAAAGAAGGGAGAGGAGTTGGAAGACAGGGTGATCCAATTGATGAAGGTGGTGGGTCTGAGGGCCGAACAGAGATTCCTTTACCCCCATCAGTTCAGTGGTGGCCAGCGTCAGAGGATCGGGATCGCCAGGGCCATTGCGCTTCAACCCAAATTGGTCATTGCTGACGAACCGGTCTCAAGCCTCGATGTTTCCATTCAGGCTCAGATTGTCAATCTTCTTCAGGACCTCCAATTGGAATTCGGTCTCACTTACCTATTCATCTCCCACGATTTGAATTTGATCGAGTATATTTCTGATTGGGTGGCAGTGATGTATCTCGGCAAGATCGTGGAGTGGGCAAAACAAGAAGTAATTTATGAAAATCCCATCCATCCCTATTCAGAAGCCCTATTATCGGCGAATCCAACGATTGATCCGCTGACGAAGAGACAGCGAATCCTCCTCGAAGGAGATGTCCCCGGCCCGATCAATCCGACATCGGGGTGCCGTTTCCATACCCGATGTCCACTTCGAATCGATCTTTGTGAACAAAAGGAACCCCCCCTGACGCGGAGGCCGAATGGTTCACTTGTGGCCTGCCATGTGAGATGAAAAGGTTCTGCACCTAAAATTGCGATCGCAATTTTAGGTGCAGATTCAAAATTAAGGAATTTAATGTTTAAAAGAGGTGAATGCGGAGTAGGGTGGTATGATTTTCATTCAATCCATCTGACAAATGTTTCTAAGCTATCTCTATAAGATTTGAAGCGATTAATGGGACTTTTTTCATCCGGATAACCTAAGGCCAAGCCGACCACCACCTTTTTATTTTCCGGGATGTTGAGGAGGTCTTTGATCTCATCTTCGTAGGCCGTAATCAAACCGACTGGACAGGTGCCTAACCCAGAGGCATGGGCGGAGAGGATCAAATATCCCAGTGCCAGCCCAATATCCACCAGACGCCCATTGGGTAAGGAGTCATCGAGACAGAGTAAAATGGCCACCGGGGCTCCGTAGAAATGGCAACTCCCTTCATTGATAAATTGATTGGAATCAACTCCCATCTCTTCAAAGAAGGGCTGCATCAGCTCAAGGGTTTTTGCCCCTCTTTTGGCAAGGGTTTTGGGGAGGGGTTTGACATTTCCGGGACTGCAGGAGATCTGTTTTTCCTTATAAGCCTTGATCAGTTTTCTGCTCAACCTCTCTCTTTCTTCCCCGGTGACGACAATGAATTCCCAGGGTTGAAGATTGATGGCAGAGGGTGAAAGAATCGAAAGCTTCAGGATCTCTTCAACCCTTTCTCTTGGAATCAGATCAGGCTTAAAAGCCCTGATGCTCTTTCTTTCTCGAATCGCTTTGATCAAATCCATCGAAAAAGTCCTCCGTAAAAAAGAATGATACTTGACATTAAATGAAACTGCCGTTATTTTCAAGGCAGAAATCTCTTTAC
>CAZXMB010000032.1:0-2344 GCA_964641715.1 uncultured Syntrophaceae bacterium
TATATCTTTTGTAGGGCAACCCTTCAGGGTTGCTTTAAGCAAGGCTAAAGCCTTGTGCTACATGTAAAACGATTTAATGCGTTTGTATTAGTATCTTGTAATTGGGTATTTTATTCATTCCTTTTTCCCGCGCTTTGACTCCGTCAGATGAATGATCCTCCTTTGAACTTTTAATGCCAGATCCGGATATGATTTTTGAGAGAGCTGGACAAATTGTTGATAGTGATGAATGGCCGATTCCCTGTCTTTCATCTCCTCGTAAAGAATCCCTAAGTTATAATGGACTTCCCCATAAAAGGGGTTAAGGTGAAGTGCTTTCTGGTAGGCCTCCATTGCCTTTTCCGGTTTTCCCTGTTTCTTATAGAGGGTCCCGAGGTGGAGGTAACTTTCGATGTGATTGGGGTTGACTGAAAGGGCCTTCTGAAAAACCTCACTGGCTTTTTCATATTCTCCTCTGAGGTAGAAGAGGATGCCGAGGTTATTGAGGCCTTTTTCATATCCGGGATTGATTTCAACGGCCTTCTGATAATTTCTGAGGGCACTCTCGAGATCGCCTATCTCCTGATAGATAATTCCGAGATTGTTATAGGCCTCCACATAGAAGGGGTTCAATTCAATTACCTTCTGATAAGCCCCAATGGCCTTTAAGGTCTCTCCTTTTTGATAGGACTGGACACCTGAATTGAAGTGGGTGAGGATTTCGGAATTCAGGATGAGCTCCCTTTTGCCCTTTTCTTCCACTCCGGCAAGGGAGGTTTGAGAATTTTCTTTCGGAGATGGGGACGGAGGAATAGGTTTTTCCTGAGCGATATCCTTTCGGACTAACTCCACTTTTTTGGCCTTCTTTTTCGTGGCAGGGGGTTCGGCAATGGGCTGTCTCTCTTTCTTATCAAGGGAAAATTCTTTCACCGATTCTTCTTTTTCCAATGGTGTGGAGGAGGATAATTCTTTTCGTTCCTGACCGGGTTCAACCTTTTGAATCTCGATTGGCGATCCAGGTGAACTCCTTTCAATTTTTGGAAAAGAAGGTCTTTTCTCCTTGGTTAAAACCTTTTGACTCAATGCGGGAGGGGGAGGCGTGAAGAAAGACCTCCAGAAGACGAATAAGAAGATAAGAAGACCCAAACATAGCGCACCCGTTATCACCCACCATGGTTTAACAGCCCTTTTTCCTGCCGGACCGGAAGTTGAGAAAAACGGAGTTTCTTTCCCGCCTTTTCGTCGGAGCTGTTGGGCTTTCTTCAGGGCATCGATAATCAAACTCATTTTTTACCCTCCCCGGGAGACAGTTCAGATCCCCTTGAAGGGTTTTTCCGGTAAATCCCATCGGTCTTTTTCTGATCCGCTGGCAGAACAGGATCTGAGGTTTGAGCCTGGCCTGATATCCGGAGGTAGAGGCCCTGAATCTTTTCTTGAAGGGGGGGGAGATAGCCCTGATGGAGCAGGATCATGACCGTTAACAGAAAAATCAGGATTCCCAGAAGAGCTATACGAAGGGGAGGAAAGTAATTTGAAAAAACGGCAGAGGGGATAGACTCCTCCCCTTCCAGCTCCTTTCTTGCCTTCTTGATGATCTCCCTGTCAATCTGAGAGGTCTCCCCGACAAAACCACCCAACAGGGCCCGGTCACAGACAAGATTAATCAATCTCGGCGTTCCCTTTGAAAAATGGTAGATCTCCTTCAGGGCGGGTTTTGAGAAGGTGATTCCCCCCTGAGAGCCCGCGATCATCAGTCGCTGGTAGATATAGGACTCCGTCTCCTTTTGCGTGAGCGGACGGAGATGGTGACGGATGGCAATCCTCTGATTCAACTGTTTCAGTTCATCGGAACGGAGTTTCTCATCCAGCTCCAGTTGGCCCAATAATACGATCTGAAGCATCTTCTCCTTTTCGGTTTCTAAGTTTGAGAGCATCCGGATCTGCTCCAGAACTTGAGGAGAAAGGTTTTGAGCCTCGTCGATGATAAGCACGGCATTCTTGCCCTGAGTCAAATAGTGGATCAGCAATTTATTAAGGGCATCAATCCGCTCCTTTCTCGATCTCCCTTTTGATGGAAATCCAAAATCGAGAAGGATCGATTCCAGCAATTCCTCTTCGGTAAGAAATGAGTTGAAGATGACAGCGGTTTTGACCTTCTCGTCCAGTTTTTCGAGGATGGCGCGGCAGATGGTCGTCTTTCCTGTCCCGATCTGTCCGGTGATGACGATAAACCCCTCCCGATGATGGATTCCGTAAAGGAGATAATCCATTGCTGCCCGATGACTCTCGCTCAAAAAGAGAAATTGAGGGTCAGGGGTTAAGGAGAAGGGTTTTTCTTTTAAACCGTAAAATTCGAGATACATCT
>CAZXMB010000032.1:2444-8360 GCA_964641715.1 uncultured Syntrophaceae bacterium
ACCTTTTTTCCGATCTGGAGGGTAGGGGTGATCATAATCACCAGTTCGGAATTCCTTTTCTTTTCCGACTTATAACGGAAGGCCCCTCCCAGGAGCGGAATCGATTGCAAGACAGGGACACCCACATAAGACTCTTCGGTCTTCTCCTGCATCAGTCCGGCGATGATGATGGTCTGGTTATCCTTCACCCTCACCGTGGTATCGGTTTCCCGCACACTGAGCAGAGGGAAGGTGGTTTTACCGTCCGGAGTGACTTTCTCCCCGGTTTTTTCCGTAATGCTGGGATGAATATTCATCATGACGGTCCCATCTTCTGCAATTTGGGGGGTCACGTCGAGAATAATTCCCACATCAATGGTCATGGGCTGGATGATCTGAGTCACCGTGGTCTGAGTGGCTACGGCTCCGGTGATAAAGAAGACATCCTGATTTCCAACCCGGATGATCGCTTTCTGATTATTCAGGGTGGAGATGGTGGGGCTGGAGAGGACCTTTACATCTCCGTACTCAGAGATGGCCTGCATGATATCCGAGAGGGCCACCTCCGTTCCTCCCGCACCCACCGCAAGGATACCTCCGTAGGGTTTGATCTTGAAGAGCCCGGGGGTGCTGGTCGTCGTTCCGGTAGCGGTGTCTCCAAGCAGGTAGCCGCCTGTTCCTCCTGGATATCCTGTTGTCCCTGCCTTATCGGTGAGTCCCCAGGCCAGATTGATGGACCGGGGGAGACCCTCGATCACCTTCCAGTTGATTCCCTCCTTATGCTCATCCGTGAGAATGACCTCGAGGATCTTTGCCTGAATGGTGACCTGTCTCTGGGAGCTCCCTTCCATCATTTCGAGATAGGAGGCAATCTTATTTAAATTGAGAGGATAGTCGGTGACCAGAATGACTCCAGTCGATTTATTGGTGATCAGTCGCTTACCCCTGCTGTCCGTTCTGGTCCAGGTTGTCGTCGACTCCTGCCGTTCGGGTGGTTCTTTGGGCTTCTCCTCAATTGAACCAAAGATCATTGCTTCCAATCCTTTTTGAATCTCTTTCCATAGATCCATTTCATCCGTGCTGACCAGATCGCTATAGCCTGTCCGGGCACCGGAAGAGGGGGCAGTGGCCTGCTGGCCTGCAATGACCCCTGACTGCAGACCTCCACCGGTACTGGCATAGATCTCCCTTTTCCCGCCTCTTTTGGTGGCCATATAGTTGAGCGTGAAGAGACGGGTTTCCATCCGGGGCCTTAAGATTTTGATAAACCTTCCTTCGAGATGATAGGTCCATCCCAGAGGGGTGAGGATAGCCTCCAGGGCTTCCTTCAGGGTGACCCGTTTCAGGTCGATGGTCACCTTACCGCTCAACTCAGGATCCACCACGATATTGTATTCGCTCTCTCTGGAGAAGGCCAGGAGGATGTCCTGAACGTTTAAATCCCTTGCATAAAAGGAGTAAAGTTTCTCAGGGATCTTCTTCGCTTCTTCCCTCTGGGGAATGACCAGTTCCTTCAACCTCTCTTCAGGGGGTGGACCTGGTTTTTGGGGCTCGGCCACCTGAGCCGGTAATTTCGGCCTCTCTTTGGTAGGGGTTGTGGCACAGCCCATTGCCCAGAGAAGACAAATTAAAAATATAAAAAAGATTCTTATTTTCATCGTCCCTTACCTCCTTCCCACACCTCCAAGGGGGTTATCTCTCTTCAACCGTTAATTTTAAAGGGCTCTGATCCAGGAGGATCGTCCTCTTCTTCCCTCCCTTTTCAAGGATGACACGATCGGGTTTAATCTCAACGACTTTCTCATCCCTGATGGAATCCCCGATCGAAACAATCATTCGATCGATCGAGGCCAACCGGATATGATCACTGATTAAGATGGCTTTGAGCTTTAAAGGGGTTTCAGCAGGTGGAGTGTCCGGTATGACGGAAACTCCCTTAACCCCTTGAACCGTCCCCTCTTTCGAGAGAGGACGGATTCCCGAAGGTAATGAGAAAGGATCTCTTAAGGTTCCCTGGAAGAGCGTCTTCCCCTTGGTCTGGCCGGGGCTCTCCCCCGGTCCAATCCATATCATCTCAATCGTAAAGAGAGTGGTTATCACGGTTAGAGTCAGGAATAGTTTTTGAATCTTTTTCATCTCAGCTTCTCTCTGTTTCTCGTTGTCATGATGAAGTGACATACATCATGACCCCCATCGTGACCTTCAGATAAGGCTGGAGTTCTTCGTTTCGCTCCACCTGAAGATTTTCGATATGAATGATAAAGGGGAGCTCCTCCATTCCCCTTAAGTATGTTCCTAACTTGGTAAAGGTGGCGTTGAAGACCATCTGGACCGATACTTTCCTGAACTCAAAAGGAGGGCTCCCTTTCTTCCCTTCCGGGACGGGAATCCTCTCTTCCTGAGGAGTAATAGAGATGATCTTCATCTGCGGGGAATTACACTCTTTTGCTAAATGCCTCAGAAAGAACCTGAATTCCTCACCTCTTAAAATCCGTTCATTTAGGCCTTTCAATTCCTTTTCAAGACGGAGGATTTCGGATTCAGCCGCTTCTACCCCTTTGAGGATAAGGTTTAACTCCTGCAATTTTAAATCGGTTGCCTTGATCTCTGTCCGGAGACTCGAAATTTTACGGCTCTGGGGGGTATAGTAGATGCGGTCAAAAATAAAAACCGAAATGGCAATACAGGCCAGGACGAATAATATTTTTTCTCTGCTCTTCAACTTCATAGGTTATGGTTTATCCTTCCTCAATCCCTCCAAATTTCCTCCGATCTTTGAGAGGGAGGGTGGATGATCAGATTGAATATCACATAGGACCTCGAATTCAGCGGACGAGCGGTTATAGGATTTATTCTCCTCTGCCGAGAAGAGTTTTACATTTTTAAAGAGAGAAGACCTCTCAAGGCGTTCAATGATTTGAGCCAATGCGTTAAGGCATTGGGTGTCGTTTCCAAAAGCGATGCCGCTGAGATAGAGAACTACCCGGTCATCTTCCTGTGATTCGGCTTCCTGGGGTTTTGAGGTTCGAGAAGCCTTTCTGATCGGTTTTGATTTTGGTTGAATCTCAAGAGAGGTGAGGGTGACATTTTCAGGGATTATCTGACTGATTTCTCCCAATATTCTCCTGTATGGAATTGGGAAGACCCTCAGGGACGGAAAGAGGGAGATCTCCTGTCTCATCTTATTCTCTCTCTCCTTCAAAAGAAGGAGCGTGGATTTCAGGGTTTCGAGCTTTGTTACACGTCCAACTTTTTCATCCCTTTCCTTCTGGAGAACGGCGACCCTGGAGCTCATTGACCAGATGATCAACATAAAGAGGATGGCCGCAATCACCGGAGCAATAAGAGGGATCATCTTAACAGCCTGAATTTTCGACAACAGGGGCTCCCTGGGAGGAAGTAACTCCACCCTCCTGGGTCCAGGAAGTGCCACACCCGTAGCGATGGCAAAGGAGGATCCCACCTGGTTTAACAGGGATAAATCGATCTTCTTCGGATCAAAGAGAACCTCACCGAGGGGGTTGAAAGGCTCGACAGGGATTCGAAGCTCACTTTCAAGATAAGAAACAAGGTTTTTCAGATGAGCTCCTCCACCCGTGAGGATAACCCTGTCAATTCGTTCTATATTAAATTGGCTTTGATAATAGGTAAGAGAGCGTCCTATTTCTGCGGCCCATCTCTCAATGACAGGCCTCATCAAAAAGGTCATCTTCAACAAATCCGTCGGTTGACCGGCACTTTTTTCCTGAGAGGATTGTGAGGAAAAACCCACCTCCTTTTTTATCTTCTCAGCCTCTTCATAAGTAAGATTGGGTTCTCCGTCCATCAGGGCCCGGGTGATATCCGCTCCCGCGGGGGTCATTTCCCGGGTGAAGTGAAGAATTCCCTCCCTGAAGAGGTAGAGTTTTGTTTTTTCGGCACCGAGATCGATGGCAGCAACCGTCTCTTCCTTTTTGATCCGGTCCCATTTCAACAGGCCATTCCAGAGAGCAACAGGGGCCACACCGACGTGAACAGGCTCAAGCCCTGCATCTCTCACCATGGAAAGGGTTTTTTCAACGAGCTGATCCGGACAGGCAATGACCATCAAATCCAATTTTTTAACATTTTCTTCGACGAATTCGCCGAGAATATCGAAATCGATCCGGGCGGTTTCAACAGGGAAGGGAAGTTGCTCCTTTATTTCCCAGCGGATGGCTTCCCTGAGTTCTTTCTCAGGGATGGAAGGCATGGTCATCCTCCTGACATGATATCCTGAGCCAGCAACCGTAAGCCTTATTTTTTTAGTCTTAAGCCCCGCTTCCCCAATCAGGGCTTTGAGGGTTTCAGCGGTTGATTTGATCTCTTCCCGGTCCTTTCCATATGGGATTTCCTTCACTCCTATACGGGTCAGGAAAAGCCCTTCGGAGGTCTTTTTAAACCCTATTAATTTAATGGAATGAGAACCAATGTCCAAACCGATGATCTCTGACATCTTTAATTCCTAAATTCCACAATCCCCATTCCGAGATCCAAATTCAAAATCAGCAACTCGGCAATCTATTGCCAGCGGAATCGAGATTGAAGGTGTAAGAATCTCCTGTTCCCAATAAGCCTGTATAAAAAATAATAATGATGTTAGCTCCATTTGCAATATTGGCGTTCCAATAAACTAATACATTGATCACCTGATTCGGGATAATGGTCTGACTTGGGTTTCCAATTGGACGATTTAAATTTTGAGGAGCACCTCCATTGAAATAAACCCCTGCATATTTCCGAACTCCATTCATATCAACCCTTGTTATCCTCCTTGGTACCCCTGTCTGTGTCCAGGAGGCGGAAAAAGACCGAAGCACAACATTCGTATTTCTCACATTGGTGAGGTAAAATCGAGCCCTTCTGGTTCCAAGAGCCCAGCAGGGAACAGGTGAAGCAGGGTCGAAGGTCAGCCTGAGGAATTGAGTGAAATTAGAAGCGGAAACAACTCTTCTTTCGGTAGAATTGGTGATCTCACCGGTAGAGGTCAGCACGTTAGTTGCAGGATCGTAATTGATGGTGAACCTTCCATTCCCGAGATTCCGTTGATTATTTCCAGCGTCGTTCAAACGATCGATGTCTAAACGGGAGGGAACGCCATCCGTTGTCCCTCTCCAACCTCGATCTGAGGCATAACGAACAGCATACTCCACCCCGGATTGAGCGATGAAGAAAGCCTGATTGGAGTAGATGGGGAATCTGACCGATTTATGTTTGGTAGGGATGAGGTACGTGAGGACATAACCGATCGTGACCAGCAGGAGCATCGCGATGATTAAGAAGAGGACAGAGAGTCCTCTGGAGTTCTTGAGAGTAAAAATCCCTCCCAACCTCTCTTTATTAAAGGGAGGGGTAATCATTCCTCCTTTTTTAAAGGAGGATGAAGGGGGATTATTGTTTACCACTATTTTCTTCAACTGCTCAACTCCTCCTGCCAGTTTTGGAAGAAGTTTTTAGTGTTAGAATTCTCCGGCAAATTTTTGGGATAGACCTTGGTCTGAAGGGTAATGTTTTCCCCTGTCCCCAGTGAAAGAGTGAGGACCAATTTAATTTCGTCCTCTGTTGCGCCCCGTGTCACCACAAACGAAGAGACATTTTCAGCCAGGTTGCTGACAGCCGCAGGTGAAGTCTTTACCTTCTGGAGATCGGTTCCTGCCAACTGAAAGGTGATATTTTCAGAGGTGCTGTCCTGAGCTGTTGCATGGGTTCTTGTAAATGTGATCAAGCTGGCTGAACCTCCTGCAACTGGCAACGTGATGCTATTAGCATCCCGTATATCCCTGCACATCCGTTCCAGTGCCAATTTCCCCTCATCCAGAAGGGTCTTCTGGTTGACCATCATCACATAGGTTCGGACACTGCTCGTCAGAAAATAGATCGTAATCGCTGAGACAATGGACAGGATGACGATTACAATGA
>CAZXMB010000032.1:8460-13358 GCA_964641715.1 uncultured Syntrophaceae bacterium
GTCAGAAAATAGATCGTAATCGCTGAGACAATGGACAGGATGACGATTACAATGACTATTTCAATCAGTGTGAAACCCTTTAATCCCCTCCACCCCCCCTTTAATAAAGGGGGGTAAGGGGGGATTATTGGGTTACGGAAACCTTGTGGCCACGGCATAAATTTCATAAGTATCATCCTGAGGGTCTTTTACCCGAACAAGAATCCTCTTGTATCCTACATCTATGGCAGAGGTATTAAAATTATTGTCCACATAAATAATCTCCCATTGCCACTGGTAGCTGGAAATATCGGAGTTAACGTATGGCGTAAGGGCAATTGGGTCCAGGGCTGTGTTGCCATAGTTAAATTTCATCAACTCTTCCGTCTTCTGATGACCGAGGGACATGGCGGTTGCGACCATCTCCGGTTTGCCGCTCCCTTTCACACTCGAAGCAAAAGGAACGATGATCGCAGGCAATAGGATGCCTGCCAAAACGATCAGAATGATAATCTCAATAAGTGTAAAACCTTTGTTCCCTAATGCGGATTGCGGATTGCAGAATTCGGAATAACTATTCATTTTTTACTTTTCCTTGCAGTTTTAATTGAAGAAACAGTCATAGCTAAAATTTGATCAGCTTCGCTTAAAAGATAAATTAATTCATTCTTTTCAATTAGACCGGAATCAATGAGAAGTTCCATCCAATATATAGACTCATCAGCCTCTTCTTCTACAATGCCCATCTTTGAAATGAAATCTGCAGTCGATCTGGCTCTACAGGCAGCCCGATAATTAGCTCCAACTGAAGTGCCCGCACTTATAAATTGCCTACCGAGGATTTCCGCTGTCCTCCCCTTCGGAAGCATTTCAGCAATTTTTATGACTTTTAAAGCAAATTGTTTTGTTCTTTCTTTCAGATTTTTCTTTTCCATAACGTTCTCCCCGGTTTCCGATTTTCATTCCGCAATCCACATTCCGAAATCCGAAATTATAAGATATTTACCTTGCCTGTATATTCCACCACATTAATTGTTTTTGTCTGACCCCCTCCGGAAACAGCTACTGACCCACCTCCTCCTACTATTGGTTCCCCGAGGGAATTAAAGGTGATGGTAAAATTATTTCCAATCGTTACTCCTGATGGAAGTTGCCCGGTAGGATCAAGACCCCCGGAGGGATTGAATGTGTAGACCGATGAACCTGAGGTGAAGACGACGCTCTTTGAAGTCCGGTTCGCCATGGCATATTCCTGAGCATATCGAATGTCAGATGCGATCATATAAGCGGCCCCATCCACTGAGGCCCTTGACGATGTGGCATAGTCGAACCTGGGGATGACCACCACAGCAATGATTGCAATGATGAGCATGACGAGGATGAGTTCAATGAGTGACATCCCGGATTGCGGATTGCCGATTGCGGAATGCGGAATCAAAAATCCGAAATCCGAATTCCGAAATCCGAAATTTTGAGATTTATTGTTCATCGTCCTTCGTTCATTGTTCATTGTCAATTACCTAAACAAAGAGGCCATATTCCACCAGGGAAGGAATACAGCCAGTGCCAGAAATAAAACCACCACCCCCATCAGAACCGTCAGCATGGGTTCGAGATAAGCGGAGAGTTTCTTGATTTGATTGTCCACTTCAAGATCATAATATTCACTCACTCTCATCAGCATCTCATCAAGTGTACCGGAGGATTCTCCCACGGAAACCATCTGGATGACAAGGGGTGTAAACTGGCCGCTTTCGCGCAATGCATCGGCCAGACCTTTCCCCTCTCTCACCTTCTGCTGAATCCCTCCAATGGATTGGGAGAGAAGACTGTTATCCACGGTGGTCGAAGTGATCTCCAGCGTCGGGAGGATGGGGATCCCGCTCTTGTAAAGCATGACAAACGTATAGGCGAATTTGGATAAAGCGATCTTTAAGAAGAGTGAACCAAAGACCGGAATTCTCCCTTTGATCTTATCCCACATCTGTTTTCCCTTTTCGGTTTTAACAGAGCGTTTCAGAGCCACCGGGATTCCGAAAACCCCTATCATCACGAGATACCAGTAGGTATGGAAGATCTCATTGATCCGGATCATGATGCGGGTCGGTAAGGGCAGGGGGGTCTTGAATTGGGCAAAAGTCATCGCAAATCTTGGAATCACAAAGTAAATTAAGACGCCAAATGCAATGACCAGCGCAAGGGTGACAATCTTGGGATACCGGGTGGCCTCTCTCACCCTTTGGCGGGTCCTGATTTCCCGCTCCGCAAGGGTGATGAACCGGTCGAGCGATTCGCCCAATCTTCCGGAGGTTTCCCCTGCCCGAATCATATTGGTATAAACGTTTGGGAATACCCGGGGATGTCTTGACATGGCTGAGAAAAGGGTACTCCCTCCCTCAATCTCCCCGTGCATCTGCTCCAAGACTTGCTTGAGCTTCTTATTTTCTGTCTGCTCTTTCAGGCTGAAGAGGCCGGAGAGCAGGGGCACCCCGGCCTTGTAGAGAGTGGAGAATTGCTGGCTGAAAAGGACGATCTCCTCCAGGCGAACCTTCTGAAACCGGCTCCATAAATCGGATAGGTTGAGAGAGACCGCCTCCTTTACCTCTTCAATGACAATGGGGAGGTATCCGAGGTGATGGAGCTGGTCTCCGGCTAACTGAAGCGTAGGAGCCTCAATTGTACCCTCCACCGCTTTTCCCGAACGGTCTCTCACTCTGTATTTAAAGGCAGGCATAGGTTAAACCCTTTGACCCCTTCTAATTATGTTTTACTCAGATACGACTTCACCTTCCTCATCAGCTCATCCATCTCAAAGGGTTTGGTGATATACTCATCGGCCCCTGTCTCTTTTCCAAGAAGTTTATCCTTTTCCTGGGTCTTGGCGGTCAACATGAGGATAGGGATGTGTTTGTATCTCTCATCAAATTTTAATAGCCTGCAAACCTTGTACCCATCCAGTTTGGGAAGCATGAGGTCAAGAAGGATCAAATCCGGATTTTCCTTTCGTGCCTGATTCAGGGCATCTTCGCCATTATGAGAGACCAGGACATCATACCCTTCGAGTTCCAGTGAGAAACGCACGGTTTCCACCAGATCCAGCTCGTCATCAACCAGTAAGATTCTCTTCTTATTCATTTTGGCCCCCTTAAATTTTCTTTCGCTTTCTTAAAGAGCTCTCGCTTTGTGAGGGTCTCCTCAGGGTAGGTGGCTGTTCCGATCTTAACTGCGATGGACTGATTAAGATTCCTGAGGGGATTTTTTTGAAGATCCTCCTCAATCCGCTGGCGAATCGCCTGAGCCCCTCTGAGATCCGCTTCGCAAAATGCGGCCAATACCTTCTCCTGCTTCCTTCTCAATAAAATATCCGCCTTTCTGCAGAGACATTGTTTTATCTTGGCTTCTAACTGGTCCAGTAAGACCTCCTCCGTTCTCTCCCCCTGATCCAGCAGCTCGATCAGAAAGAGGCTAAGAGGAGATTGGCTTTCCTGTGCCCGGCGAAACTCTCTGTCCAGGACGAACCGGAAGTTGGCATCCCTCCTTTCTCCTTCGGAGACAGGCAGGGTGAAGGTGAAGGTGCTCCCTTTTCCCACCTCACTCTCTGCCCAGATCTTTCCCTGATGGGCCTCCACCAAACCCTTTGTAATAGCCAGGCCCAATCCCGTTCCACCCGCTGACCGGTGGAGCGAATCTTCGACCTGAAAAAACTTTTCAAAGATTGCCTCCAGCTGTTCCGGAGGGATACCGATGCCTGTGTCTTTGACAGAGATGGCGATCCGGTCACTCTGTTTCTCTCCTTCATCTCGATGAATCAATTTTGCGGTGATCAGGATTCGGCCACCCTCCGGGGTAAATTTGATGGCGTTGCCGATGAGATTGGTGAGGATCTGTTCCACTTTTTCCTGATCCGCATAGACGAGAGGAAGGTTTCCCGGTTCTTCGACTTCGATCCGGACGGATTTCCCATCCGCCTGAGGCCTCAAAGAGCACGCGGTTGATTCGATGATGGCTTTTAATTCCACATCCTTAAAGTCCATTTTTATTTTTCCTGACTCGATCCGGGAGAGATTGAGCAGGTCATTGAGGATATTGGTCAGGCGGTTAATATTTCTATCCGCCATAGAGAGGAATTTCGACTGATTTTCATTGATGGCTCCTGTCTTTCCCTGAAGGACCAACTGAATGGCATTCTTAATGGCTGAGAGGGGAGTCCTCAACTCATGGGAGGCAACCGAGACAAATTCTGATTTGATGGCATCGATTCTCCGTAGCTCCTGATTTGCCTTTTCCAGCTGGTCTGCAAAGTCCTTAAGACGGACAAAGCGCTGTTTTTCCTCAAGGACCTTTTTGAGACGGAGAATGATCTCTTCCAGGTTCAGAGGTTTTAAAAGATAGTCGCTTGCCCCTTGTTTCATCGCTTCCAATGCTGAATCAATGGTCCCGTGGCCTGTCATCAGGACTGTTAGAATCTCAGGTCTTGATTTACCGATTTCGGTCACCAACTGAAGGCCATCCATGACCGGCATCTTGAGGTCGGTCATGACCAGATCGAATTTCTCCTGGGCAATTTTTTTCAGGGCTTCCTCTCCATTTTCAGCCAGTTCGACCTGGAACCCCCCGAAGCGGGTCAGGGCCTTGAAAAGGAATTCCCTGATCTCCCTCTCATCATCAACCACAAGAATTCTATTTTCCATCTCATCCTTTTCCCTTCAGGAATGGATTTTCTCTACCCGAAAGCCATAAATCCAAAGCCTCCTTTTTGAATCTCCAGCTTCCACCTACCTTACGGCCTGGGATCTCCCCGTGTTTGGCCAGACGGTAGATGGTTCTGACATGGATGCTCAGGTATTCCGCTGCTTCACGAGGCGTCATGACTTCTTTCATAATTTCTCTCCAATCAAAATAAATTATCTCCCTATCTC
>CAZXMB010000032.1:13458-21362 GCA_964641715.1 uncultured Syntrophaceae bacterium
TCCCTATCTCCCCATCCTGGTTCATCGGTCCAGCACCTGACGGACCGTTCGTGCCAGGGTGTCGGGCGTGAAGGGTTTCTGAATGTAATTGATGCCACGCTCGAGCACCCCGTGATGGACAATCGTATCATCCGTATAGCCCGATGCGAAGAGGACCTTCATTTTCGGTCTTGAAATCTTTAACCTGTCGGCAAGCTCTTTACCGCCCATTCGGGGCATAACCACATCAGTGAGCAGGAGATGGATTTCCTTTTCGGATTGTTCTTGGGCGATTTGAATAGCCTCCTCGCCATTCGCCGCAATGAGCAGGTCATATCCCAGGTCACGAAGAATTCGAGAAGCCAGGTCACGAAGGGATGGTTCATCTTCCGCAAGCAGAATGGTTTCTGTTCCCCTGGACAGAGGAATATCCTCTCTTTTTTGTTGAAGGACATCTTCTTTTTCATCCACTCCGGGAAGGTAAATTTTAAAGGTTGTTCCTATGCCGGGTTCGCTGTAAACCCAGATATTTCCGCCGCTCTGTTTGACAATTCCGTAAACCGTAGATAATCCCAATCCTGTTCCTCTGCCTTTTTCTTTCGTGGTAAAGAAAGGTTCAAAGACCCGATCCCTGACTTCCGGGGTCATCCCGAGCCCTGTGTCACTCATGGAAAGCCTGACATAGCGACCGGGGGTCACACCGATATGGGTGCTTGCATAGGTGTTGTCCAACTCCACATTGGCTGTCTCGATAATGAGCTTTCCGCCAGAGGGCATTGCATCCCTTGCATTGACTGCGAGATTGAGGATCACCTGCTCAACTTGACCGGGATCGGTTTTGATCTTTTGCAGATCTTCCGCCAGGGCGTAAACCAGTTCAATATCCTCACCGAGGATACGACGGAGCATCTTGTCCAGGTCCTGGAGGAGGAGATTCAGATTAAGGACTTTAAAGTCCAGGATCTGGCGCCGGCTGAATGCCAGGAGTTGGCGGGTGAGGTTTGCGGCTCGCTCTGCGGCTTTTTGAATCTCTTCAATATTGCCTCTCAAAGGATCATCTTTTTTCAGTTCGAGGAGAGAGATTTGCCCATAACCTTTAATAACGGTGAGAAGGTTGTTGAAGTCATGGGCAATCCCTCCGCCAAGCCTTCCGATGGCCTCCATCTTCTGTGACTGCCTGAGCTGTTCTTCGGTCCGGCGGAGCGCCTCTTCCGCCTGTTTGAGGCCGGTGATATCATCACAGGTCATCAGGTTTTCGCCTGTTTCCAATTGGACAGGAATGAAATTAATAATCTTTTCGGATCCGTCTTTACATCTGACTGTAAATACTCTGGGCCTCTTTTCCCCTGACACCGAAGAGGTCAAGTCATTCAGCCAGGCAGAGATAACCTGATGCCTGTAATCGCGATCAGGATAAGCCTTTCTGAACCAGGTTCTTCCATCGGGGACATCGTTGAGATCGTATCCAAACAATTCCCTGAATCTGGGGTTAATATATTTGAAGGTGCCATTCTTGTCGACCATCGCCATTCCAAAAGGGGCATTTTCCGATAAAGACCGAAACCTTTCTCTCTCAGTCCGAAGTATTTCCTCAGCTTGCTTTCGTTCCGTGATGTCCCTGACCCAGACTTGAATTCCTGGCTCTCCTGAAAAACCGATTACTTTAGCATTGATCTCTCCATCAAAAGAAGATCCATCCTTCCGGAGTAGCTTGACTTCATATTGTGAGGGGACTGGCTCCCCCCGCATTCGTGCCTGCGCTCTTTCCCGTGTCAGACCCTGGTAGTCAGGGTGATAGACGAGCCAGTGGTCAAGGCCTTCTAATTCGCCTTCCCTGTAACCGAGCATCTCATGAAGCCGGTGATTGGCAAAGATGATCTTTAATCCCCTTTGAATAAAGATCCCATCAAAACTCTCCTCCACCAGAGTTCGATACCGTTCCTCGCTCTCCCTTAGCATCTCCGCTGTTCGCCTGTAGTCTGTGAATAATTGCGCATTGGCGATGTTGCCTGCAATCTGATTGCCCACTCCTTCAGCAAGCCGGAGATCCATTTCGGAATAGGCATTGAGCTTGACCGATCGAAAATGGAGAACCCCGATCACCCGATCTTTTGAGATCAGAGGAACTGACATAAATGAACGGAACCCAACCCGAAAAGAAGGTAAGAGACTTGGAAAACGTTCTTCCAGCTCAGTTTCATTTTCCATCTGAACGATCACTTTTGATCTGGTTCGCAAAATTTCTTCGGTCAGTGTGCCCTCTAAGGAAACCACGTCTCCCTGACGTCGCTCAGGAATTTCAATTCCTATGGCGTAAGCAACCGTGATCGTGCGGTTATCCGGATTTATGGTGTTGATAGCAAGCCTGTCAAATGGGATGATCTTCCTGACTTCCTCGGCAAACCGCTCGTAAACCTCTTCGATTTCCAATGTTGAGCTGATGATCCGGCCAATTTCGGCCATAATCGCATTCTCTTGGGCTAATCGTTTTATCTCCTCCTCTGAACGCTTATGTTCGGTGATCTCCTGATTAATGGTATAGGCACCATTGATTTCTTGGTTTGTATCTATGAGGGAAGCATCTCCATTTCCCTGATATAAATTTTTTATTTTTGCTTCCTTATTTTTGGTCGATTTTTTAAATGTTTTTCGATTAAGTGATTCAGTTTCCTTTTCCCTTGATTTCATAGAAAAGCCCTGATAGAAAATATTGGCTGAGAAAAATTAATATGATTAAAAAAGCAAATTTTATTCCAAAATGCTCAAAATTTTCATAATAAATCACTTTTTATTCATATCTTATTGTTTTTTAAAGATTTTTAAAGTTTTAAAATAATTTTCAGATACGGGCGGGAAAGGATGGAGCAGATTAAAAGTGGATAATTTTTGAAAAATTTACTCAGAAAGTGACAATTTTGCACTAATCAACCAAAAGGGATGATGGAACGATGGAATATTGGAATATTGGAATGATGGGACCGGAAAATAATAGAATAATGCTATAATCGGATAACCATCATGACGTTTTCATTTGCTTTCAAAAATATCTTTCCAATCTCCGAACTTCTGCTTTTTCTGAAGAGATTCCATTAATTTGAGTAATTCATTTTCAACCTTATAATGGAGTTGATCCATTTGTTCGTATTCTCCCTGCGTCATTTGCCCGGCTTGTCGAAAGCTATCGTAACATGAATGAAATTCTCCACACGAGCCGAGAGCAAAATTCAGATAGTTCAAGTACTCTTTAAGGGTCCGGCGGCAATAACCTTCTGAAATGTTTCTCGATATACTATGAGCGGCATCAATGCCATTACCAGCGACTTTCTTAAGTTCGAATGGGAAATTAGAAAATATTTTGCAAGCCATTATATAAAGGGAAACTGAATCCTGCCATACCCGAAGCCTCTTAAAACCTCTATTGATATTTTTTCGGTCCACTTTTTCTTGCCACTATTCCATTATTCCAATATTCCAATTGAGTAGTTACTTCCTCTTTTCTTTTAACGCTGACAATACCTTCTCCGGAGTGATGGGAAGGTCTTTGATCCTCACTCCCACGGCATCGTAGATAGCATTGGCAATGGCCGGTGCGGTTGGTACCAATCCGGGTTCCCCGATTCCTTTTGCGCCAAAAGGCCCGAAGGGATCATTCGTTTCAATGACGACTGCTTCGATGTTGGGAACATCCTTAGCCGTGAGAATCTTATAGTCGAGGAAGTTCGGGTTCATCACCTTACCCTTCTCCAAGATGAGCCTTTCGGTCAGGGCGTAGCCAATTCCCATGGTCGCCCCTCCATAGACCTGACCTTCGAGGAGCATGGGATTGATCGCCCTTCCCACATCATGGGCAGCAACATATTTGAGGATCTTGACCTGACCGGTCTCTTTGTCAACCTCCACTTCAACACCATGGGTCCCATAGGCATAGGTGACCGAGAGGTTTCCCTTGAATTCTCTATCCAGATTTTCATTATTGGGATCATAGAAATGCTCTGCCATCACCATGTTCCCGCCCGCTGTATAATGACCGGCCCTCAATATCTTTCCCAGAGGGGATTTCTTCTCAGGGTCGGTCTTGGAATAGACCGTCCGGTCCCGGATATCTAAATTTTCAGGGGATTCGCCAAGAGATTTGGCAGCCACTTCAAGAAGCTGTTCCTTAACTTTTTTGGCAGCACCTCTGGCTGAGTTCCCGGCAACAAAGGTTGTCCGGCTCGCATGGGCACCCACATCCCAGGGACAGATATCAGTATCGGTATGGGTGATGACGATATCCTCAATTCTCACTCCGAGCTCTTCGGCGACGATCTGGGCAATCACAGTATCAGATCCCTGGCCCATATCCGTGGCTCCAGTGATCACATTGACTGTCCCAAAGTCATCGATCTTGATGATTGTTCCGCAACCATCCGATTTATAGACCCTGGCACCACCCCCCACATGGATCATCGAAGCCATCCCGATTCCTCTTCCGTCTCTTCTTCCACGGTTCTGCCGCCAATCCAATTTCTGGGCGACGGCATCAATACACTCTTTCAGGCCACAGGTATTGATCCTGAAGTTCTGAGGGGTCACTTCACCCGGGGTATTGGCATTTCTCAACCTGAAATCAAGAGGATCGATCCCTGCCATCTCCGCAAGGATGTCAATCTGGGAATCAATGGCAAAGGTAGCCTGGGGATTTCCATATCCCCTCATGGCCTGAGAGTAAGTATTATTCGTGTAGACGCATTTGGCCACATACCGGACATTTGGGACTTTGTAGAGGGAGGAGATGGGCATCATCATCACCGAAGGGGTGGTCGCTCCCCAGGAGGTATAGGCCCCGTTGTCAAGAATCATTTTGATATCACGAAAGGTGAGCCTTCCGTCCTTTGTGCACCCCTGGGCAATATCGATGATGGCAGGCTGTCTGGGAGAGGTGGCAAAGAATTCCTCTTCACGGTTGAAGAGGATCTTAACGGGTTTACGGGTCTTTTGGGCCAGTAGGATGGCGATGTATTCATAGGCATAGGTATCGAGCTTGCTTCCAAACCCGCCTCCAATCATGGTTTTAATGACCCGGACTTTCTTACTCTTGAGTCCCATGGCTGAAAGGGCCTCGGTATAATCTCTCTGAGCCAGGGAGGGGATCTGGGTATTAGTGTAGACCGTCAGATTATTCTTCGGATCGAATAGGGCCAAACATCCGCTCGTTCCCATACAACAATGGGTAACCCAGGTCACTCTGAAACGGTCCTCTGCCACAAAGGCTGAATTTTTTCTTGCCTCCTCCACGTCTCCAGCCACAAGCTTCCAGGGAAGGTTGAGAACATTGGTCGGCCTTTTCTCTTTTCCGCCCACATGTTCCTCATGGATCAAAATGGCTCCTTCTTTCATTGCCTCTTCAGGATCAAAGACAGGAGGAAGAATTTCATATTCCACTTTAATAAGATTGAGAGCCTCCTCAACAATCTCAGGGTCAATGGCCGCCACAGCCGCCACCTCGTCTCGATAAGAGCAGACTTTTTTTGCTTTGAGAGGGGTGTTGTCCTTATAAACACCGAATTTAATGAGGGGGATGTTATAACCCGTTAAGACAGCCTTGACCCCGGGAAGCCTTTCTGCCTGGGAGGTATCGATATTTAATATTTTTGCATGGGGATGAGGACTGTAGAGAATCTTCCCATAGAGCATTCCGGGAAGCTTAAGATCATGGATATAGACAGCCTTTCCCGTGACCTTCTCCTGCGCATCCATCTTGGGGACCCGTTTTCCGATATTAATGAACTCTTCCATGACAACCCCCTTTTATCTAAAATTCGAAATTCGAATATCGAAATTCGAAACAAATTCGAAATTCAAATGACCAAATTTCATAAACATTATTCGCTCTTTCTTAAAATTGCCCCAAAGATATTCGTCAGTTCTGAAGCTTCGTTTTCTAAAAACTTACGCTCATTTTCCAGATCTGACTCATCAGTATCTATTAATTTCAACCAATATCGACTTTCTTTAGATTCTTTCCTACAAATTTTTATCCTCACGATAAAGTCCTTTTTACTTAGGGCTTCATTAGCCTCAATATAATTTGATCCAATAGAACCAGATGCCTTAATCAGTTGTTTTCCATCTTCAAGGTTAGCTATTATTTTCGGCAATAATTTTACAAAAGCCCTAACTCTTCTTGCAAACTTAAGTGTGCGTTCCTCCAAATCATATTTTTTCGAATTTTGTATTTTGGTCATTTGAGTTTGTTTCGTGCTTCGGATTTCGTATTTCGAATTTATTCGTTGTTACTATTTGCTAACTGATTTGATGGCCTCAACGATTTGGAGATAACCCGTGCACCGGCATATATTTCCAGCGATCCCGTTTCGGACCTCTTCGTCTGTGGGCTTCGGGTTCTCATCAAGAAGGGCTTTGGCAGAGAGGACCATCCCGGGTGTGCAGAAACCACACTGGATCGCCCCGTGTTCGATAAAAGCCTTCTGAATGGGATGGAGATTGCCCTGTGCGTCGGTTAATCCTTCAATAGTGGTCACACTCTTTCCTTCCACTTCTTGAGCGGGGAGGATGCAGGAGTTGACTGCCTTCCCATCCAGAAGAACTGTGCAGGCACCGCATTCCCCCATGCCGCAGCCTTCTTTTGTTCCCGTAAGTTCCAATTTATCCCTTAGCAATTGCAAAAGGGTGAGATGGGGTTCAACTTCTAACTCCACATGGTCTCCATTCAAAGTGAAACTAATAGCTCGCTTCATCATTTAATTCTCCTATAAATTAAATTTCAATAACCAAATCTCAAATTCCAAATAATAATCAATCACCAATTTACAATCACCAAACAATAACCAATTCTTAAATTTGTTCATTGGTAATCGGAACTTATTTGATTATTGGTGCTTGGAATTCGGTTATTATCAAAATTACCATAACCTCACAGGAAATACGGTTTCCTCTGGTCTCAGAACCCTTTCAATTGATTTCATCACCATTCTTCTTACCAGGACTCTCACCATATCTCTCCGGTACCATGCCTCACCCCGGATGCTATCCCTTGGACGGGCTTCTTTGGCCGCTGTTTCAGCGGCCTCCTCTAGGAGTTCGTCACTGATTTTCTTTCCCCTTAAAAGGTTTTCAGCCTGAATTGCCCTCATCGGTGTCGGGGCAGCGACTCCCAAAGCGATTCGGACTTCTTTACAGACCACCTCATCACCCTCAAGAGAGTGCAGGACGGTTGAAATGGGGGAGGTGGTGCAGAGGATATCGGAGCAGGTGACCGTTGACCGATCAAGAGAAAGAAGGACAGCAACTCCAAGGATAGGGAGGTCGAGCGCCTGTCTTCTCTGATGTTTCCAGTAGGCTGAGCCCGTATTGGGAAGAGGCTTCGGAATGGAGATCTCTGTCAGGATTTCACCCCTCTGCAAAATTGTTTCGCCAGGCCCGGAGAAGAATTCATCAATGGAAATTGTTCTTTCCGACTTTGGACTCTTTAATTTGACCCGGGCACCCAGGACGAGAAGGGGTGCCACTGTATCCGCAGAGGGGGCAGCGGTGCAGATGTTTCCACCGATGGTCGCCACATTACGAATCTGAACAGAGCCAAGAACATCCACGGCATCGGATAGGGCAGAAAAATCCTTTCTGATCAACTCCAATTTTTCGATGGTCCGGTGAGTTACCATTGGCCCAATCCTCAAAGAACCATTGTACTCGATCTGATCCAGGCCCGGAATTTCATGGAGGGAGATGAGAACATCGGGTGATATCTCCTTCTGTTTGATCATCACCATAACATCTGTCCCGCCGGCGATCAGTCTTGCCTTTTCACCGTACTGATTTAAGAGGGAGAGGGCTTCCTCTAGGGTTTTGGGCTTGAGGTAGTCAAACTTTTTCATCGTGGCCTCCAGTTAAATAAACTCGACACTTCCTTAAAAGCGTAGAGT
>CAZXMB010000033.1:0-5929 GCA_964641715.1 uncultured Syntrophaceae bacterium
GGAAGAGCTCTTTCTGCTTCATCGCCATTTCTCTGGCTCCCTTCCTGGTCTCCTCATGGTTGTATCCGAGAAGATGAAGAATCCCGTGAATCATCAGAAGGGTGACCATTTCCATCGGGTTCAGGCCGGATCCTTTGGATTGGCGCTTTGCCATCTCCACAGAGATGACCAGATCACCCAGGAGATGAGGATGAAGTGATGAAAGCTCACCCTCCCTCATGGAGAAGGAAAGGACATTTGTGGGTTGATTCCGGCCGAGGTACCTGAGGTTCAGTTCCTGAATCTGTCTGTCATTGACCAGCAGGATACTGATCTCGGCATCAGTCAGTCCCAAGTTGGCCAATATCTTTTGGGCCGTTCTTCTTATCCTTTTTGATTCTAAGGGAATAAGTTTTTGCTGGTTTTTTATCCAGATCTTCATCATTTCTCTTTTTTTGAGATTCAGAGGCAGGGGAAAGAGGATAATCAATCCTCTGATGGAAGATGGCGGTCAGTATCCGGCTGAAACCCTCTTCGATCTTCTGGAGATCCTTTAAAGTCAATTCGCACTCTTCAAGTTGTCCATCCAAGAAGATATTGTTGGTAATCCGTTGAACCAGACCTTTGATTCGAGAAGGGGTGGGTTCCAAAAGGGTTCGGGAAGCTGCCTCTACCGCATCGGCCAGCATGACAATCCCGGCTTCTTTGGTCTGGGGTTTGGGCCCGGGATAGCGAAAATCTCCCTCGTCGATGGAATCCATCTCGGGATTCTCTTTTTCCTTCGCCTTTTGATAAAAGTAGGAGATCAGAGTCGTTCCGTGGTGTTGCCGGATAATATTGGCAATGCGGTCTCCCAGGCGATTTTCAAGGGCCAGTTCAAGACCATCCTTCACATGGGAGATGAGGATGAGGCTTGACATGGAGGGTGAAAGATGGTCATGTCTGTTCTCCATTCCACCGGCATTCTCAATGAAATAGAGAGGCTTTTTCAATTTCCCGATATCATGATAATAAGCACTGACCCTCGCCAGAAGTGGATTGGCGGCAATCGATTTGGCCGCCTCCTCCGCCAGGCTTCCGACAATAATGCTGTGATGATAGGTACCGGGTGCCTGGAGGACCAGATCCTTAAGAATGGGGTTTTCCAGATTGGCCAGCTCAAGCAGTTTGATATCCGTCGTATAACTGAATAAACTTTCAACGACGGGAGCGATCCCCAGGACCAGAACGGAGGAAATGGGTCCTGCCAAAAACCCCATGGTCATATCAGAAAGAAGGGTCATCTTGAAGAGGGTTCCGGAGATCAGGTGATAGGAGAGGATCATTAGGATATTGATCCCCCCCACTGCTAATCCCGCCTTGATGAGGATGGATCGCTGTTCACATCTTGCCACCCGATGGGCACCGATCAAACTTCCTATAAAACTGAAGATGAAGAGGTAGAGTTGGTTTCCCATGAGAAAGGCTGAAAAATAACTGGTGAGAGTGGCAAAGACGATCGCCACCTCTGAGTTGATGACGATGCGGATGAGCATGGCCCCTGATGCGATGGGGAAAAGGTAGATGTAGGAGGAAGAAGGAATGGAGAGAAACTCCCCGCCCAGGATATCGGTAATGAGCTGAAAGAGTTTAAAGAAGCCGATGATCCCAACCAGGGTACTGGAGAAAAAGAGGAGATCTTTTTGAGAGAGGGCGATCTTTCGTATATTTTTTGTCGAGAATTCATGAAGACTGGCTAAGATGAGAAAGATTAAAAGGATCAGGCCAATCAGAATAGAGAGGATGTGACCCCTTTCCTGTGCCTTTTTGAGGGCCTTGATTTTTAGGACATGTTCTTCCTGGACACGCTCACCCCCCCTCAGGATCACCTCTCCCCTTTTCACCTGGAAAAAGACAGGATTCACCCTCTCCCTCGCCTCTATCTTTCTACCTTCTGTCTCGTCCTTATTGAAGGTGAGATTGGGCCGCAGGAAATGTTCTGAAATCTTTAGAACAAGCGCACCCATCTCTTTCCCGTAGAGTGAGGACAGGTGATCCCCCTCTGACCGGAGTTTAAACCTGGCTTCCTTAAAATCGAGAAAGTTAAAGGGAGGGATATCCTTCCTTTCGGAGCGGGTCTGGATATTTCGGACCACCACTCCTCTCATGGCATCCGGATCGAGAAGATCCTTGTCGCTGACAATCCCCTTAATGAATAAAGGTCCAATCAATTTCAGGATTCTTTCTCCAATGGCAGGGTTAAACTTCTCCTTTTCCAGTATTTGCCATTCCCTTTGATGGAGTGAAAGGCGGAGCGAAGATTCCCATTCCTTTTTCCTCTGGGCGTTCTGATCAGGTCCTTTTTCTCCCTCTTTGAAAGAGGTGGCCAGTGAGATGAAGGCGGATCGGATTCTATTTTCCGTATCGGACAGAAGGGTAGGATCATAGTCATAGACGGAGAGAACCGTCCTTTCGGCTTCGACGCGTTTTTCCTGAGTCGACCTTTGATCTTCCACCAGAAGATCCCGGGCTGATTTGATCTCCTTGGTTGCAATATCCCCTGCCTTATATTCTTTGATGGGCAGGCGTAGGGTGGGGAGGAGGAGAAGGGTGAGGAGGAAGGCCGTCCCGATGCCGATAAGCCATTTTTGCGAAGAAGGGGATTTCATCCTCTCAGCCCATGATCCCCTTTGGGTACTGTTATCGATCCGGCCACGCCATGGAAGGCGGTTGAATTTTTTAATCAGTTTCTTCATTCGTCGTAAAAGAGGGAATTACTGCTTTGAACGAAGGCCCTTTCCTTCCACTCTTTCATAAGCCTTGATAATGTCCTGAACCAGAGGATGTCGGACCACATCCCTGTCCGAGAAGTAAACGAATTCAATTCCCTCAATCCCCTTGAGAATGTCCTGAATTTCGATAAGCCCGGATGCCTTGTTTTCGGGAAGATCCACCTGAGTGATATCTCCTGTGATGACCGCCTTTGAGCTGAACCCCAATCGAGTGAGAAACATCTTCATCTGCTCGGGGCCGGTGTTCTGGGCTTCATCGAGGATGACAAAGGAATCATTGAGCGTTCTTCCTCTCATAAAGGCCAGAGGTGCGACCTCGATGATTCCCTTTTCCACCAATTTTGAGACCCGGTCAAAATCCATCATATCATGAAGTGCATCGTAAAGAGGTCGGAGGTAGGGGTTTACCTTTTCATACAAATTTCCAGGAAGAAATCCCAGCTTTTCTCCCGCCTCCACAGCCGGACGGGTGAGGACGATCCTCTCCACCTCTTGCTTCATTAAAAAGGCGACCGCCATGGCCATGGCCAGATAGGTCTTCCCTGTCCCCGCAGGACCAATGCCAATGACCAGGTCATGTTTCCGGATGGCATCAATGTAACGCTTCTGAGCAAGGCTCTTCGGGGTGATGACCCTCTTTCTTGAAGAGATGTAGACGGTATCGAGAAAGATGTTTTCGAGGTTGACATTCTGGTCATTGGAGATCATCCGGATGGCATAATCGACATCATTTGGGAAGAGGGGGTAGCCTTTTTTCAGGAGGGCATAAAGGTCATCGAGGACGCGCTTTGACAAATGGACATCCAGATCATCGCCCTGGATGGTCACCGCATTGCCTTTGGCATTGATCTTCACACCGATCGTCCTGGCAATACGCCTCAGATTTTCATTATGAGCGCCGAAAAGGGCGTTCACAAGTTGAAGATCGTCAAAAATGACCTTTTCGGCCGCCTCTCCTCGAAGAGTCGTTTCTGCGACTTGCTGTTCTTTCAAATAAAAACCTTCACCCCGTTAGAAATGATGTTCCGCTGATCCAAAGCGGCGGAATATTTCGGATTAATTTTCTGGAGGTTAGACCCCTATAAAATTTCTAACGGAGTTCACCCTGCATTCATCCGCTCCAGAGGCCCTTTTCGTCAATGGATAGGATGGGCAGACTTCGCAGGAATGGACCATTTTCTCTTTTTAAAATCATATCACCTTCAATGGGAGATTGCAATATTCCTGCCTTTTCTCCTTTTCACTTCTTCAACAATGGCCGGGAGGATTTCACCCGCAGGGCCAAGAATAAGATAATTCGATACCTGATGGGTCAGGGGTGTGGGTTCCATGTTGATTTCGATAACGGTTGCCCCCCTCTCTTTTGCCATGATGGGGATGGATGCAGCCGGATAGACGACGGCAGATGTTCCAATGACGAGGACGACATCACATGACTTGGACTCTTCGATGGAAAGTGCCTGAGCTTTCCAGGGGATAGCCTCTCCAAAGAAGACCACATCAGGCTTCAGAAGAGAAGAGCAAAATGGGCAACGGGCAGGGAGGTCTTCCATTTTGAGGCCGGTTCCATCGATCGATTTAGAACATTTGAGGCAGGAAAGGGTTCGGTGGCTTCCATGAAATTCGATCACCTTCTGACTGCCTGCCGCCTGATGAAGGCCATCTACATTTTGAGTGATGACTGAGGAGAGCAGCCCCAGTCTTTCCAGTTCAGCCAACCCGATATGGGCAGGGTTGGGTCTGGCCGAAAGGATCAGAGAGAACATATCCTTGAGCATGAGCCAGACCTTCTCCGGATTCGAATAAAAGGCCTCAATATGGGCATATTCCTCCGGGTCATATTTTTGCCAGAGGCCCTGAGCCCCGCGAAAATCCGGGATACCGCTCTCCACGGAGATTCCTGCGCCCGTAAAGGCGATCGTTTTTTTTGACCGAAGGATGTCCTCAGCCGCTCTTTGAATGAGTTGATGATCCATGGTCTTCTCTCCTGTGAATAGGGTTCGAGGGTTTCGGGGTTCAAGCCTCTTTTTTAAAATTTTCACTTGACCGCCTGAATCCTTGTCCCCTTGGCCCCTTTCTAAAAATCTTTTTAATCAAAGAAAGGGGACCGGATCGAACCATATTGTCCCCAAGGGTCTGTCTTCTCACATTTGGGACAGGTTTATCCTGATAGACCCGGACAGATCTTCGAGATTTTAATAAGTTTAAGATATCCAATTCAATAATATGATCCTCATGTTGAGGCAATCTGTAATTGAGAGGGATCAGGGTTTTTTATTGGAATCAATTGACGAGAGTTGCACTTTAATATTACGGGGATAAAAGTTGGTGATCGTTATCCCCGGATGGGCGGTGATATTGGCCTCGGCAAGGGAAATCTGATTGGTTCCTTTGCGGGCATTGGACAGGTCGACCTGCATCCGGATCTGGTCAGGCTTCAGGGAGGAGAGAAGTCTCTGTGAACCCTTCAGGCGGACATTGACTTCTTTGGGCGGCTCACTTCCGATGATTAAGTTTTGGGGGATCGAGTAGTATTCAATGGGAATGTTAAAGCTGACTTCTCCCTGACGGATACCGATGACAAGCGCCCAGAGGAGGCACACCAGGAAGAGAAAGAGTGCTTTGGTGGGGGTATCCTCGAAGAATTTTTTAGGCCATGTCCTTTCCTTATCTTTTGACTCTCCGGAAGGGGTCAAATCAGCAAGACTCTTTTTTAAATCTTGCTGGTCTTTTTTCTTTTCGACCTTTCCCTGAGAGGCGAATAAGACCTCCCCTCTCTCTTCTGAAATAATAATGCATTCTCCATCCGAGACTTCGGTGATGCCGACTCCGGCACGATGCCGGGTTCCCCATTCTTTGGGGAAAGAGGTGGATCCGGAAAGAGGAAGCAGGGCGGCCGCATATCGAATCCGACCTCCCTGGACGATGACCGCGCCATCATGGAGTGGAGATTGCGAATTAAAAATACTGATCAGGATATCTTCATTGATCTCCGAATCCAGAAACGTTTTTTCACGAATCAGCTCCTCGAGATTTTCTCCTTTCTGAAGAACGATTAATCCACCCATTTTCCGATTTGCCATCTGAAAGGTCGCTCTGGCAATTTCATCAATTGTTTTCGAGGGGAGCCCTTCAGGCCTTCCAAAGAAAAAGGAGGGAAGGCTGATATTTCCCAGCAC
>CAZXMB010000033.1:6029-21359 GCA_964641715.1 uncultured Syntrophaceae bacterium
GTGGATCAACATCGATAAAAGATTGTTGATACTTTATCCACCCAATCACCCCCTTAGCAAAGGGGAGAGGATTTTCAGCGGAATTTGATTTTCAATTCCTTCATTTTCTTTCGAAGGGTGTTTCGGTTGATTCCCAGAAGTTGAGAAGCAGCGGTCTGGACGCCATTGACCTTTTGCAATGCGGACCGGATCAGGATTTTCTCAACGAGGTTAATGATATCATCAAGAAGACCCGTCTCGTTATTAGACTCCACATAGGGGTCAATCCTGTTTAGGAGCTCTGCCAATCTCTCGGTCAATATTTCTTCCAGCAGGGAAGATTTTAATTTTGTCTTACGTTGTCGGGCAAGCGTTTCCTCCCCCATGGAACAATAATTTTTAATGGATGGGGAAAGCAGGGCAGAAAGAACGGAGAGGAAATGGAAATCTTCCGTAAATTCATCTCTGGATCCATAGAGGGGGTTGATATTGAAGACACCGATGGATTCGTTGCCCACGGTCAGAGGAATGCAGAGCAGAGGGGGCAGGATTTTATCAGTCTGTTTTGAACCCTTCATCATCTCTTCATAAAGAGGCTCCTGGTTTAAATTCTTGATGATCATGGGCTGTCGAGACTTGAGAACTTCTCCGATGATTCCCTTCCGGCTGAAGCATGAGAGGGGATGGCTTTCTTTTCCTACTCCATAGAGGGCCTCCACACGGAGGGAGTCCTTTTTTGCATCCTGGAGAATCAGAGCCGAATAACCAATCAGAAAGTATTCAGACAGTGTCGCCATCACCCCGAGAAAGTAATCCTCCAGATGGTTCTGTGGAGGAATTAAGGAGATTTGATAAAGGCTCCGCATTTCAGGGTTGGTCCGAGGGTTGATAGAGAATGCTGTGGGCATTTTTAGCTCCTCTTTATCCGGTTTTCTGGGCTGATCGTTTCAGGAGGATGGAGTGTAAAAAGTTTATCCCGTTAGAAAACCCCGGCGTCTTCTCATTCGAAACAGAGGGATCTCCTGTTTCTAACGTGGTAAACTCACGTTAGTTAATCTAATAGAATCCAATCCGGATTTCAAGAAAAATTTACAGGCGAATCCCCTCAGGCCTTCAGAAGAGTGACTTTTATCTTGAAGTCTATCTGGGAATTCATTAAAATGCAACTTGTATGACCGAATGGATGGAGATGGACCGACCTCGAATGGTGATCCTTCTTGGTCCAACCGGGGTGGGAAAGTCTAAATCCGCCATCGCGCTGGCGGAGCAACTGGGAGGAGAAATCATCAATGCCGATTCCATGCAGGTCTATCGGTTCATGGACATCGGTACAGCCAAGCCCACATCGGAGGAACAGAGGAGGGTCAAACATCATCTGATCGATTTGGTCAACCCTGACCAGCCTTTCAATGCCGCCCTCTATCGAACCCTTGGAAGAAGGGCAGCGGATCAACTGCATCAGGAAGGGAGGCCTGTCTTCGTTACTGGAGGTACTGGACTTTATATCAGGGCGCTCACCCAGGGGCTCTTTCGCAGTCCCCCTGTGGATCCCGGTGTGAGAAAGAGATTGAAGCATGAGGCAGAGGAGAGAGGGAAAGGCTTTCTCTTCGAGAGATTGAAAGAGGTTGACCCGAAGACTTCGCAACACATTCATCCCCATGATCTCTTTCGAGTGATCAGAGCGCTTGAGGTCTTTGAATCAACAGGAACTCCTCTCTCTTTTTTTCATGAACAGCATCGTTTTGGAGAAAGACCTTATCTCACCCTGAAGGTCGGTCTGGAAACTGACCGGAAGGAGCTATATTATCGGATCGACGAAAGGGTTGACCGGATGATCGAGAGGGGGTTGCTCGAAGAGGTCAGGGGCTTGCTTCGCATGGGCTATGGCCCGGAATTGAAGCCGATGCGAAGTTTGGGTTATAAACAGATGGTTCAATTCCTATTCAACCAGATCGGTTGGGAGGAGGCGGTCAGGCAGATGAAAAGGGATACCCGTCATTATGCCAGGCGACAATGGACATGGTTTAAGGCTGACCCTGAGGTTCACTGGTATGAGGAATCCTCCGATCGGAAAAGAATATTATCGGAGGTCAAGTCTTTCTTAGAGGAAAGGGGGTAAAAGACCATGATGAAGAATCAGATCAATGTCCAGGATCAATTTCTCAATCGTATTCGTAAAGAACGGAGCCATGTCACGGTCGAACTGGTCAGCGGCAGAAAGCTCGATGGAACCGTCATCAGTTTTGATAATTTTTGTCTTGTCCTGCGGGGGGAAACCGATCAGTTGCTTTATAAGCATGCGGTCGCTTCCATCCTTTCCAATCAAAAAATAGAATTTCATGAGCCTTAGAGACACTTCCCCTATTTTTACTTATGTTTTTATATCAAAATGATAAAATATGAGAAGTATCCCTAATCCTGCAACGGAGCTTTTCCCATGAGTGAATTGGATATTAAGCCTATACTGGAAAGTATCTTTTTTGTTTCGGATTCTCCATTAAAACTGGAGGTCCTTTTGGAGGCCCTTCCTGAATGGAGCAGGGAGGATATCCTGGGAGGGATCCATCGGATTCAAAAGGAGGTGGAGGAGAGTTCCAGGGGAATCGAACTGCTGGAAGTGGCGGGGGGATATCAGTTCCGGACAAAACCCAGATATGCCGAATGGGTCAACCGGGTCAAAAAGGCGAAGCCGGTCAGATTGAGCCAATCCGCCCTGGAAACGCTGGCAATCATTGCCTATCGTCAACCCGTCATCCGGTCCGCCATCGAGGAGATTCGAGGGGTGGATTCAGGATGGGTTCTTCGAACCCTTCTGGAAAAAGGATTGATCAAAATGATGGGAAGGAAAGATATTCCCGGAAGGCCCATTGTTTATGGAACAACCCAGACTTTTCTCGAACTCTTCAATCTCAGCTCGCTCGCCGATCTCCCCGCTCTCAAGGAGATTCAGCTCCCTCTCTTACCAGAGGAGGTTCCGAAAGAAGAGGCCACTTCTTCTTTTTCTACTGAACCGGAAAATTGAGAAATTCGATGACCTCCGAAAGGGTGCAGAAAATTTTGGCCAGAGCCGGGATCGCCTCAAGGAGAGAGGCGGAGAGAATGATCCTTGAGGGAAGAGTGAGAGTGAATGGCAGGGCCATCCAATTGGGATCGAAGGCTGATCCGGAGAAAGACCACATCAAAATAGACGGGAAGCGGATCACCTGCTTTGAACCTCCCATCACTCTCCTTCTTAATAAACCGAGAAGGTTTCTTTCAACGGTTAAAGACCCCAGGGGAAGACCAACGGTGATGGACCTCCTGGGAAGGATGAAAGGGAGGCTTTATCCCCTGGGACGCCTCGATTTCGATGCGGAAGGGCTTCTCCTTCTCACCAATGATGGGGAACTGACCTATCGACTTTCTCACCCCAGATTTTTAATCCCGAGGACTTATCAGGCAAAGGTGCAGGGTATACCGGATGGGAGGAAATTGGATCTGTTGAAAAGGGGAGTGAATCTCGAGGACGGTAAGGCAAAAGCTACCTCTGCCCGAATCCTTCAACAGAGGGAGAAAAAAAGCTGGGTTCAGATCACTGTCACAGAAGGGAGAAACCATCTGGTGAAGAGGATGTTTTCAGCCATTGGCCATCCTGTCCTCAAGTTGAAACGGGTGGGATTCGGACCGATCAGGCTGGGAAACCTTCCCGCCGGCCAGGTAAGACCTCTTACAGATGAAGAAATGCGGAGCCTAAGGAAGATGATAGACGATAGACGAGAGACGAAAGAAGAGGGAAGATAAAGGACAGAAGGCAGTGATCAGTCATCAGTAAAACATAAAGGACACCTGAAATGATTACCGGGATTGAAATCAGAAGAAAGATTGTTCATTTAGCCACTCTGATCATTCCTATTGGGTATGGCCTCACCTCTGAGTCAACCGTTCTGACCTTCCTTATCCCTTTCTTTTTGTTGTACCTTACGGTCGATCTTCTTCGCCATTTCCATCCAGGAATGGCTTCGCTATTCAAGAAATATTTTTTCGGAAGAGTGCTCAGGGAGGAGGAGGGTCCGAACCTGATGGGTTCAACCTATTTTCTCTTTGCCTCCATCTTAACCGTCCTCCTCTTTCCCAGACCGATTGCCGTTGCAAGCCTGCTGATCCTCATCCTCTCTGACACGGCGGCAGCCCTCATAGGAAAAGGTTTCGGGAAGATTCCCCTCTTTAAAAAAAGCCTTGAAGGGTCAATCGCCTTTTTCTTCTCATCTCTTCTGATTGTCTGGATTTATCCTGGCCTGGACCGCTTTTCAGGAAGCCTTGCCGCACTGGGCGCCACGGTGATCGAGGCCCTCCCCATCCCGCTGGATGACAATCTCACCATTCCCCTTTTCGCAGGCGTCATTATGTTTTTCGGAAGGGGATAAGGGAAGGGATCCTCACCACTCCCCGAATCACCTCCCCCATTTCCTCTTGCGAAGCCACCTCAATTATGGCTGAATAGACCTTGAGCTCATTGAAAAGAAAGGATAAGGCCTCTTCTGATTTTTTTAAAAGGCTACCCTCCGCTAATGGATTGAGGCTGATGATAGGCTTTTCAAACCTCTTGATCATAGGACATGCCTGAGCGAGATCGAACAGGCTCCCTTTTTGATTGATGGGAATGGCATAGGCCGCCACTTCGAGGGGCTTTGCCTTCGGTAAAACAAAGGTAGACCATTGACCCGAGAAGATAGGGATGAACCCTCTCTTCCTCGCCATCGAGACCATCTCCTTCAGAAGATCGATCCTTCCTAAGGCCAGCAGCCAGTCACTATATTTTCCCCCTACGATGAGAAAGGGGGACTCTCCGGGGTTAAACGGGGAGAGGGCCTTTTCAAAATGGTATGAATCGGAGGCCATGCGATCGATCTCCCTCTGCGTGAGGACTTCACAGGGAGAATGAGCGGGGAATAGTTTTTTAACCAGATCAGGGGGGATGGTATTTTTTATGATCGTTGAGATGACTTTCGATTCGAACTGATGGAGGGGTTTACCCAGAAAGGAGACTCCGGAGACTGCCTCAACGTGACCGAAGCCTATCAGCGTTTCATCCGCTTCGGTCTGCCTCAACTCCCTGAATGATTCCAGATGCCTGAGGGTGGGGAGATCAAAGCACCAGAAGCCCATCTCATAACCTTTTTTCATTAAAAGGAGAATTTTCCGGGTATCCAAAGGCCCCCGGGGCTGGATGGAAAAGATGATCCGAGGAATTCTTTTTCGTTCTAAGGTGGCGACAGGAAATCGCATAATCAAATATTCTATTACCTTCTTCTGACATTTTCAATTGAAACAGATTACGATGAGTAACATCTCGGTTCCAGGAAGAAGGATTGACAAATTCTCCGGTCATGGTATTTTTACATAAAAGATAATTACAGTTTAAAAGTGAAGGTCATTTCTTACTTATTACTGGATTAAAGGAAACGTTTCTGAACGGAAGAAAAGAGAAGATATTTCACACCGGGAGATTTTTCATATGGATAAGGAATTGAGAGGAGTCCTGAAACTGGGAGCCAGGACGCTGGTCATTCAGGAGACCAGATTGTACCGGTTAAAACAGGCCTCCGCTCCTGGTATCCTCACGGATGAGATTTCACGATCGATTGAGGAAACGAAGAGAGAGATCATCAGGTTGACAAAGATAATGGGGTATAGGGAGAGGGCGTCCACTTTAAGAAAGATGATCCAGCAGGCGGTAGATGAGGAGATTGATCGGGCGATCGAGTTAAGGAAGAACAGGTGCCTCCGGTGTATTCATGGAAGGTTTTATGATCGTTCCGGCACCGCCTTTGAGAACCTGCCTGCTGTCTCAAGCCTTGTGAAAAGCATCGGTTGTGATCAACTGCGGCCGAATCTCAGAAAGACCTGCCGGAGATTTATGGAGACCACCATTGCCCATTCACTGGAGGATTATCTTGATGAAATGAATTTCCTTTATGAATTCAGGGAATGGGTTGACCGGATCGAAGAGATCTGGCAGGACTACTTCCTTAAATAAATCCTTTAAGCCATTGCTTCTCCTACCAGCTCCGTAATATCCATGACTTTGAGACGGCCTTTCTTTTCTTTGCGGAGCCTTGCAGCGCCAAGCTGGAGATTGGCCTTACAGGCCGGACAGGCTGAGACGACGATATCCGCGCCAACCTCCAAAGCTTCAAGCATGCGTTGATAGGCGATCTCGCCGGAGAGATCGGTGTTGAAGGCCTTCAATCCTCCCCCCCCTCCACAGCATTTGGCAAGCAGGCGGTTATTCTTGAATTCAAGAAGCGTGACTCCCGGAATCTTCTTAATCAGTTCTCTCGGAGGCTCAAAGATGTTGAGATGACGGCCAAGATCGCAGGGGTCATGGTAGACCACCTTGACTGAATCCCTGTTCTTAAATTTAATCTTCCCCTCCTGAACCAGCTGATTGAAGTATTCGATCGCATGGAGAACCGGCGTTTGAAAAGGGAGGTGTTTGGGGTAAATTTCCTTAAACGTCTTGTAACAACCCGCACATGTGGTGATGATCTGTTTGGGCTGAATCCTTGAGAAGGCTTCGAGGTTCTTTCGACCCACCTCCTTGAATTCTTCTGTTCCCACCAGATAGGAGATATATCCACAGCAGTTCTCATCCTTTCCCAGAGCGGTATAGGAGATCCCGGCCTTATCAAGAAGAGCCATCATATTGGGGATGATATTGATATCCTGATAGGAGGCAACGCAGCCGGGGAAGAAGAGGGCATCCACCGGCCCCTTCCTGGGCCTAAACGAGGACGGAAAGACGTCGGTCCGCTTCTCCTTGGGTTCTCCGAAAGGATTTCCAGTGGTCTTGAGGTTTTCCATCAGGGTCTTATGAATGTCGGGAAGGAATCCCGCCTCGACCAGTTTACGTCGTCCTGCCTCCACAATCTCTGAAACCATTACCCCTGCGGGGCAGGTCGCCTTACAGTTGAGACAGGTGGTGCAGAGGTAGAATTTGTCTGCCATCTCCTTGGAGGGCTCCAGTTGGCCCTTCATCATGTAGTAAGCCTGGATAACCCTGCCTCGGGCGTTCTCCGATTCCAGCCCGGTCCGGGCATAGACCGTACAGCCGGCCCGGCAGAATCCGCAGTTGATACAGGCAAAGATCTCATTGTCGACCGCCGGGCCGAAACTCTTAATCCGGTCCGGGGTCTCCAAAAATTCTTTATAGGTAAAGTGATCGAAGATATCTTTGACGGTGTCGTCAAAACCCAATTTGCCCGGGTTGAGAATATTCTTTGGGTCCAGCGCCCTCTTGATCGTTTTCATCACCTCATGGCTTAGCCCCAGTTCTTTATGGATAAAGGAGGCCTTGGCCACTCCGATTCCATGTTCTGCGGTCAGGGTCCCTTTGAATTTTAGGGTAAGGTCAATAAACTCCTGAGCGATCGGCTTTACCTTCTCCCAATCCTCCTTTTTCCTGGCATCGATGATCAGGGTGGCATGGAGATTTCCATCACCGATATGGCCGAAGATGGGAATGGGGAAATTGTATTTTTCCCGGATCTTCTGAAGCTCTCGGATCGTTTCCGGGATTCTGGACATGGGAACCCCAAAATCCTCTACAAAGGGGATCAGCTTTGCACCCCTTCTTATCTTTGAGAGGGAGGGGACCAGACCCTGACGGCCTGCCCACATCTTCAGGCGTCTGGCCGGGTCATCATCCCATTGATTGCCCAGGCCACGGCATTCCTTTGAGATCCGATCGATCTTCTGGATGTTCTCTTTAACGGCCTGTTTGTTTCCGTCAATCTCCATAAAAAGGATACACTCCACATTATCCGGAATATTGAGGCCCATGGCCTTATTGACCACATCGATGGAGAGCCGGTCCAGAATTTCGCAGGAAGAGAGTGGAATTCCGGCGGTGATGATCTCTTCAGCCGCTTTCCCGGCACCCTCGACCGAAGGGAACCAGGCCTGGGCAAAGGCAATGTACTCCGGCATCGGGAGAATCTTTAACGTGATCTCCGTGATCACGCCCAGAGTTCCTTCTGCCCGGCAGAAGAGATGGGCCAAGTCATAGCCTGAAGAGGTCTTGGGAACGATCGACCCCGTTCTCATCACCCTTCCATCCGATAGAACGACCTCCAGTCCCATGATGTAATCTTTGGTCGCCCCGTATTTGATCGCCCGATTGCCACTCGCATTGGTGGAGACCATTCCACCGATGGAGGCAATGGTCGCACTGCCAGGATCGGGAGGAAAGAAATGAGTGGGGGCCAGGTCATTATTTAACTGCTGACAGATGACCCCGGGTTCCACAATCGCATAACCGTTCTTTTTCTGAATCTCTTTGATCCTGTTCATCCGGCTCACATCGAGGATGATTCCTCCGAAGCAGGGCAACACCGCTCCGGTGGTGCTTGTCCCCGAACCCCGGGGGATCATCTTGAGGTTGCGGTCATAAGCGAGCTTAAGGATTTTCGAAACCTCCTCCGTGGTCCTGGCAAAGACAATGGCATCGGGAATACCCTCATGGACTGACATATCCCTGGAGTGACAGAGCCGTTCGATCCGATCCGTTTTCACATTCTTCTCTCCAACGATCTTCTTTAACTCTATTATCTCATCCATGATCGAGCCCTTTCTTTTTGAGCATATTTTGAACCCCATTTATTTATAAGATAAGAGGAGAGCGGTTTTCAATTCTTTTTGGATTCTCCGGAGAGAGATTTCTCGAGAAGTTCGGCAATATCGAGCACCCTCACCCGGTCTTCGACTCCCCTGGCTTTAACCCCATCGCTTAACATGGTCAGGCAGTAGGGGCAGGCTGTGGCGATCACATCGGTTTTTTGCTCCAGGGCCTGATCCGTTCGCATCTCATTGATTCGCTTTCCAAGGTGCTCCTCCATCCACATCCTTCCTCCTCCGCCTCCGCAGCAAAAACTTTTTGCCCGGGATCTTTCCATCTCCCTGAGTCTCAATCCCGGGATGGAGGTAAGGATCTTTCGGGGTTCTTCATAAATCCCGTTGTAACGGCCGAGGTAGCAGGAATCGTGATAGGTCACCGTGGCCGGCTCCAGTCCTTTCAAACTCAACCGTTTCTCCTTCAGAAGCCTGGAGAGAAACTCTGTCTGATGGAGGACCTCAAAGGTCCCTCCGAACTGAGGATATTCGTTCTTCAGGGTATTGAAACAGTGGGGGCAGGTGGTCAGGATCCTCCTGACCTGATAACGGTTCATGGTTTCGATGTTCGACTCCACCATCATCTTATAAAGATATTCATTTCCGATCCGGCGGGCCGGATCACCACAGCATCCTTCTTCCTTACCGAGGATACCGAATTTCACTTCGGCCCGTTGAAGGATTTTCACCATGGAAATGGCCACTTTTTTATTTCGGTCGTCATACCCCTTAAAACAGCCCGGAAAGTAGAGAAGCTCGACCTCAGGGTCTTCCTGAAGTGTCTTCACTCCGAGATCAGAAGCCCAATCATCCCTGAGATGTCTCTCCGCTCCCCAGGGATTGCCTCTCCTCTCCATGTTTCGGAAGACGTCACGAAGCTCAGAGGGGTAGCGCGATTCCATCAGGACAAGGGACCGTCTCATCTCGATGATCTTGTCATAGGCCGAGATGAAGACAGGGCATTGTTCTTGGCAGTTGAGGCAGAACGTACAGGCCCAGAGCTCGTCTTCACTGACGGTCGTCTCCGTGATAGCCCGGGGCTGGCGTTTTTCCGCTGGAGTGTTGAGAAGTTTCGGCCCCTCACGCCACAGGTGCTCCTTGAGGTTCTGGATGACCCGCCTGGGGGAAAGGGGTTTCTGTGACAGGTGGGCAGGGCACGCATCCTGGCATCGGCCGCAATTCGTGCAGGCTTCAAGATCTAATAATTGCTTCCAGGTAAATTCAGGGATCTCTCTCACGCCGAAGGTTTCCGCCTCATCAAAGTTCGGAATGGGCGCAAGACCACCTTTTGGTTTGAGGGAGCGGAAAAAAATATTGATGGGAGAGAGGAACAGGTGCTGTAAGGGAGAGTGGCTGACCGTGACATAGGCAAAAAGTATGAATACCGGCAGGGCATGGATGAAAATGCGGTGCCAGATAAAAAGTTCGTTCAAGGGCTCTGTGGGGAGGATCAACATGAGACGGGAGATCGGATAACTGATCGGAGCCCAGTAAGGCCAATCAGGAGGAGCGGCCACTCCAGGGGCAGTGATCCGATAGCCCTTGATCAAATAGCCGGTCATTAAAAGGACAAAACCCCAAATGAAGACCAGTGTCCTGTCCGGTTTGGTCTCCAGACGGGAAGGCTTCATGATATATCTCCGGAGGATGGCCATCCCTCCGCCGATCAAGAGCAGGACTCCTCCCGCCTCAGAGAGAAAAGAAGCATACAAGAAGAGAGGCTGAGGCGGATTCGTCAGACCGATGGGGTAGGAGAAGATCCTGACGATTTTACCTGTCAGGATTAAAAGAGCTCCATAAAAGATCAGAAAATGCATGGTCCCCGGGTATCCCTCTTTCCAGAAACGGAGATGAAGAAACGTTACGGTAAAGACCGTTCTGAGCCGGCTCCATACCCGTTCGTATCTATTCTCAGGATTTCCGAGATGCCACAGGCGGTAATGCTGCCTGAAAAGACAGAAGGCAAAAAGCGCAGCGAGCCCTATGAAAAGAACTGAAGAACCGATGAGAATGGGCAGGAATATCCTGCTGAGATAAACCTCCTGAAATGACCAAAACCGAAGTCCGGAAGATTCCATCGCCTCATCCTCACTCTTTTAACATCACTGAGATACGGGGGTAGAAAGTGAACAGGTGAGCAATGAGAAATGAGAAGACCAGGCACCCCAAGATGATGAGCGTCACCTTGATCAATCGGTGGTATTTGTGATCCATTCCGAAATCGAACAGGGTAAATTTGATCCCTGCGAGAAGGGAGTAAAGGATGGCTGTCAATAGGGTTAACTCTAACAGAATGGCGATTGGCCTCAGGAAACTTCCCATTGTCTCTTCCTCAGCATCCAATTTTCTTCAAGCCTTTTCATTTCTCTCCCCCGGGAGATTGTGTCGCAATTATGACACAGTCTCTGGAGGAGGGGGCGTCTCCCTTCTCTCAATGATGGGTAAGAGCTCCAGATTTCTGCAGCCATGGATAAAGAACAATCCCATCAGTGAAAATATACCAAGGCACATCAGCAATTCGATGAGTGTTATGGGGAAAGAGCCTGCCTCTCCCCAGATCCCCTCAATCTGCCCGGGATAGAAAGGCATCGGATGAGCGGTCCCGGGGATGACCACGAGAAATCTCTCAAAGAAGATACCGGTGACGACTAAAAATGATGCAACCAGCAGGCCCCCAACGGTCTTTTTGACCCGGGGATGGATCAATAAAAGGATGGGGAAGATATAGGCACATCCAACCTGAAATATCCAGAATAGCCAGGCAAAAGGTCCGGTCAGAAGCCACAGGGTCGGTTCCCGATGGGGTGAATAAAGATGGGTTAATTTATCGATCAGGACTAAGACCGCAAGCGCTATGATCAGGCCCAGAAGCAGTTTGCCCAGTGAGAAGAAGGGTTCTTTTTTAAAATCCCTTTTGGAAAGCTTAAATGCGAATATCACCACAATGATGAGCAGGGCCAGCCCGGAGGCCATGGCCGCCGCAAGAAATTCGAAGGGTTTGAGGGGTGAATAGAAGATGGGCCTGGCGGCAACAAAACCGAAGATCGCCCCTGTTCCCATATGGACCATTGCCGCCCAGACCATGGCCAGGATCCCCATCTTTTTGATGAACTTCATCTTTTCTGCAAAGATAAGTCCGAGGTAAACGAAACTGATAGCAAAATATCCTCCGTAGAGAATTCCGTTGACCGCAAACATCGAACGCATATTGTTTGCGACAAAGAACATGAACAGCCGCCACATCTTCTCTGGTCTTCCCAGGTCCAGGGAGATTCCAACCATTGCGCCGAAGATCAACACCACGGCTAAAAAAACCGCGATCCTGGAGATCAGCCGGTACTCCTCCCTTCCGAAGACATAAGTGAGTGAGGAAAGCATGAGGGAGCCGGCGCTGAGGCCGATGAGATAAACCGTGATGATAATGGCCATCCCCCAGGGAACGGCGTTACTGATTCCGAACACACGGTGACCTTCCATATAGCTGATCACAAAACAGATGAATCCCGCAACTGTCAGGGCCACCAGAATGGCATTGAGGATATAAAACCCCCGGGGTTTGAAATCGATCGTCGTATAGGATAACTTGACCATGAACCGCTCACTTGAAGAGGTAATAGACTTTACATTTTGTATCCAGTTCCTCCCGAAGCCTGGTCCAGCCTCTTGAAGATAATAGTCGGGATACCTCACCCTGGGGGTCATCGAGATCTCCAAAGGTCCGGGCGTTTGACGGACACTCCTCCACACAGGCAGGGACTACCTCTTTGCCTATCTTTTTTCCTTCTTTGATTCCCCTGTCGATCCGGTGGAAACAGAAGGTGCATTTCTCCACCACTCCATGGGTCCTCGTAGGAAACGGCCACTGTCCCCAGGATTTCCGGTCAGGGGGTAAATCCTGACGGTGGTATTCCTTTTCATCCTGTTCTTTATTATTGAAACTCCTTGCCCCATAGGGGCAGGCGACCATACAGTATTTGCATCCGATGCACTTTCTGAAGTCCTGCATGACGATTCCGTCTTCACGCCTGTAGGTTGCCTTTGCAGGACAGACCGTGACACAGGGAGCCTGTTCGCAGTGCATGCAGGGCATTGGAATCAGCATCGTCTGGACGTGTGGATACTTTCCATTGGTCACAGCAATGACCTTGTTCCAGTATATCTCCCTTCTTCCCCTCTGCTCCTCCGGGGATCCGTGGGGGACATTGTTCTCGACCTTACAGGCAATGGTACACGCCTGGCAGCCCGTACATTTATCAAGATCGATCACCATTGCCCATCTTGTCATCGTTCAGACCTTTTTAAACAGGATAGACCTTCACCCTCGTGTTGAGAGAGGAGGGCTGTCCGCTTACCCTGTCGTCATCGACGCCGATGATCTCATTGGGATTGGCGCCAATTCCCTTCTGCCACTTTCCATAGGCGTAATGTCCCTGGCCAGAGGGGATGGCCAGCACCTCAGGATGAATCCCTTCGGAAAGCTTCAGTCTTCCCCTGATCCTCCCAAAAGGAGATTCGGCCCATACCCTCTGTCCGTTCCTGAGGTGAAAGGTCTCTGCGGTTCTGCTGTTGATCTCCATCACAATGTCCCAGCCCATCCCCTGCATGGGAAGATAGATCTCCTGGGCCCATGGATAATTTTGGCTCCCATTGCCCATCATCAATAAGGGCTGATAGGGGAGAAGGATAAGAGGGTACTTCTCACTCTCTCCCAGAAATCTCATTTCCCCGGAGCGGGGCAAGAAATCCGTTTCTCCCTTTTTTATATTCCCGGTCTTGGATAGGAAGGATCTGAGGTTTCCGGATTCGAATTCAAATTTCTTAGAGGGGGTCCTGAAGAGTCGGTCATATTTCCGGTACCTGTACTCCCTTCCAACCCAGACCCCCTTTTTAAGGAGTTCTTCCCAGGGGATGAGTGGGCCCGTCCGAAATTTGACAAAGCCTTCAGAATTTCCTCCAAGCGCAGCGAAGGATCCGGCAACCCCTCCTTTCATCCTCCTGGACATCTCGAAGATCATATCGATCACGGGCCGTGCGTCACCCCTTGGAGGGATGGCAGGTTGCTTGATCCTCATTTCAGCCAATCCGCCGCCCGCTGAAGGATGGTCATAGCCCCATTCCTCGAGGTAAGTGGTAGAGGGCAGAACGAGATCTGCATAGAGGGCCATTTCGCTGATGAAAGGGGAGATATGGACATAATAAGGAAGTTTTTTTAAGGCCTGATCCCATCTATGGCAGGAGGGGGCAGTCATATTGAAATTGCTGTTAAAACCGATGGCCATCTCGATGGGATAGGGCTTTCCTTCGATGAGGGAGTCAGGGACACGGTTGGTTACTGCCCTTGTCCCCAAAAACCGCTCCGTCCCTCCGAGGTCGATTCCTGGTTGGGATCTGCCTCTTTGAGTTGCCTTGTCTTCAATCACAGGGCCCATGTCCCGGTAGCTCGGGGCCTCCTGATAGATGATCCCGCCCGGGATGTCAATACTACCCACGAGTGCGTTTAGGCAGAAGATGGCATAGCTTATATAGGATCCGTCCGGCCTTGAGAGGGCTTCCTTCCCTCTGATGGCAAGGCCGGGCCCGGTTTTGGCAAATTCCCTTGCAACCCTTCGGATCGTTTCAGGAGGGATACCGGTGATCTTTGAGATAAGGTCAGGGCTGTATTGCTCGAGGGCCAATTTTCGATAACCATCGAATCCATTTGACCAGCGACCGATGAAGGCATGGTCATAAAGGTCTTCAGCGATGATGACATGGGCGATGGCCATGGCCAGGGCCCCCTCGGTTCCTGGATGAGCGGGGATCCATTCATCCGATTTTGAAGCGGTCACGGAGTACCTTGGATCGATGACAACGACCTTTGTCCTGCCGGGTCTTTCACGCCGCATCCTTCCCCATTTCCTCAGGAAACGAGAGAGGGGAACGCCTGAACTCAGCAGGTCGGCTCCGAAGGAAAGGATGTAGCTGGTGCGATCGAGATCATAGGAGGTCAGACCATAATGTCCGTCTGCCATCCAGTTTCCTGATTTTTCCGCCTCCAGGTCCAGACCCTCTCCTGAGATGAGATTCGGAGTTCCCAGTGCCTCTGCAAACCGGGAGATCATGTCCTGGGCGCTGACGGAATGAAGCCCTGAAAAGATCAGAACCCGATGGGGCTGAAGGCGATCCCGGATTTCGTTCAGGCGAGATGTGACTTGGCGAAGCGCTTCATCCCATGAAATAGGGACCCATCGGGGGTCAATCTCTTTCCCCTTTTCCTTTGCCGTTCTCTTCAGAGGGGTATGGATTCGGTCCGGATCATAAAGGACCTGGAGACCGATATGGGCCCTCGGGCAGACCTTTCCTTCCGAGGCGGGAGAAAGGGGATTTCCGGTGATCCTGACCGCACGATCATCTGCCACTTTAACCCTTATGGCGCAACGGCCCTGACAGTTGAGGCAGGAGGTGGCGATCCATTTCGATCTCAGGGCCTTCTGAGGAGCTCTTACGGGAGAGGCAGAGACGGAGGGGAGAGGCCCGATCACCTGCTCGATTCCCACCACAGCCCCTGTCAGTGCAGACAGTTTGAGAAACCTCCTCCTGCTTACTTTCAGATGATCAGGATTCACTCCTTTATCTCCGAGAACATCTTTTTGATTTACGGGCTCTCATCAGAACATCTCAAATCCGGGTTGTCCATCAATATACTCAAAATTTCTTTGGAGT
>CAZXMB010000034.1:0-9496 GCA_964641715.1 uncultured Syntrophaceae bacterium
TTATGTGATCACAATAAAAACCAATGGGTTTGGAGGAGCCATTTTCTTCTGATTTAAAGTGTCTCAATTTTAAGCAATCCTTCATGATGGAGGAGCGTCACCCCTGCCTGCCGCAGGCAGGCTCTAACAATGAAAATTGCTACTGGGTAGGGGAGGCTTTAACCTCCCATTTGGGCGACTAAAGTCGCCCCTACCCACTCCCTGAAACAGGTTCAGGGTGATAGAATAGGGAAATCCAAATCCTAATTTGGACAAGAGCAATAACTTATTAAGTTTACGATATATTTACTTTCTAAAAAATTTTTTTACATTTAACGTAAACTGGCATTTTTTGCTTGACAAAAGAATAAACCTTTGCTAATCACTTTGAAACCAAAACCTAATTTGTGGATCATACCCTGGTAGAAGAGAAGTTCACCTTTTCGGGACTCTTGTGAAATTTACAATTTGCTTTCATAAAACATTTTAAGAGTTGGAAAGGAGGTGGTATAACTTTTAAGGGATGGAAAAGAGTGATGTCCGGTCTGCGGATCAAACGCAGATGCTAACAAAAGTAGAATGGGAGTTAAAATCTTAACTGAAAAGGGAGGGGACGTTATGAAAAAAAGAATGATCATTGCCATTGCCGTTAGCCTTTTTTGTCTTGCGCTGGTGATCAGCAGTGAGGCTCAACCGATCAGAGTAGGATCGGTCATTAATCTCACGGGGCCAGCCTCAACCTGGGGACAGTTCCATGCGAAAGGTGAGCAGGACTACTTTAGATATGTCAATGACGTAAAAGGAGGTGTTGCCGGCAGAAAGATCGAAGCAACAATCGTCGATCATGCTTACAAAGTCCCTGAGGCGGTAAAATTTGTTAAGAAGTTTTGTGAGGAAAAGATGGATTTCATATCCGTATGGGACGCGGGGTCGGGGATACAGGCAAAGCCAATCATTCAAGAATACAAAATACCTACACTAAATTATTCTACCCATCAAGCTCTTCTCAGCAAACCCAACGATTATATGTATCTCCCATTCGGGAGTTACATTTTAGACTCGATGGCAGTCATGGCCTATATTCGTGCGATTCATAAAGGCAAGGATGCACCTAAAGTAGGTCTGCTGACATATAACAACGTTTATGGAAGGTCCATTCATGATTCTAGCAAAGAGTATGCTGCAAAGAACAACATTAAGATCGTCAGCATTGAAGAATTTCCTATGGCCACGGTGGATCTGACCACCGAGGTGCTTCGATTAAAACAGAGGGGAGCCGAATATATCTCCATGCAGATGCTACCTGCTGCGATTATTACAGCCCTTAAAGCTGCCGATCGCAACAATTATAATGTTCCTTTCTTCGGGACCTGGACTTCCACTGACCCAGATTTCTTTAAGCTGGGAAAAGGTCTGATCCGAGATCGTATTTTCATGCAATTCTGTGGCGTTCTCCCCCAAGACAAAACGCCCGGAATTGAGATCATGCAGAAACTGTGGGATAAGTTTAAGACGGTGGATAAGTTCGATACCTCTTACTGGGAGGGGGTAGTCGTTGCCATGATCATGGAAAGAGGCTTTCATCGGGCTTCCGGATTATATGGGAAGATCAACTCAGAAACGATCAATAAGGCCTTGGAAACCTTCAACAACGAAGATTTCGGTGGACTTGTACCATATGTGACCTATACCAAAGAGAGCCATGAGGGTTGCTTCAAAGGAAGGATTGTTCAGATTCATGAGGATGCGACCTATACACCTGTATCGAATTTCTACAATCCTCTTAAAGAGAAAATACAGGTACTGAAGGCTCCCAAAATGTAGATCCTGTTTATGGATATCAAAGGGGAAATGAGTGAAGGCGTTCCGTGGACAGCCCAGTATCTTTGCCTCCGCTCAGCCCGCTGAACGCCGGGCTGAGCTGGAGGTCAAACAGATCTATCTTAACTTCGGGGGGGTAATGGCCCTTCACGATGTGGATCTCACTGTCCATACCGGGGAGTTTGTCAGCATCATTGGCCCCAACGGTGCGGGAAAGACAAGCCTTCTGAACTGCATTACAGGATACTACCATCCCCAGAAGGGCCAGATCTTTTTCAATGGCGAGGAGATCACAGGTCTCCACCCCCACGAGATCACGAAGAAGGGAATTGGGAGGACCTATCAGAATATTGAGCTCTTTCCCGGTATCACCGTATTAGCCAACATGCTACTGGCAAGGCATCTTTACTGCGACTACGGCATTGGCAAAGCTGCCTTCTTCTCCTCATCCGTCCGAAAAAAGGAGGTTTATCACCGACAGGTTTTGGAAGAGTTAATCGATTTTCTGGAGATGCAACCGATTCGTAAGAAACCCGTCGGGTCCTTACCCTATGGGTTACGGAAGAGGGTTGAGCTTGGCCGAGCTCTGGCCCTGGAGCCGAAGTTACTGGTTTTAGACGAACCCTTTGCCGGAATGACCCTTGAGGAGAAAGAGGATATGGTCCGGTTTCTACTCGAACTGAACTCGGCATGGGGGCAGACCGTCGTTCTCGTGGAACACGACATGTCTGTGGTCATGAGTATCTCGCAACAGATTATGGTTTTGAATTTCGGAGAGAAGATTGCAGAAGGCACTCCGGAGGTGATTCAGGGCCATCCGGAGGTCATTAAGGCCTATCTTGGAGATACCGCCAAGTTTTAATTGGAATATTGGAGTAGTGGAATGATGAATGAATAACAAAATTTCTTAAATTAATTGGTCTGTAAGCTCAATATTCCATTATTCCACCATTCTATTTTCCCAATATGGGAGTCACGGATATATGGAGGTCCGAAAAACGGAACGTTTTAATCGGGAAGCCCTCTCTTCCCTGATGGACTACACCCTTCCTCAGATCTTATTTAAGCAGGCCGAAGTCCTGGGTTCAGACAAAATTGCCATACGCGAAAAGATGTATGGCATCTGGCTGGCTTATACCTGGGAGGATTATTTTCGTTATACGAAACAGGTGGCTTTGGGTTTATTGAGTCTGGGTCTCAAAAGGGGAGAGAATATCGGAATTATCACCGATAACCATCCGGAGTGGCTGTTCACTGAGGTAGGGGCTCAGGCACTGGGTGCCATCACGGTCAATCTCTTTACCTCCTCCATCGCCAAAGAGCTCGGGACGATGCTGAATCGAATCCAGGCGGTTTATGTGATCGCTCAAGACCAGGAACAGGTGGACAAATTGTTAGAGATGAAGCCAGAGCTTCCTCACGTTCGGAAGGTAATCTATATTGATCAAACGGGAATGAGAACGTATGTCCATCATCCCTGGTTGATGAGTTTCAAGGAGCTCTTAGATCTCGGTGCGAAGTTAGACCAGGAACAACCTGATCTTTTTGAAAAGGAGTTATGGAAGGGAAAGCCCGATGAGGTTGCCCTGATGATCATGACCTCCGGAACCACGGGCATTCCCAAACTGGCAATGATCTCTCACCGGAGTTTCACGGAAATCGCAAGAAAATGGGTTGAAACCGCTCCCATTGGCCCGGGTGACAACTGGATTTCCATCACCCCAACTGCATGGATTGTGGATCAGATGTGGGGGGTAGGGGTCTCCCCCCTCACCGGGATGGCTATGAACTTTCCCGAAACTCTGGAGACCCAGGCAGAAGATTTCCGGGAGATTGGGCCAGTCGTCATCATCACCTCTTCAAGATTCTGGGAGGATTTAGCTTCAAAGATCAGGGTCAAAATCGCAGATGCAGGGTGGGTGAAGCGTAAACTGTTCATGATCGGTGAGAGGATCGGAGGAACTCTGGTTGACCACGAATCAAAAAAGGAACCTGTCCCGGCCACCTTACAAGTCCTTCATAAAATATTCGCAAGAATCGTTTATCGTCCTCTTTTGGATCGAGTGGGCTGTTCACAAATTCGTGCTGCGATCACGGGAGGGCACCCCATCAGCCCGGATGTCATTCGATTCTTCCGCGCCAAGGGATTAAATCTCAAGCATGCCTATGGTCTCACTGAGGGCGGAGGGGTCTTTCAGGTTCAACCGGATAAGGAGATCAAACCGGAGACCGTCGGAAAACCCTTGCCCCGGACGGAAATCAAAATTGCAGAGGATCAGGAGGTCCTTGTGAAAACCCCCTCCTGTTTTGTCGGTTATTATCAGGACCCGGAGGCGACCCGGAAAGCCCTTCGCGATGGATGGCTTTATACAGGGGATGCAGGCTATATCGATGACGACGGACATCTTCTCATTATTGGCCGCAAAGAAGAGATCATGCGCACCAAAGCGGGTGAAGCTATCTCTTCGGACTTCATCGAAACGAGGCTCAAATTTAGCCCTTATATCAAAGAAGCCGTGGTCTGGGGTGAGGGACGTGACTATATCACGGGTTTTATCAACATTGATTTCGGAAATGTGGGAAGCTGGGCAGAGGACAGGATGATCCCTTATACGACTTATACCGATCTTTCTCAACAGCCTCAGGTAGAGGAGCTGATTCTCGATGAAGTCCGCCATGTGAATACCCAACTTCCCAAACCGATGAGGCTTAAGAAAATTATTTTGCTCTATAAACTTCTGGATGCCGATGACGAAGAGCTGACCCGGACCGGTAAGGTCAGAAGAAAATTTGTCTATGAGCAATACCTCAATTTGATTGAAGCAATGTACGGTGGTGAAAAAGAGTTGGAGGTGATAGGAAAGGTTCGATACCGGGATGGTAAGGTAGGTACCATTACGACGAAAGTAAAAATCCTAACGGTAGAATAGGAGGAATGTTATCCAGTAAATTCCAATTACTAAATCCCGAGCTCCATAGAATGATTTGTAAGCAGGAAGTTCAAGAGCATGTCATGCTGAACTCGGTTCAGCATCTCTGAGACCCTGAAACAAGTTCAGGGTGACAATATCCTTTATTTGGTGCTTGGTGCTTGGAATTTGTCCCTTTGGGAGGCGTTATGGAATTTTTTCTGCAACTTCTAATTCAGGGTGTATCGGTGGGATTTATTTATGCCATTGCCGCCCTGGGCTTTGTCATGATCTTTAAGTCGTCAAGTGTTCTCAATCTGGCTCACGGTGAAATTATGGGCATAGGAGCTTTCATTTTCCTGGTCTTTAGCTTACGACTCCAGCTACCGATCCCAATTGCCTTTCTGCTGACGCTCTTAGGAAGTTTTGCCCTTGGGTTTATTATCGAACGGCTATTCCTCCGACCCTTAATTGGTGAGGCATTAATCTTTGTCATCATGCTGACGGTTGGACTTGCGGCTATCTTCAAGGGATTGATGCTCTTTATCTTCGGAGGAAATTTGTTTAGCTATCCTGACTTTCTGCCCGAATATCTTTCTATCCAATGGGGAGCCATTAATATTTCACCGGTTTATACAGCCTCCCTGATGATCGGTTTGGTCTTCCTTGCAATATTCGGTCTGTTTTTCAAGTACTCTTCCCAGGGTATTTACATGAGGTCCGTGGCGGATAACCAGCCTGCTGCCCTCTCCCTGGGTGTTCACGTGAGAAGGGTCTTTGCCCTTTCGTGGGCCATTGCAGCCCTAGTTTGTGCAATCAGCGGGATCATCCTGGGGATTATGAACGGAATCAACGTTCACGAACTCAGCCATATGGGTCTTAAGGTCTTTCCGGTTGTGATCCTGGGAGGACTTGAGAGCATTGGCGGAGCCATCATAGGTGGGCTAATTATCGGATTACTTGAGACCTTCACAGGAGGATATATTTCTACTGCACTGAGGGAGGTTATTCCTTATATTGTCCTCATACTCATCCTGTTAGTTAAACCGTACGGTCTGTTTGGGTTGGTTGAGATTGAACGAGTATAGATAAAAAGAACGATGAATGTTATTGATGGTTCATCGTGGTAAGTTTGGGAGAGAATACAGAAAATGAGATTTCATCCCTGCGGGAACTATAAGGAGAAATACGAGGAAGAACTCACCATCTTTACGACCGATTTTGGAAGACTATGGTGTTGGATTGGAATTTTCATTTTGTTCTTGGTTATTCCCTTCATCAGCAGCAACTACTTACTGTATGTCATCAATAACATCGGGATTGCCGCCATTGCAGCCATAGGGCTGAACCTCCTCATCGGATACACCGGTCAGATCTCCCTCGGCCATGGAGCTTTTTTCGGAGTAGGGGCTTATGCAGCTGCTATTCTTGCCAGTGATTTAGGTTTTCCCTTTTGGCTCTCGGTTATTTGCGCAGGGGTGATTACTTCTCTGGTTGGCATGGTTTTTGGAATTCCATCGGCTCGTCTCAAGCATCTTTATTTGCTTATTGCTACGCTGGCAGGCCAGTTCATCTTACAATACCTCTTTGTTCATTGGGAGAGTCTTACTCGGGGAGCCAATGGTATCTTCCTCCCCCGTGCAACCCTCTTCGGACTGGATGTCAAAGGGGACCGCTCCTTTTATTATGTTGTTTTTCTCTGTTTCGTGGTCATGACCTGGATGGCTGTGAATATCGTTCGCACACGTTATGGTCGCGCCTTCATCGCCATCCGCGATAATGATCGGGCGGCTGAGGGGATGGGCATTCCACTTTTTCGTTACAAACTCCTCTCTTTTGCCGTCAGTTCATTTTATGCTGGGTTTGCAGGAGGGCTCTCAGCTTACTATATTGGCAGTATTACGCCGGAGCCGTTCACATTGGGTCTTTCCATAGAGTTCATTGCGATGATCATCATTGGAGGTCTGGGGAATATACCCGGTTCTGTATTTGGCACCGTTTTCATCATGGTTTTAAATGAATTGTTAAGCCACGCAACAGAGTTTTTCATGAACATGAGTACGTTGACCGGGGTGGCTTTGACGATCGCACCTCTTCGGGAGTTCGTCTTTGGATTGGCCATCGTTCTCTTCATTATTTTCGAACCTCGAGGGTTAGCAGAGGTCTGGCGAATCATCAAGTCAAGTTTTAAACTCTGGCCCTTTTCATATTAAGAGTGACTACACAAAGCCCTTTTCTCTACCATCTCTATTGGCCACAGGCGTGACGCCTGTGCCACTGGGAAGAGGGATGGGGTGAGGGGATGCCGAGGCTGTTATGGAAGACAACATCCTGCTTCAGATCAATAACATCAGCGTGGTTTATTCGGATGTCATCCAGGTCTTAAAGGGGGTTTCCCTTGTTATTAGAAAAGACCAGATCATATCCCTCCTCGGAAGCAATGGAGCAGGAAAGACGACCACACTGAAAGCCATTTCCGGCCTACTCAAACCGGAAAATGGAAAGGTAACGGAGGGGTCTATCACGTTCGAAGGTCACCCCATCCATAATTCATCTCCCGAAACCATTACCCGCCTTGGAATCATTCAGGTCCTGGAAGGCCGTCAGCCCTTTAAGTATCTGACGGTCGAAGAGAATCTCAGGGTGGGGACGGCCACCCGATGGGGGAAACCCTATAAAAAAGACCTTGAATTGGTCTACCGTTACTTTCAGCCGCTCGTGGCCCGAAAGAATAGATTGGCTGGTTACTGCAGCGGTGGAGAGCTCCAGATGCTTGTCATGGGTCGGGCCCTGATGGCACAACCCAAGCTTCTGCTATTGGATGAGCCCTCGCTGGGTTTGGCCCCCTTTTTAGTGAGGGAGATTTTTGAGATTGTAAAGAAGATCAATGAAGAACAGGGAACCACCATCATGCTGGTGGAACAGAATGCCAATATGGCCCTCCTGATTGCCCACTACGGCTATGTGATGGAGAACGGGAAGATCGTGATGGAAGAAGAAGCTCCAAAATTGAGGGAGAACCCGGATGTGAAAGAATTTTATCTGGGCACGGCAACCTCCGGAGCACTCAAGTCCTATAAAGACGTCAAGTCTTACAAACGGCGCAAACGCTGGCTCTGATCCTCTTTCTTTCCATAAACCAATTAGGGGTGTCACCTTAAGCACAACCTTAAACAGGACCTCACAAGGGGTTTTTAATGGGAAACTTGGATATCCATATCGGGGAGATATTGGCGAGAAATGCGAGGCTCTATCCCAGCGAGGTAGCTCTCGTTGAGCGAAACCCCGCCGAAGGAAAGAGAAGGGAGATCACCTGGAGACAGTTCGATGAACTGTCCCATCGATTTGCAAACGCCCTGAGGCAGAGAGGGATCGAGAAGGGGGATAAGGTCATCCATCTCATGATGAACTCCATCGACTGGCTCATTGCCTACTTCGGAATCATCCGGACAGGGGCATGGGCTGTTCCCCTCAATTTTCGTTTTACGGGGAGTGATATTCAATACTGTTGCGAGGTGGCTGAACCCAAGGCAATGGTCTTTGGTGAAGAGTTTATGGATCGTGTGACCGAGATCAGGGATGAACTTCCAACTCTCCGGAATTACATCTTTGCCGGTAAGGAATCGCCGGGCTGGGCAGAGCCCTTTGAAAAAATCGTTCAGAAGGCGCCCCCTGCCGCTTCCACAGTTTCCATCGGCTACAATGATCCCTGCGGTCTTTACTTCACCTCTGGAACCACCGGAAAACCCAAACCCATTCTTTTAACCCATAAGAATATGATCTGCGCCTGCATCACGGAGAATCATCATCATTATCAGACCCGGAGAGACAATTTTGTTCTCATCCCGCCCCTCTATCATACCGGAGCGAAGATGCACTGGTTCGGGAGCTTTATTGTGGGAGGGAGAGGAGTCATCCTGAAAGGGGTGACGCCCGAGTATATTCTCGAGGCGATCCATGAGGAGCGAGCAACTCTCATCTTCCTTCTCGTCCCGTGGGCTCAGGACATTCTCTTAAAAATAGATAGCGGTGAGATCAAACTGAAGGATTACCGCCTCCAGCAATGGAGGCTCATGCATATCGGTGCACAACCGGTTCCCCCTTCGCTGGTCAAACACTGGAAGGAATACTTCCCCGATATGGCCTACGATACGAACTACGGATTGAGCGAATCGACCGGACCGGGCTGTGTTCACCTCGGGATTGAGAACGAACATAAGGTGGGGGCGATCGGCCTTCCCGGATTCAACTGGGAAGCCCGGATTGTGGATGAGGAAGGACTGGATGTAAAAAAAGGAGAGGTGGGAGAACTGGTAGTCCGGGGTGATGGCGTGATGAGGGAATATTATAAGAATCCCGAAGCCACCGCGAAGACGATCCGGGACGGCTGGTTATTCACAGGGGATATGGCAAGAGTGGATGAGGAGGATTTTATCTACCTGGTGGACCGGAAAAAGGATCTCATCATCTGCGGGGGCGAGAATGTCTTTCCCGTTGAAGTGGAAGACTTCCTTCACACCCTGCCGGGAGTCAAGGATGTGGCGGCCATCGGGTTACCTGATGAACGGCTGGGAGAGATCGTCGGAGCGATTATCGAGGTGGTGCCAGGGAAAAGGCTCACGGAAGAGGAGGTCTTAAAATTCTGCGAGCAACTCCCCAAATATAAAAGACCCCGCAAGGTCTTTTTTGGGGAGGTCCCCCGGAATCCGACCGGAAAGATTGAGAAACCAAAACTTCGAAAGAAATATATCGGGATGGAAGGGGCCTTTCATATCAAGTAGGAAGCA
>CAZXMB010000034.1:9596-21051 GCA_964641715.1 uncultured Syntrophaceae bacterium
GCCCATTCCCCTTTTAAATTATTTTACAATTAACTTCTGGATTTCGTGACGCAATGCAATCGTGGTTGAAGCAAGCCGCGAGCTGATCAGGGCACTCAGGTTTTTCATTAAAACGTAACCGATACGGGTTTCTTTCTCAAGGAGCTCCATCAGGGCTTTTCCATTGATCGTAATGACATCGGCTTTCCCTTCACATCTGGCGGAGGCGGTCAACCGGTGGGGCGGGACAAGAGTGGACCAGCCGAAAATCTCGCCCTTCCCTACGGTGTAGACCGTCGCCCTGATCTCGTTCTCATAAATCTTGAATTCAATTTGAATGTCCACTTTCCCGGCCTTCAGCAGATACACATCTTTTGCTGAACCACCGATCGTGAAGATGACAGAGCCCTCCTCATAGGCCCGTTCACTACAGAGTCTGGCTATCTTTGCCAATTCTGACTCATCCAATCCACCAAATAGATTAAAGGACTTTAAAATTTCGGTTGATACCATTTCTTCCTCCTTCCCGCCCCTGAATTCATCGGGGGCTTTGAGCGAGAGGTCTCTTTTCGTTTAAATCCCTTTCTTCTTAAAGAACCAATGAAAATTTTTATTCGGAGACCTCTCCGGTTTCAAAAAGGAGTTCATCTCGCTCGAAGTCATCCAACTGGGCCGCCCGAATCGATTCCCATCCTTTCCGGAGATCGGGGGGTGAAATATCCGCTATCTTTTGGGATAGTTCTTCCCCGATAATTAATTTGGTCAGGGAAATCACTGCCTGAGCCGCCGCATCCGCTTGTTTTAAATCATTGAGGTTTGCCATCTTCATCACAGCTTCAAGAAATTCTTTTCTTGTTTCCATAAGATCCCCTCCTTCTCAAGAATGGCAGGCCTCTGGACGAAAGACCTGAAGAGGTGGATTTTTTAAGAGCGACAAAGCGCAAGGATTTTTTTCATTCAACACTCCTAAGATTATTAATCACCCAAATTAATTTTTTGTCAATATTAAAAGTGAATTTGTGAAAATTATCTTTTTCATTAAGAGGATTTGTGTTATCTTTAATCCAAGAGGTCAAGGGGTAATAAAAAAGGAGGAGGCCGGTCATTGATTCACTCAGAGGAAAGATGGTCTTTGTATTAGGAATCGATATTGGTTCATCCCAATCCAAAGGAATCTGCGTTGATGATAGAGGACCCTTGGGTTCTTTTGATTGTCCTTCCGGTGGGAACTTCAGAGGGACGGCTGAGAGGATCAGGGAAGAATTACTTCGACAGAGCGGGAAATCGGTCGATGATATTTCACGAACGGTTGCGACAGGATATGGATCCAAACTGGTCTCCTTTTCGAATGAGATCAAAACGGATATCGTCTGTCTGGCAAAAGGAGTCTCATCCCTTTTTCCCTCTGTAAGGACGGTCATTGATGTAGGGGATCTTTATACCAAGATTGTCCGTACGAATGGCAGGGGAAGTGTTCACGACTTTATATTGAGCGGTAAATGTGCCGGAGGAAGTGGTCGAATCCTTCAGGTGATTGCCAGGGTGCTTCAGGTCAGGGTTGAGGAGATTGGGGAGTTATCCCTGAAGTCTGAAAAGAGAGTCGATTTTAATACCGGATGTGCGGTCTTTTCGGAGTCTGAAGCCATCTCAAGGATCGCCGAGGGGACAAGGAAGGAAGATCTTCTGGCCGGTCTGCACCGGGCCCTTGCGGCCCAGATCCACAGTCTGGCCCAAAGGGTTGGAGTGGAGCAGGAGGTGGCTATAGTAGGCGGCGGGGCAAGAGATTCAGGTCTTGTCCGGGCCTTACAGGAGGTCAGCGGATACGAGATGAAGGTTCCACCTCAGCCCCATATGACGGCGGCATTGGGGGCAGCCCTGATCGCCAGGGAAAGTTTAAAGAGATCAATTGAAGCGGGAGGATGAATCGGGTATATTTCTTTTTATCATTAGCCCTCACCCATGGACCTTCCACCAGACCAGCTTCATAGCCCTTACGGGATAGCATTGGATTAAGGAGAAACTTTATGATTGACAAAGAGAGTAATATCTTCGACAAATTAAAAAATTATTATGACAATTACGGCCTCAGGGCAAGGGAACTTAAAGAGGAAGGCAAAAAGGTGATCGGTTATGTCTGCTCCTTTGTTCCCCTCGAAATCATTACGGCCTCTGGATGTATCCCTTTTCGAGTGAGGGGGGATCTGCGCGAACCCATTACCACAGGGGATACTCTTCTGGAGACCATTGTCTGTCCCTATTACCGGAGTTGCTTCGATCTTTCCGTCAAAGGGAGATATGACTTCCTCTCCGGCATGGTCATTCCCCATGCCTGTGACAGCATGGTGAGAAGCTACAGCGCCTGGAGTTATTCACTTCCCTATCCCTATTCCCATTTCGTCAACATTCCTTCGGTCTGTGGTGAATCCTCTTTTGAATTCTTCGACGAGGAATTAAACACCTTCAGGAGGAGCCTTGAGAGATTTGTTGGAAAGGCAATCCGGGATGAAGATCTCCTCAGGGCCATTGAGGCCCATAATGAGAACAGGGATAAGGTGAGGGCCCTCTATGAGCTGAGAAAGAACGATCCGCCTCTGATCTCCGGAACAGAATTGACCATGACCCTAACCGTGGGATCGAGCCTCCCCATTGATGAATCACAGGGGTTACTGGATCAGGTCCTATCAGAGGTCAGAGAGAGGGCTTCCTCTCCCCTTAAGAGAGGTCCCCGGATTTTGATTGATGGTGCCTGTCTCGACAATATTGAATTGATCAGACTGGTAGAGGAGCTGGGAGGGAATGTCGTGGCCGATACCATCTGCAATGGAGCCAGGGACTGCTTTCCACGGACCGAGATGGATGGAAATCCCATCCGTGCCCTTTCCCGCCGTTACCTGGATAGGGTCAACTGCCCAAAGACCTACCGGGCTAATAAGTCGAGCACCTTTGAGGGAGATATCGCAAACCGATTCGGTGATATCGGCGCCTATGCCAAGGAGTTCAAAGTGGATGGAGCAATCCTCTATGTCTACAAATACTGTGACCCTTTTGGATTTGAGGTTCCTGGACGAAAGGCCTACTATCAATCAATTCATGTACCCATGCTCCACCTGGAAGATATCTATTCCGCAGGAACGATCGGTCAACTGAGGACAAGAATACAGGCCTTTTTGGAGATGATCGGCTAAAGGAGGTTTTAGATCATGGCTGAGGAGCGGAAAGAGACAAAACCGAAGAAGAGGATGACAGCGACCCGGGCGGCTGCATCCATCGGGCCGATGGTAAAGGAATTTATTACCGGTACCCTTCAGGCACGGGCAGAGGGTAGGCAGAAATTGGCCTACACCTTCATCGTCTGCCACCATGAGGAGATCTTCAGGGCGATGGATGTCCTTCCCATCTGGACAGAAAATTTTGCCGGCATCTGCGGGGCAAAGAGAGACGCCGAGAGATTTCTGCAGAGAGCGGAATCCCTGGGGCTTTCGCGCTCCCTATGCACCTATGCCCTTTGCGGGATCGGTTTTGATCAATGGAGAGAAGAGCTGGGAGAGATGCCTCCGGATGCCCCCTGGGGCGGCCAGGCAAGACCCGATTTTATGATCTCGAGCGGACAGATCCTCTGCGATCCGAGGTCGAAATGGTATCAGGCCTCTCAACAATTTATGCCGGACGTTCCCATCTATAATATCGATCTTCCCTACCCCCTCTTTGAAAAGGATCAGGACCACAGGGAGGTCCGGGGATATTACCATCGATATATTGTCCAACAGCTACGGGGACTGGTGGCGTTTCTTGAAGAGCAGACCCGAAAGAAGATGGATTATGATCGTCTGGAGGAATTGGTGGACCTAAGTGATCGAACCTGGAATCTGATCGATGAAACTTACAGACTCCGGAGTGCGATCCCCTGCCCGATGGGGACGGGCGATGCCATGAATACGATGGTCCCCATCTGTTTTATGATGGCGACTCAGAAGGCATATGATTTTTTCGTTGACCTTAAGAAGGAGTTGGAGGAGAAGATCGCCAAAGGGGAGGGAGAGGTTGAAAAAGAGAAATACAGGCTCATGTGGGGGGGAGGATTGCCCGCCTGGTATGCCTTAAACGATTTCAATTACTTCAACAGCAAAGGGGCTTCCTTCCCTGCTGAGACAACCTATCGGATGATTGCGTCTCTCCATGAGATGGATCTCCCTGAGACGAAGGATCCCATTGAACACCTGGCCTGGAGGTGGCTCGGATACTGGACCTTCTGGTATGACAGGGCCAGGAAGCGGCCGGGGTCAGAGCCGGATGTGGAGAGGTTGATCAACTGGATTGAGGAATATAAGATCGATGGGATTGTGATGCATGAGGCCTTTTCCTGCCGAACCTGGCATGTGGGTCTCATCTGGCAATTACATCAGCTGGCAAAAATCTACAAACCCATTCCGGTCTATGTGATCGGGAAAGATGGAATGAAGGAGAAGGTTTATAGAGAACTCCCTTCCCTCATTCTGGAAAGCGATATTATTGACATTACTTCCTATTCAGAAATGGATACGAGAAATAAGATTGACGCCTTCATTGAGACCCTGGAATCCAATCGACTCAACAAGGCCGCCTGATTAAACCCAAAGGCAATCGTAGGGACTGCCTATAGGTGTTCCCTAAAGGGAATGGACATTGACCTCCTACGCTGGCATTGATATCGGTTCTACGATGACAAAGGTGGTGATTCTGAAGGATGGGGTGATCGCCTCGATCATTGGACCTACAGGCCCGGAACAGCGCCGTCTCGCCAATAGGGTCATGGAAGAGGCACTGAAGAAAGTGGCTCTCCCTTTCTCCGATATTACCTATATCATTTCCACGGGTTACGGCAGGATTAACGTCCCTTTTTCTGATAGACAGTTCACGGAGATCACCTGCCATGCGAAGGGGATTGCCTATCTCTTTCCCGAGGCCAGGACGATCATTGATATCGGGGGCCAGGATGTAAAGGGGATCAAGACTGACGGGACCGGAAAGATTTTAGACTTTGTAATGAATGATAAATGTGCAGCAGGGAGCGGACGTTTTATTGAGGTGATCGCAGATACCCTTGGAGTTCCTCTGGGAGAAGTTGGAGAGTTATCTCTTCAGAGTCAGAACCCTGCAAAGATTAGCAACATCTGTACCATCTGGGCTCAGCAAGAAGTGGCGGCCAGTTTAGCCGAGGGGATATCCATCCCAGACCTTCTCGCTGGAGTTCATCTCTCCCTTGCAGACAGGATTTGCCGGATGGTCAACCGGTTAAGAGTGGAGAAGGCGGTGGTGGTGACCGGAGGAGGGGGCAAGAATAAAGGCCTCCTTCGCGCTCTTTCAGAACTGCTGGGACAGGAAATCCTTGTGCCTGAGGAGCCCTTGATTACCGGTGCCCTTGGCGCTGCCTTGCTCGGAGAGGAGATTGTCGAGAAGGCGAGGCAGAATCATACCCCGCTTGAAACAAAAGAGCGAATGTTAGAAGAGATCGAGGTTTTATGAAAGAATAAAATTCAGGATGATCATATTCCAATATTAAAAGTTCCTGAATGTTGAACCATTAGGTACTTTTTTCTGGAAGGTATAAAGCCACGAATCCTCCAAAAGATCCCAAAGTAAACCATGAGTTGACGTCGATGATTCTTCCTTAATACTGAATAAATTTTTTCTTGACAATAAATATATTGTATTGTATTGTGTTTTAAATTATTTTGGAGATCCAATTGAGCCAGACCAAGACTGCAAGGACTATTTATATCAATAATGAACAGATAGAGGCCTTAAAAAGGCTTTCTGAGAGAACAAAGGTCCCTCAATCCGTTTATGTCAGGGAAGCATTGGACATGCTTTTGGAGAAATATTCCGAGCAGTTGAAATTTGAATTCAAAAGTACCTTTAAAAATGTGGATTAATCCATGATGCAACGAAAGGGATAGCTTTGGCAGAGAGCTTTCGGCTCCTCTATTTAAAATCGGCTGATTTTGAGAAACCGCCATTTGTAGAATCTTCCCCGTCTTTCAAAGATGAGTTGGATTCAGAAAGATCCCTGTCGACTTCCGAATATCCTCTTCCGGAAAACTTCTCCTCCCGGGAAGTTTTAAAACAGGCAAAGGCCGACCTCAAACATCCCGATCCCAAGGTAAGGATCTTGGCCGTTCAATATTATTTGGAAAAATCGAATCTCTCCATTACCCTGCCCGATCTTCAGGAGATTTTAGAGGATGAGGATCCTGGGGTTAGAGCCCAGGCACTCGCCTCATTAATTAAGTTCGGGAACCCCGTCGTTTCTCCCTTTTTAAAGAGGCATCTAAAAGATGGTGATCACAGGGTAAGAATGATCGCTCTCAGGGGAATCTTCCAGCTCAAAGAGAAGATAGATTCGAACCTCCTAAAACAGTTCACAAGCGACGATTCGCCCTGGGTGAGAAGAAAAATGGCTACCCTTTTAGGATGGAGAGAGGTCGAGGGTGGTCTTCCTCTATTGGTCGAAATGGCGAAGGACAGGGAACCCATGGTGAGGAAAGCAGCCCTCTCATCCCTTCTCATCCTTTACCCTGAGGAAGGGGAGAACCGCATGCTGGAAGCGATGGCCGATCCGGATAAAGAAGTCAGAAAGTGGGTCAGGGATCAGTTGAATCGAATGCTCCAAAGACCCCTCCGAAGAAATTCCCATGGCCCTTTGAGGTGAAGTGGAGGAAAAGAGAAGATCCATGATATCCCCATCCCTTCCTTCGGTTCAAACGGTTCAGATATTTGGAGATAGGGTCTATTCTCCTGCCGCTTTTGCCAAGCTTCTCGGGATATCCAAACAGGAGCTTCTTGAGAAGGAAGCCAAAGGAATCACTCCTCCTGCTCAACGCAATGCCAGACATGCCCGATATTATAAGCTAGAGGATGTGGTCAAATACCGGTCCTGCCTGGGAATTCCATCACCGGTCAAATCGATTCGAAAACAGCTCTTCCTCAACTTCAAAGGGGGAACCGGAAAGAGCTCCCTCTCTGCTTCTTATGGATTTCGCCTTGCCCAGATGGGATTTCGAACCCTTCTGATTGATCTTGATCCGCAGGGCCATCTGACTCAATGTTTAGGTCTCAACAATGAGGTCTTTCCGAAGACGCTTTTCAACTCATTGGTGGAGAAGGAGGAGATTGAGAAGGTCATTGTCAGGACAGACCTCCCCACATTGAATATCATCCCTTCCAATCTGAACCTCTCACCCGTGGAGCTTTCGCTCTTTTCGATGAACTCAAGGGAGTTTCGATTGAAAAGGCTCCTCAGCACCATCGAAAAGAACTATGACGTGATCGTAATGGACGCCTCCCCAAGCATCGGCCTTCTCAATCTCAATGCGATCCTGGCCTCCAATGACCTGCTCATTCCTGTCCTGGCTGATTTCCTTTCTTATCACGGGCTCAAGATCCTGTTTGAAACACTTTCGACCATTGAGGAAGATTTCTCTTTTGTCTTTGAAAACATCTTCATCTTTTTAAATCGATATAATGAATCCCATCGGATCTGCAGACGGTCGAAGAAGGCCCTGGAGACCCATTATAAAAAATACCTCATCAATACCATGATCCGGCAGGATACGAAGATTGCAGAGGCGACGAGCCTGGGGACCCCCATCTTCCTGTTCGCCCAATCCTCCAAAGGAGCTTCGGATATCCAGAGCCTGATCGATGAAATCTTCGGACTGAAAGGAAATGGATATGATGGATGAATTCACGAACAATGTGGCACAGAGATTCCCCAACACCCAAAGCAAGGAGAACATAGAGAGACCGTGGGATGTGACAGAATCAAAGGTGGTCTCTCCGATCAAGAGGGGAGGGGAGGAGTTAAGGCGGGAGGAGATTGCGGACCGCATCCATACCCTTTACTCTGACCTTCGTTCCTCTCTGACCATCCCTTCGGCTCTGGAATTCGATCTCAGGAAGGCGAATCGAGTTCTGGAGGAGATCAATAAGGTTAAGGCGGAGGTGGAAAGGATCGTAGAAATGTTAAGAGCAATGGAAGAGTATATGAAGGAACGACTCAAATAGGAAAATGAGGATGGCTGAGGAGGTATCGGGATGAAGGTGAAGAGCCAGGTGCTGACAGCCGATGGGTTCGATAAGATTGTGGCAGAGAAGATGCCGAAGATGAGAAAGCCGGAAGAACCTCTTCTCTCAGAGCAGGAGGGAGAGGGCCCACCTCTCGAAGAAGATCGCAGCGAAGCGATTCCGGAGAGGAAGCCTGAGAAAAGGGCCATCTTCGAGGCCCCTCCGTTCGCCACAGAATCGGAAGGAGATCTTGATACGTTACGCCTCATCGAAGACCTCCATACCCAGCTTCTCGCTTCCAGCCGGGCCCAGAGAACCTTAGAGCTGGACAGGGCCTCTTACCAGAAAACGATCCATCAACTCTCCCGGGACAATAGAGATCTACGCGGTCAACTGGAGGACCTCCGGAAGGAGATCCAGAGGTTGAAAGAGGGCTCTTCTGAATTGGTCTACCTTAAAGAGGAGAACGAAGAGGCTTTGGAGAGGATCAGGGAGTTTCAACAGGAATTGAGGGTGATGAAGGAGACCTTGACCGTCATGATCAAAGAGAAGGAAGACGCCTCCCATCGGGCACAGGAGCTTGAGCTCCAATTGGACCAGATGGAATTGGCGAGGGTGAAGGGGAAGCTGAAAGAGAGGGAGGCATCTCATTTTAACGAGGAGAATCTGGAACTTCAAACCAAACTGGAGGAGACCCTCGCTCAAAATATGGAATTGGAGAAGAGGTATGAGGTGCTTAAGAAATCCTTCCAGGAGGTGAAGGAATCTCTCACCCTCCTGAGGGATTCCTTCAAGAAGAATTATTATCAGCCTTCGGAGACCCCCGAATAGATCTGATGTCCTTCGATTGACTCCCACCGGTGAATGCGTTATAGTTTGAGCACTTAAAAAATTCTGCCATCACTTTCCTCCCATCCATATAAAAAGATCGGATGGCTTCAAGGAGAAATAGATTTGAATATTCGACTCATCGATCCGGCTTATGATCATCCCACCATCAGCCATTCCCAAAAAGTGATCAAGACCATCTGGTTTGCCCATCTCACCCTGACCACCCTTGCTGCCCTCACCCCTCCGGAGATCAACGTCAGGATCACCGATGAGAATGTGGAGCCCATCGATTTTGGTGAAGAGGTTGATCTTGTCGGGATCACCGGGATGGTCATGCATTCCAAAAGGGCCTATGAGATTGCCCAGAGGTTTCGTCAGAGAGGAATCCCTGTGGTCATGGGAGGCCCCCATGCCTCAAGCCTTCCCTTGGAGGTCAAGGAGCATGTGGATGCGGTGGTGATCGGCGAGGCAGAGCTGGTCTGGAAGGAATTGCTTGAAGATCTTCGAAAGGGGTCTTTAAAACCCTATTACAGGGCCAATGGCTTCTGCTCCATGAAAGGGCTTCCCTTTCCGAGACTTGATCTCCTCCGTCAGGATGCCTATATGACGACCCATTGTATCCAGACCACGAGGGGTTGTCCCCATCAATGCGAATTTTGTTATGTCACCCATTTTTTCGGGAAGACCTACCGCTGTCGACCGGTGGAGGAAGTGATTGAGGAGGTCAAGCGTTTGGAAGGGGATTTTCTGGTCTTCGTCGATGATAACATCGCGGGCAATCGCCGTTATGCAAGAGAACTCTTCCGCCAATTGATCCCCCTTAAAAAGAAATGGGCCGGCCAGGCCAGCCTCACCCTGACCCGGGACCCCGAACTTCTGAGACTTGCCGCAGAGAGCGGTTGCGTCTCCTTATTCCTGGGGATTGAATCTCTCTCCCCGGAAAATTTGAAAGAGGTCAACAAGACCTTCAATCGCGTGCCCCAATTTGAAGAGGCCATCAGGGCCCTCCATGATCATGACATCATGATCTTGGCAGGTTTCATCTTTGGCCTGGACCATGACGATGAAGGGGTCTTTGAGAGAACGCTAAGATTTTGCGAAAAGAACCGGATTGAACTGCCAAGCTTCTTCCTCCTCACCCCTCTTCCCGGGACCCCCCTATTTAAAAAGATGGAGTCAGAAGGGAGACTTCTCCACAGGGACTGGAGTCAATATAATGGAGCCACCGTTGTTTTCAAACCCAATTTGATGACAGAAAAAACGCTGCAACGGGGATTTGATTGGGTCTGTAAGGAGGCCTATTCCTGGGGTTCCATCTTTAAGAGGGTCTTCCACCCACAGCAACGGTTCTATACCCGTGTCCTTTCCAATATGGCTTATCGAATCATCGCCAAGAAAAAACCGGAGAGTCCCCTCCCCAGCCTTTCGAGGATTCTCCAAAGAATGAATGATACGATTCCCATACACAATCATCGGGACCTCATTCAACGATTGGGAGAAAGGATTGCGGAGCAGAGACAGCTCATCAGCCAAAGAGCCTCCCACACCCTCAGCCTTTATTCTGTTTATAACGAGAGGTTAAAGACCCTTTTTATCCGTCTGGAGGGGTCCATTGATCAGAAAGGGGCGAAGGAGCTGGTCCGAAGGCTGAAAGAGACGATATGCGAAAAGGTCGATCAGGTCATCCTTGACTTCAAAGATGTGGGGGCATTTTCTTCAGAGGCCATGGCCTTCCTCTCCAGGCAGGGTTTCCTCCAGAAGGATGTGAAGAGTTTTTGGGTGGCTATTAATATACCCGATCAACCATGGTAGGTTTCCGGGACTCCATCCCGGGAGTGCAGGCGGTAAAAAGTGAAGATCTTTATCTTGAATACCTGCGGGCGGCTTTTTGTCTTCTTCTCCGTGCTTCCTGCTGTTTCCTTTTTTTCTTAACAGAGGGTTTCTCATAGGCCCTTCTCTTCTTTAATTCCTTAAGGATACCATCCTTCGCAATCTGGCGCTTCAGGGCCTTGATGGCATTCTCGATCTGGTTATTTTGAACTCTAACCTCCAAAGGTCTCTCCTTCTTTCTAAATAGAAAGGTTTAACTTTTTCAGACCGGCTATCGGTCTCTCTCCCTTCTTCCCCTGAACTCTCCTCCCTTTTTCTTCTGGGGTCGAGCTTCACTTACGGTCAAGGTGCGTTCCATGAAGGTCTTGCCATTGAAAAGCGAGATTGCCTTTTCCGCTTCTGTCGTTGAGGACATCTCGACGAAACCAAAACCTCTCGACCGTCCCGAATAGGAATCCACCACTATCTTGACTGACTGGACTGTTCCTGCCTCTGAGAAGAGGTTCTTGAGATCATCCTCCGAGGCTCCAAAAGGAAGATTCCCTACATAAAGCTTCTGGTTCATCTCTTCGTACCTCCTTAAAATTGAACCCCCGGGTCTTTTTAAAGAGTCTCTGGGGGTTCCCAAAAACCTTTAAAAGTTGAGAAATTTAGCCTGGTAAAAAATATTACATTATTTATATTCTAAATTTCCCATCCCTGTCAAGTTAAATCGTTGGCTCTGACATTTTTCCCCTTGACAAAGATTGAATTTTTGTTAGACTTCTTCGGT
>CAZXMB010000035.1:0-20858 GCA_964641715.1 uncultured Syntrophaceae bacterium
CATAAACGATGATAAGGGAGGCCGGGATAATTGCAGTCGCCGCTTTGGCATCGTTACCAGTAAAACCAAGGCGATCTGCATTTCCTTTAGATCGGGCTGCTACTAATGGAGAGGTCTTTTTCCAATGCTCAAGGTATTGTTCCCGTCCTTTTGTATCGTAAATTTCCTTAAGATAAGAGACTGACCAAAAAATGAGTCCGCCGGTAGCAATATTCCAGCGGGTTTCCATGGGAACTTTTTCCAAATAGTCTTCGATGGATTGCCCCATGGCCTCTTTCGGATGGATCAACAAAGAACCAAAAGCATATCCACCTACTCCAACCGCTACCCCTTTTAGAAACACTCTTCGACTCGTAGAATGAATTTTGGTATTCATAGATTCTCTCCTTTTCATTGAAATAGTTTTTGGGTTGAATTTATATTCGCATTTGATAAAATATCTGACGGTACGTACCATCAGAAAATTTTCAATTATCCCTGGTTTTAATGAAATCTCTTATCTTTTCAATGAGATTTGAGGGGATAAAATAATGGTAGAAAATGCCAAATACCCCATAAGAATCGACCTGAATGAATTCAAGTTCCATATCGAAATTAAAAACAAAATCACACTAACCCTTCAATTCAACTCATCATCTCGAAGGTTTTATCTCTCAGTGATTGCCCTTGTCGTTAGCGAGATGAAAACACTGGGAAAAATCACCTCTATCCCCCTGGGAGAACATCTCGATCTGCTTGCTTTACTTAACGAATCGGTTGGTGGTTCAGCCGGATCTTCAGATAAGGAGAATTTGCTGCCAAGGATATACAGGAAATGGCAACACGCCCTCCCAGACCTGGAGGAGGCACCCCTTTTCAAGGTCCTTGGAAGGAAAAAAGAATATGATGAAGAGATTGGTAAAACCTATCAGTTTACCGAAGCAGAAAAAGATAATTGGGCAAACCTCTTTGAGTACAAAGGAAGTGAAGAGAATGTCAGGCTTAAATTTGCGATAGACAGGATAGGAGCAACTTTAGATGATGTTGTCATTGTATATGAGGACACATTAAACGCTGATGCATGGGAAAGGTTTATCTCAAGTCTCAAAAAGAAGGAGGAAGAAAAACCGAAGGCAGAACCAATCAGTCCTGTTTCAGAAGAACCAGAAGTTCCAGTCCCTCAGAGGGAAGAAAGGAAGATACACCGACCAAGCCGATATCGCTGGGTAGCCCTCATTGTTGCGATTATAGTAGTTCTGGGAGCCATCACATTAGCAATCTGGAAAGCCTATTGGGGCCCTTACAGAAATATGATCGCTTCTCCAGAGAAGATGGTCTATCCCCTACCCGACCAACCATCCATTGCCGTGCTTCCATTTGTTAACATGAGTGGCGATCCAAAGCAGGAGTTCTTCTGCGATGGGATCACCGAGTCCATCATCAATGCCCTTTCCAAAGTGCCAAGACTGTTCGTGATTGCACGGAATTCTACCTTCACTTACAAGGGAAAACCGGTGAAAATTAAGCAGGTGAGCGAAGAGCTGGGTGTCCGTTATGTTCTGGAAGGAAGTGTTCAGAGGTCGGACGACCGCATACGGATCACAGCCCAGTTGATCGATACCCTCACAGGCCACCACATTTGGGCAGAGCGTTACGATCGTGATTTGAGAGACATATTTATACTGCAGGATGAGATCACCGTGAATATTTTGACAGCCACTCAAGTGAAATTAACAACAGGGGAACTCTCTTTAGGAAGCGGGAAACATTATAGTGGGAAGAAAGGCCTCGATTGCTATTTGAAGATATTGGAAGGGAGTGGTTACATCGAACGTCAAAATATCGAGAGCAATAACTTGGCTCGTCAGATAGCAGAGGAAGTGATTGCCATGTGTCCAGATATTCCAATGGCTTATCAGCTCATAGCCTGGGTGCACGTGATTGATTATTGGCTCGGCACTACTAATTCTCCTCAGGAATCTACCGAGAAAGGTATCAAAGCGATCAAAAAAGCAATTGCACTGGATGATACTCTTGCCGAGGCCCACGCAATTTTGAGTCATCTCTATACCCAAAAAAGAGAATATGATAAGTCGATTATCGAGGGGAAAAGAGCGGTGGCCCTTAATCCTAATTCAGCAACTGCCATTGCCTTTTATGCCGTAAGCCTACAATTCGCATGTAGACCTGAAGAAGCCATCCCATTCTTCCAAAAAGCAATTCGACTCAACCCCTACGGCCCACTCTTTTATTATCGTAACCTCGGTGGTGTCTTCTGGATGACGGGGCGGTATGAGGAGGCGGTTTCGGCATTTAAGAAAGTGATTCAGCGTTCACCCGATCATATCACTGTTCATCTTGGGTTGGCGGCTACATACATCATGATGGGCCGTGAGCAGGAGGCCCGTGCTGAAGCGGCAGAAGTCCTCAGGATCGATCCCAACTTCTCACTGGATCGCTTTGCAAAGGTATACCCATATAAGGACCAATCCGTAACAGATAATCTGATTAACGCCTGCCGCAAAGCGGGGCTGAAATGAGAGATGCATGTACTCCCTCAGTTATGAGTTCAACTAATACAAAAGTACCCTTATCCCCCTCTTTGGAAAAGAGGGGGAAGGGGAGATTTTCTCAGCATAATTTTAAAATCCCCCTTTATCCCCCTTTGCCAAAGGGGGATAAAATACCCGAAACTGAGGGATTGCGGATGCATTGTATCAAACATTGACAGATACCATTGGTTGTGATACAATTTGTATCACAAATAATCGAAAAGAGGTGATGAGTGATGCCTCTCAGTGTACGTCTCGATAAAAAGACTGAATCGTTGCTCGAACAGACGGCCTCAACACTAAAGACCAGCAAAGCGGAAGTCATCAAGCAATCGCTTTCGGATTACTGTGCCCGGGTTCTCACAGAGAGACGGAAACGACCTTACGATCTCATTAAGGACTTGATAGGGAAAGGTGGAAGCGGTAAAGGTGACCTTGCCGTAAGAAGCGAGGAGATTATGAGAAAAAGGTTCGGGAGAAAAATTTGATTCTTATTGATACGGGCCCTATCGTGGCTTTTTTTGATAAGGATGATCGGTATCACGCCCTCTGCATCGAGATCCTCAAAGAGATAAGAGAGCCCCTTATTACGACATGGCCTATTCTTACAGAATCCTTCTACTTATTGAACTTTTCGTGGGAAGTTCAGGATAGTTTCTGGCTCTTTATTCAGAGAGGAGGAATCGAAATTTATCCCTTAGAAAAAGGCCTTCTTATCCGTTGTCATGAGTTGATGAAACAATATCGCGACTTACCGATGGATTTAGCCGATGCAACCTTGGTGGCAGTTGCAGAAATTCTTGAGGTCCCAAGAATATTTACCCTTGATCATAAAGATTTTTCTATTTATCGGTTTAAACAGAAAAGAAGATTTACACTCATCCCCGCCAAATTGCAAGATTAGTTCTTTCTTTATCGGGGTGCCTTATCAGCTTACCTTTCTTCCATCCTTTAAAACGAACAGAGGAAAATCTAATCAAGGCAAGAAAAAGCAAATACCGTATTTCCGATGTCTGACCCCGGCCTCCTTTTCGGGGTTAAATATTTAATAAATGGTTTAACGACTGTTTAGGAATAAGAATTCCCTCATTTTCTGGTGAGGGTCACTCTGATCCTCTCACCACCATCAATTATTATCTGATTACCATTCTCGCTGATTTGGCCCTTGCAGTCTAAATCATTGCCCCAGCCAAAACGTACTTGAACCTTCTTAAACCCGTTTTTATCGAGTTCACCTGTTATTGATATATCACCTTTTGGCACCCAGATAGTTCCAATCATTCTTACTCCTACAAAAGAACCATCCTGTTGTGTTATCTTCAAAATGTCTGTAAGGTTACCATACCTTTGTTGGAAGGCTCCAAGGTTTTCATATAGAGCATCCCATTCCCCATTTAAGTCACAAACCACCTCACCATTTGGGAGTGTGATGGTTTTCTTTGAACCTTGACTATAAAGTGTAGATACAAAAATTATTAAGCCAATGGAGCATATCAGCACCAAGAAAATTTTCTTTACCATGGTTCACTACCTCCTTTAAGGTATAATCTGTTTGGATTTATCGAAGACCAAAAGATAAAAAGCCTCCAAAAGGGGATCATGCCTTCCTGGAGGCTTCATATCGGCATTTTCAGCAAATCCCTATTCATAATTTACCCATAAGATATCAAGATGTTGGAGATATCAAATTGGCATCTTTAGAGGTTTCCTTATCATGGTTTATATCCACGAATTGAATTAATTTTCGCATTTGATATAATAACTCACGGTTCGAACCATCAGATTATTTTGAATTATCTCTAACCCTATAAAATCCCTTATCTTTTAAATTAGGTCAGCAGGACTGAAGAAATGGTTAGAAATGCTAAGCAGCAAATAATAATCGACCTGAATCAGTTCAAGCTCCATATTGACCTCCGAAACAAAATTGCATTGACCCTTCATTTCAACTCGCCATCGCGAAGGTTTTACCTCTCTTTAATCGCTTTTGTCGTTAACGAGATGAAAAAAAGAGAGAAAATCATCCCCATCCCCCTGGAAGAACGCCTCGATCTGCTTGCCTTACTTAACGAATCAATTGGAGGTTCAGCCGGATCATCAGAAAAGGAGAATTTGCTGCCAAGGATTTATAGAAAATGGAAATATGCTCTCCCCAACCTGGAAGACGCCCCGCTGTTCAAAGTCCTCGGGAGGAGAAAAGAATACGATGAGGGGATTGGCAAAACTTATCAATTTACAGAAGCAGAAAAAGATAATTGGGCAAATCTCTTTGAGTACAAAGGCAGTGAAGAGAATGTCAGGCTTAAATTTGCAATAGACAGGATAGGAGCAACTTTAGATGATGTGGTTATTGTATATGAGGACACATTAAACGCTGATGCATGGGGAAGGTTTACTGCAAGTCTCAAAGAGAAAAAGGAAGAAAAACCTGAAACAGAATCTATTGATCGCGTTCTTAAAGAACCTGAAGCTCTGGTATCTCTATCCAGGAAATGGAAGATCCCCTGGCTAAGCCGATATCGTTGGGTAGCCCTCATTGTCGCGATCATAGTAGTTCTGGGAGCTATCACGTTAGCAATCTGGAAAGCCTATTTGAAACCTCCTCCAGTCAAGGTTGCTTCTGTTGAGAAGATGGCGTTTCCCCTTCCTGATATGCCGTCCATTGCCGTGCTCCCGTTTATCAACATGAGCAACGATCCAAAGCAGGAGTTCTTCAGCGATGGTATGACCGAGGAAATCATCACCGTTCTTTCCAAGAGTCCATACCTTTTTGTGATTGCGCGCAATTCAACGTTGATATACAAAGGGAAGCCCGTGAAGGTCAACCAGGTCGCCGAGGAACTTGGAGTCCGCTATGTGCTGGAGGGAAGTGTCCGTCGTTCAGGAGGGAAGGTCCGCATCTCTGCACAACTTGTCGATGCAATTAAGGGCCATCACATTTGGGCTGAACGATATGATCGCAACATCAAGGAGATCTTTGCCCTGCAGGACGAGATCACCATGAAGATCATGAGAGCACTGCACGTCAAGTTGCATAGAGAGAAATTTGGAGAGACGGGAAGAGGCACGAACAACGTGGAGGCTTTTCTGAAAAACATGGAGGCCTATGAACATCTTTTTCACTACACGAAAGAACACACTGCCCTGGCCCGGAAGCTCTTCGAGGAAGCCATTCTCCTTGACCCCAATTATGCCAAGGCGTACGCATGCTTGGGCAACATGCACTTACGTGAAGTGCGGCTCGGCACAAGCAAATCCCCGAAGGAGTCGCTGGAAAGGGCCATCGAGTTAGGGGAGAAGGCCCTAACCCTGGATGATACGGACGCGGCAGTCCATTCAAAAGTGGCCTATATCTTTTCGATGACGGGGGCAGTTTGATAAGGCGGCTTTTCATGCAGAGCGTGCTTTGGCCCTCGATCCGAATTCGCCTGAGGTCCTTCTCCTTTCAGCCATCGTTTTTTACTGTTCGGGAAGGCCGGAGGAGTCGATTCCGCTATTTGAAAAGGGCTTCCGTCTGGATCCGTTCGCCCCGGGTATGTACTTCGCTGCATCGAGTGTAGCCTACCACATGATTGGTCGTTATGATGAAGCTGTAGAACAGGCGAGAAAAGCAGTCAAGCAAGACCCCAAGAGTCAGCTTACCCAAATCGCCCTCACTGCCGCATGTATCCTAACAGGGCGAGATAAGAAGGCACGCACCGCAGCCGCAGAGGTTCTAAAGATCAATCCCAAGTTCTCCCTCGATCAGTATGCCCAAACACTCCCGTATAAGGATAAGTCTCAAATCGATCGCATCATCAACGCCCTGCGCAAGGCGGGGCTGAAATGAGAGAAAGCATATTTACTGAGCTTTATTAATTCTCCCCTTTCCTGATCACTGTGACGGCGGTGGCCTTGAAAGAGGCCTTCACTTCTTTCCCTTCCGCCAGCGATAACTCTTCCAAAGAATGATTCGTGATATAGGCGACAAGATCAAATCCACAATCGAGCTGAACCTTCTGATAAAATCCCAGAGGAGTAATCTTCAAAATCCTTCCGGGAATCACATTTCTGGCACTTGATCCCTCCTGGGAGGCTTGGGTCGAGAGGGTCACGTTTTCTGGACGAATGCATAGAACCACAGCGTCCCCTAAACGAGCATCTCCCACAGCCTCAATCTCTTTACCTTCGACGGAGACGACAAAGGTTCCCCCGTTTCGTTTAGTCACTCTCCCACTCAGAATTGTTTCCACTCCCACAAAGGAGGCCACAAACTCATCCATGGGTTGATTCATCACCTCACCGGCGGAACCGATCTGAAGAATCTTTCCCTTATTCATCACTGCAATCCGATCTGAAAACCTGAGGGCCTCCATCCGGTCATGAGTGGCAAAGATTGTTGTTGTCCGAGTTTGACGAAGGATATGTTCCAGATCTTCGATCAAGGAATCATGGGTGGGAGGGTCAAGGGAGGCAAAGGGTTCATCGAGGAGAAGAATTTCGGGTTGAAGGGCAAAAGCTCTCGCAAGACTCGCCCTCTGGGCCTCTCCTCCTGAAAGGGTTTTTGCCGAACGGTCAATGAGATGGCTAATTCCAAATCGCTCCAGTTGCTCTTTCACCTTATCATGAATTTCATTTCTCTTCGTTCCACGAATTTTCAAACCTGATGCGACATTGTTAAAGACCGTCGTATCAAATAGGAGAGGTTCCTGGAAGACCATCGCCACTTTCCTTCGATATTCCAAAATAGAATGATTGGCTTCGACCTTTTTCCCTCTGAAGAAGATCTCGCCCTCAAAGGGTCTTAATAGATAGGACAAGATTTGTAGGAGAGTCGTTTTCCCGGCTCCATTCGGTCCAATCAAAGAAAGAATTTCACCTTCACGAATGAAAAGAGACGGGATATTAAGTATCTTCAGTCCTCCCCTTCTAACCTCAAGATTTTTAACTTCTAAGATTGGGGGAGGTTCTTTCTCATCCATTTTCATTCCAAATTCCCTATCTGCGGCAGGCGCATTCTGCCTATTGCATTCTACTTTCTGTTTTCTGTCTTCCGCCTTATGTACTCTAACTTCTCCTTACTGTTCACTGACCACTGTTTACTGCCCCCTGCAATTTATCTCGGTCTTTCTCTCTGCTGAATCTGAGTTAGAATCAAATTGATGAGATAGGCAAGCAGGAGAAGAATAATACCCAAGGCAATCGCGATATCGAAGTTCCCACGGCTCGTCTCCATGACGGTTGCTGTTGTCAGAACTCGAGAATAACCCTTGATGTTACCTCCTACCATAATAGAGGCCCCAACCTCTGAGATCACACCACCAAATCCTGCCATCACTCCCGCCAAAAGGGGGAGCTTCGCCTCCTTAATCAGAATCCAGATCATTTGAATCCGGGTTGCCCCGAGTGCTAAAATCTGGAGTCGAAGTTTCTCGGGAAGATTTTGAATCGCTGCCAAAGTAATACCCATTACGATGGGAGTGGCGATGACCGTCTGGGCGATAATCATCGCCACGGGCGTATAGAGGATTCCAAAAAAACCGAGAGGGCCGTTTCTCCATAAAAAGATGGTCACGAAAAGGCCGACAACGACAGGGGGGAGGCCCATTCCCGTATTAATGAGGCTGACCACGATCCTTCTTCCTGGGAATTTGGAAAGGGCAACGGTCACTCCAATTGATATTCCAATCAGGAGGCTGATGAGTGTGGCTGTCCCAGAGACTTGAAGCGATAGAAAGGTTATCCCCATCACTTCAGGATCAAAAGTGATTAATAACCAAAAAGCCTTCTTAATCCCCTCAAAGATAAGGTCCATCTTCTTTCTCCAAACTCCGAGCCTTGGTCAACCCGATTATGTAGAAAATAAGGGGTGCGTCTAACGGCAACGGTAAAGATGCCCGTTTCGTCCCGCGGTCGGGTCTTTTCGACATTCGGTTACGTTGTTGGTCTTAAGAACTTGACGTAACCCTTTAACCCTAAACCAAACGGGCTTCGTAACCGTAACCTTAACCCATATTTCCGGAGTATTTTCATTCTTTGAATTTACTTCCCAAGCTCTTCTTCCTTTTTCCCTGCATCTGGAAAGAAAAGAGGTGAGCCAAATTTATCGACGCCAAAGGTCCTGATGATGTCCTGAGTTTCTTTAGAGACCATGAAGTCAGCAAAGGCTTTTCCGCCCGGAACATTGACCTTGGGCCATTTGGCAGGGTTCACCTCAATAACATGGTAGATATTGAGAAGAATAGCATCCCCCTCAACCAAAATATCGAGACCGAGATTCTTTTTCACCGCCAGATAGGTCCCTCGGTCAGCAAGAGTATACCCTTTCTTCTCAGCCGTGACATTCAATGTTTGACCCATCCCAAGCCCGGTCTGCTGATACCATTTCTCTCCTTCAGGCTTGATCCCTGCGGCTTTCCATATATCCATCTCTTTTACATGGGTGCCTGACTTGTCTGCTCTGGACAAAAATAGTGCGTTCGCTGAGGCGATCTTCTTAAAGGCTTCAGAGGCCGATTTCAACCCTTTGATCTTAGCTGAGTCTTCTGGAGGCCCCACAATAATAAAATCATTGTGCATAATGAGCCTTCTGTTTATTCCATAGCCTTCAGCAACAAACTTTTTTTCTGCTGCTGGAGAGTGAACCAGGAGCACATCTGCCTCTCCCTTCTGTCCCATGGCCATGGCCTGACCAGAGCCCACTGCAATCGTCTTGACGAAAAACCCCGTCTTCTTTTCGAAAACTGGGATTAAGACATCGAGAAGTCCTGAATCCTGTGTGCTCGTCGTGGTGGAAAGGATGATGCTTTTCTCATGTGCCTCGACCAAACCGGCATACCACAAAGAAAAAACAAACAACAGCAATGCAACCGATGTCCACTTCTTTACTTTCATTGTCTTTCCTCCTTAGCTTAGTTCTCTGAGTAAAGGATCTTCCCTGACTTTCCGAAATCGTAGTTTCCAAGCCTCGCCACCCTATTCCGAAACTCTTCCGAATGAAGAACCTCCATGAATGCCTGCACGCCTTTTTCGAAATAGGTTGACTTATCAAGAATCATGTCGAATCGCTCCCGGGTGATGGGGATGAATGGAAGAGAGAAAAGTTTGGAGACGGCAATCGTGGCGATGCCCACGTCCGCTTCCTTAGAAAGAATCGAGAGACCAACTTCGAAATGGGTATAGACCTCTTTTTCATATCCAGAAATTTTGGAAGATGGAATCTTCAAACTCTTGAGGTGGTGGTCCAAAAGGACCCTGGTACCCGCCCCTTTCTGACGGTTAAGAAACCGAATCCCTTTCCGGGTGAGATCCTCAAATCCCCGAATGCCCAGCGGATTCTTTGGGGCAGTCACAAATCCGAGATCCCGATCAAAAAGATTGATCACAACCGGCTTCACATTGGGGAGATAGGTGGCAAGAAAGGGAATATTATACTCCCCGCTTTTCGGATCAAGAAGATGGGACCAGGCAATGTCCGTATAACCCATGTTCAGGGCCTTGAGTCCATCGGTACTTCCTGTATTCGCAGAAAAGATATAGAATTCAGGATATGATTTCTTCATATAGGTATGAAGCATATCAAGGATAGGGTCGTTGCTGCCGGAAGCCAGAAGTGCCCCTTCAATCTTTCTGGTTCTCTGTCTCGCTTGCTCAAGGCCACTCTTGGCACTCGAATTGATCCAGTCATCGACCAGCTTTTTCGGAAAGACCCATTTCCCGGTCACTCGTGTTGATGGAATTCTTTTCGACTTGATCAGGGCATAGACTTGTTTCTCATGGATTCCAAGATATTGGGCAACCTCCTTGGTACTCATCATCCCTTCTGACATGATCTCCCTCCCGTAAACAAATTGTAATTGGAGTGGACTATTTTGTCAAGAAAATTATTACAAAATATTACTTTTAATTACAAAATATATTTAAATATCTGGTATTGACGAAGACCCCTCCCATCCCATAAGATGACAGCATTGATCTTTCAACTAAGGAATCGGCCATGAAAAAGCTTTCCTCCGAACGTGCCTCAAGGTTCACGGAATCGGTCATCCGGGAGATGACCCGCATCTGCCTCAAACACCAAGGGGTCAATCTTGCGCAAGGGTTCCCCGATTTTCCAGCCCCAGCAGAGATTAAAGAAGCCGCTGCGAAGGCTATCCGGCAAGACCTGAACCAATATGCCATCACCTGGGGGACCCCCAATCTTCGTCAGGCGATCGCTGAAAAATTTGCCTGGTATAATGGTGTCACTATTGATCCTGAAAAAGAGATTACGGTCTGTTGCGGATCAACCGAAGCGATGATTTCGTCTCTGATGGCCATCGTCAATTCTGGCGAAGAGGTCATTGTCTTCGAACCCTTTTACGAGAACTATGGCCCGGATACCATTCTTTGTAATGCGAAGCCGAGATTTATCACCCTCCACGAACCGGATTGGCATTTCGATGAAAAAGAACTATCTCAAACCTTTAATAACAAGACTAAAGCCATCATCATCAACACCCCCAATAACCCCACCGGCAAAGTCTTTTCACGCGAGGAATTACAATTCATCGCCGACCTCTGCCTGAAATGGGGAGTGATTGCAGTGACGGATGAGATTTATGAGCACATCCTTTATGACGGGACAAAACATATCAGCATTGCCTCTCTCCCCGGCATGCGGGATCAAACCATCACTATCAACTCCATCTCCAAGACGTACAGTCTCACTGGATGGCGTGTGGGCTGGGCCATTGCCTCGGAGTCGCTAACAGCCTCCATCCGTAAGGTCCATGATTTTTTGACCGTTGGAGCGCCCCACCCGTTGCAGGAAGCTGCATCGACTGCTCTGCGCATAGATCGAAGTTACTACCAAACTCTGGCAAAAGAATATGAAAAAAGAAGGGATTTTCTTGCACGGGTGTTAGACGAAGCAGGATTCCGCATTTACCGTCCCCAAGGTGCTTATTACATTATGACGGATGTAAAGCATTTCGGTTTTTCCGATGATGTAACCTTTGCTTTCAATTTAGTAGAAAAATTTGGAATCGCCACTGTCCCGGGAAGCAGTTTCTACAGCCATCCTTCTCTCGGATCAACAAAGGTCCGCTTCTGCTTCCCTAAAAAAAGGGAGACCCTCGAACAAGCTGCTGTGAAATTGAGGAAATTTAAGGAGAAGAGAGGAAAATAAAAAAGGGCGGTCACTACGGCCGCCCTTAATCTTCGGATGACTCCTATAAATAAATCTTATTTCAATCGTCCTTCCACGGCCTCCCATTTGATGTTCTTAAAGAAGGCCCCGATATAATCCGCCCTCTTCAAACCGTAATCGATCATATAGGCATGCTCAAAAACATCAAGAATCAACAGAGGCGAACACCCTGCCGGATGACCGACATCGTGCTCATTGATCCACTGATTGAACAATTTTCCACTGACAGGATCCTGATAGAGAATTGCCCATCCGATGCCCCGCATCGTGCCAACCCCTTTGAAATCAGCCTCCCAGTTTTCATAACTTCCAAAATCTTCAGTTAGCTTCTTGCCGAGTTTGCCATTCTTACCCAAAGCCCCTTTGCCGCGCAAATTCTCAAAATAGAGCTCATGGAGTCTCATTCCGTTGAACTCCCAACCCAATCTCCTTTTCAATTCCCCATATTCCGTTGTACCGATTTTCCCTCCTTTTGCCATTTCAGCGAGGGTATCCATGACCTTGTTCGTATTGGTCGCATATCCCTGATAAAGGGTAAAATGGTTTTTCAGTAGGGTCTCGCTGAACCCCTCCATCCCGATAAGGTAATTATAGTCCTTTGCCGTGTAAGCCATGCCCCAGTCCTCCTTTCTAAAAGTTATAATTTAATCGTAACAGATATTTTCTCAGTTTCAAGTCTCTCCATAAGACAGAGGTGTCTTGGCCCTTTCCAAAATCCCCTGAAATCGCCTTGACAAAAAGAAAAGTGTGATTATTTTTTTATCAGAAAATCAGATGTTAACTTGAAAGGAGTGATGATTTATGACATGGGAATTGACCACTTGGACACCTTTTAAGGAGTTAACCCCCTTTAGAGATTTTGAGAGGATGAGGAGAGACATGGACCGTCTCTGGGGTTCCTTCTTCGAAGGGAGTTTGAAAAAAGGGACCGATGGAGAGGCCCAATGGCTTCCTTCTCTTGACATTTCAGAGACCAGCAATGACCTTGTCGTGAAGGCGGAACTCCCGGGAATGGATCCAAAGGACATTGACATCTCTTTGAACGATGGCATGCTCACCATTAAAGGGGAACGGAAACAGGAGAAACAGGAGAAGGAGGAGAACTATCACCTCATTGAAAGAAGTTACGGATCCTTCTGCCGTTCGGTGAAACTCCCGAAGGAAGTAAAACACGACAAGGTGAAAGCCTCTTTCAGGAACGGGGTTCTTAAGATCGTTCTCCCAAAATCCGAGGAGAGCAAGAAAAAAGAAGTGAAGGTTAAGGTCGAGTAAAAAACTCGTCCCTTTCTATCACCAAGAAGGCGTCCCGATCAGGATGCCTTCTTTATTTTTATATCCATTCGGTTCGATTTCCCTGGTGACCCTCCTTGAAAAACCTTATTTCACTATGTTAATTTTTAAACTGTGATGAAACTCCGGGTCGGGGCCAATTGGGATGTTGCGTTTCTGGATGCCGTTCAAGGAACATCCGTGGATAGCCTTTTCGGCAAACTCCCTTTCGATATCGTGGGAGGAGCAAGACCCGGTTTTGTCCTACCACAGGTGGGCCGAAAAGATATCGAAAAATATATTCAGGCCTGCCACGAAAGAGGACTTCAGTTCAGTTATCTTCTTAATGCCCCCTGCCTTGGAAACCTTCAATATTCAAAAAAGGGTTACGGACATCTGATCAAACTCCTCGAATGGATTGACAGAGCCCGGGCTGATGCAGTAACGGTAGGCATTCCCTATCTTGTTGACCTTGTGAGAATGCGTTTTCCCCGTCTCAAAATTAAAATTTCCACCACGGCCCGTGTCAATACCGTGAGGAAAGCCCTTCAGTATGAAGACATGGGGGTGGAGGAAATTATCATTGATGAACATATCAACCGGGAGTTCAAGACCCTCGAGGCCATCCGGAAGGCGGTGAAATGTAATCTTGAACTGATTGTCAACAATATCTGCCTCTGGCAGTGCCCCTATAATTTTGAGCATGTGAATCACGACGGCCATGCCTCGAGAGAAGGAGAAGAGGACCAGTATTGTTATCTTCAATATCCGGGGTATCTATGCCTTTACAGAAAATTGATGGACCCCGTGGAACTTCTGAAATCCCCCTGGATCAGACCGGAGGATATCCATCACTACGAGTCCATCGGTTATGATCGCTTCAAAATCACGGAACGTTTTAAACGAACTTCACTCCTCCTTGAACATGTAAAGGCCTATGAGAACCGCCGTTTTGATGGAAACCTTTTAGACCTCTTCACCCTTCCGAGAAAAGGGGCTTTCAGCCCTGTCCACCTGGAATATTTTATCCAGCCCGAGCATGTCAATATCATGAAGATCTCAGAACTGGAAAGGGTCTTCGATTTAGAGGTGAGAGAACTGATTCATCTCGATAACAGAAAGCTGGACGGTTTCATCGAGCATTTTAAGAAGAACGATTGTAATCAGGTCTCCTGCTTGAGCTGTCAATATTGTGAAACCGTCTTCAAAAAGGTGGCAGTGGTGAAAAAAGAGGAGGTGAAGGAGGCGGCTCGAAAGGTGAGAAATTTTTCCGAAAAACTGGTTTCAGGAGAGATTTTTGAAATACCCTCATCCCATCTTATCTTCCGTCTACCTTTCTTCAAACCTCTGCTCATCCATCTCCTCGAATGGCGCCGGAGAAAAGAACATCCCATCCCTTCCTAAGGAGGCTGTGATATTCGGTTCTTACTGATCGACCCCCCTCATAAGATCTGGACCATTCTTCGGGCCTGGGTCCCTTCTCCCGGATGCCTCCAGCTCTTGGCCTATCTGGAAAGGGAAGGGCTCGAAATCGAATATATGGATTGTACCCTGAACGAAAATCCCTGGGGAGATCTTGAAGAGAAGATCCGGAGAGAGAAGCCTGAGGTGGTTGGCATCTCGGTCATCTGCACTGCCTTCATCTATGACGGAATAAACGCCGCCAATCTGATCAAGGCCATCAGCCCAAAAACGATCATCATCATGGGCGGAGAGCATCCTTCCTTTATGGCAGAGGAGACCCTCAGGGACTGCCCTGCCATTGATTATATCTGTGTCGGAGAAGGAGAGGTGACCCTCACCGAATTCCTCAAAGCCATCGAGAGAAAAGAGGATCTCTCCAAAATTTTAGGCCTTGCCTTCCTGGATGGGAAAGGAGATTTCATCTATACAGGAGACAGACCCTTTATTGAAGACCTGAATACCTTACCCCTTCCCGCCTACCATCTCGCCAGGATGGAGCATCCCTATGTGGGGATTCCTTCAGAAGGAACCCGGGGGCTGGTCATCAACTTCTCAAGGGGATGTACCTGGGATTGCTCCTTCTGCTCAGAATCCGCTTTTTATAAGAGAAGGTGGAGAAAAAAGAACCCGAAACTGATCGCTGATGAGCTGGAACTCCTCAAGGAGAAGTATCACCGGGACATCTTCTATGTAGGAGATAACACCTTCAATGTAACGCGGGATCAAGGAATCGGTTTTATCGAGGAGATGCTTAAAAGGAAAACGAACCAGCGATTCTGGCTTCAATCGAGAGCGGATCTGATTCTCCGCGATGAGGACCTGCTGGATGGCTTTCGGGAGGCAGGTGTTTATCAATTCATGTTAGGTTTAGAATACCATACGGACAACGTGCTTCAGGAAATCCATAAGCGCCTTTCTGTGGAGCAGGTCGTTAATGCGATGAAACTTTTAAAAAAACATAAATTGATGGTCATGGCAACCCTGCTCATCGGTCACTGGGAAGAGACAGAAGAGGATCGGGATGCCTTCCTGAAATTCTTTGGAAAGTACGTGGACCACTTCGGCCTCAACATCATCACCCCTCTCCCGGGAACCTCCCTCTTTTACCGGATGAGGGAAATCGGAAGGATCAAGGACCGGGAATATCGAAATTTCGACTACCTCCATGCGGTGATGCCGACCCGTGAGGTCGATGATCTTGAACAACTGAACTTCATCTATAAAAACCTGATGAGACGGTATTACTGGAGGCCAAGGGAATTGATCAAACTCTTTTCCCGAAATCCCATCTTGAGGCACCACCACCGGTTCTATATCACCAGGGTGGCCTTCAACATCATGATGCACGAGATCTTTGGAACCCCGATGTGGGTGCAACCCAATTATCAGGAGTATAGGGACTACCTGGTGGAAAGAGGGGATGATCTCCCCTCCGGGCTGATGAGGCTGGTCAGATAATCAAACCATCTCTTCTGAAGGGCAATCCTCCTTCTCGGGATCAGGGCGATGGGTGCAAATCTCAGGGTGAAGGTCTTTCCCCTTTCATCCCGAAAGGTGAGGTTGAAAAGATGCGTATCCGCCCCGTAATAATTGTCCCTTGAAAGAAAGATCCTCTCCATTGTGGAGAAGGGTATCCTTAAATCGATCCTCTCACCCCCCTTCCCTTCCGGGACGTTGAAGAAAAGGGAATCTCCTTTGACCCGGAGCCGGCCCTTTCGTCTCGCCCCTTTGGCAGGAAGACCTCCGTAGTAGTAAGCGCTACAAGCCCTGGTTATCATCTTTGAGGACCAATATAACATCCCTCTAACGTCTGATCAATTTTTATCAGAACCTTAACTCCGGTCATCCGCCAGAGGGTATGAAAAAATGAGAATTTGAAAAAAGACAATCCCATCTCAGAGGACAGGACAACCGGAGAAACTGTTAGATCAAAACCTCGCTCAATCATTCTTTTCCAGGATGATCCGTGCATCGATGCCGAGGACCTTTTCTTTATAAGCAAAGACGGGATTAAGCTCGAGATCCTTGATCCCGGGATATCTCTCTATCAAATGGGATATCTTCAGGATCACCTCAATTAAGGCCGAAAGATCCACAGGGTCCTTCCCCCGGTATCCCCGGAGTAATGGATAACCCTTAATCTCTTCGATCATCTCCCGGGCGTCTTTTCGAGTGACCGGAATGAGTCTGAAAGAGACGTCTTTGAGCACCTCGACAAAGATGCCGCCCAGGCCAAACATGATGACAGGACCAAATTGAGGGTCCTTGCTCGTCCCTACAATCACCTCTGTTCCCGGTTTAGCCATCTTCTGAACGGTGATCCCCTGGATCGTGGCCCAGGGGTAATGGGCCTTGACCCCCTTCAAAATATTTTGATAGGCCGATTTTACCTCTGCACCATTATGGAGAGAGAGCCTTACACCCCCTGCATCACTTTTATGGATGATATCAGGGGAAGATATTTTTAATGCGACCGGGAAACCCAATCTCTGGCCGATGGAGAGGGCCTCTTTCTGTGTCCTGGCAAGTCGGGTTTCCACTACGGGTATCCCCTCCTGCTTGAGGAAGGTCTTTGCTTCGAATTCGGTTAAAACGGTCCTCCCCTCTTTCCTCAATTGATCCAAAAAAGAAACCTTCTTCATCGCTTTTCTCCCTTTCTTCTCATCGCATATCGGGATGCCATCCCCAATGCCTTGATGGCCATTTCCAGACCCTCGAATACAGGAAACCCGATCTCCTCAAGCCGGCGGGTCATCTCATGGATGAGCGGTGATCTTGGGCCGTAGACCCAGGTGGCTACGGGTTTCTCATTGATCTCCTTGAATTGACGGTAAATCCTTAAATATTCATCCACAGACTCTTCGGAGGGTCCGGTCCAAACCACATTGAAGACGCAATCAATACGATCATCCTTCAGAACGGCTTCGACGATTTCGGGATAGATGGACAGATAATGGTTGACCACAGCCATGGGCGGACCGATATCGACGATGGTTTTCCCCAGATGAGGGGAAACCGCATTTAACCTTTTCATCGTCTCAGGGGAGAGTCCGGGGACGGAAAGACCGTGTTTCGCTGCCTCATCGATAGCTAAGACCCCCACTCCTCCGGTAAAGGTGATGATTCCCAGCCGATTCCCTTTCGGGAGGGGTTGGGTTGAAAAGATCTTTGGCAACTCAAATAGCTCATTAAAACTTTCGAGCCGAAGCAGGCCTGACTGTCTGCAGGCCGCCTCAAAAATCCGATCATCCACGGCCAGCGAACCGGTGTGGGAAGAGGAAACCTTTGCACCCTCCTTTGTGCGACCGGATTTCAGGATGAGAACGGGCTTCGTGGCAATGACCCTCTTTGAAATCTTCGTGAACCTCTGGCCATCGTGAATGCCTTCAAGATAGAGGGTGATGACCTTCGTATCCGCATCGCTTTCAAGGTATTCCAGAAGATCACATTCGTCCACATCGCATTTATTCCCGAAATCGCATATCTTGCTCACACCGTAACCGAGATCCCCGTAAGGGAAAGCCTGGGGATTGATCATCCCGGTCTGGGCGCAGAGGGCAATCCCTCCTGCCCTGACCTTTTCATATCCGAGCTCGTAGGGATTGGGGAGGACGCCTCTGGATGGATTGGCAATGCCTGCCGTATTGGGACCGATGATCCGGATTCCCCCTCTCCTGGCAATTCCGACGATCTCTCTCTGCAGTCTGGCTCCCTCTTCATCCCTTTCGGCAAAACCATCTGAAACGACAACGGCCGCCTTAACTCCTCTTTCCACACACTCCCTCAGGATTCCGGGGACGGACCGGCAGCCTGTGATGATGAGGACCAGATCGATGGGGGCGTTGATCTCTTTAACGGAAGGGTAGACCTTCAGACCCAGGATTTCCCTGTACGAAGGATTGACCGGATAAATCTTTCCATTAAATCCGGCCTTCAATAAAGTCCTGATCACCACATGACCGCCAAAAAAGCCCTCTCTCAATAATCCGATGACCGCAATACTTTTGGGGTCGAAAAAGTAAGAAAGAGGATTCCCTGGCGATGAATTTCTCATTCTGTCCCCCTGGTGATGACTCTCGCTTGAAAAATCTGCTTAAAGTTAAACCATTTTAGAATGGGATTTCAACTTTTTGTGAATCTTTTTTCCATTGACATCTTATCCTCCCTCTACTAATTTTAAAAGGTAAGGGATCCATTGAAAGAGAAGAACATAGCCCGTTTTAACTGGTCCATTGTCGTTTCCTGTTTCTTCACCCTTGCTCTGGTCTATGGGGTCTGGTATTCCTTTTCTATCTTCTTTGTCTCCCTTTTAAAAGAATTTGGCTGGAGCCGCTCCGTCGGGGCGGGTGCCTTCTCCTTATTTATCATTGTCAGCAGTATCATCAGTCCTTTTGTAGGAAGTATGGTTTCTTCCGCACATCCCCACAGAGTGCTCATCGGGGGATCGCTCCTGTTGGGGGCAGGACTCACCCTCTGCAGTTTTACCCGGACATGGTGGCATTTTTACCTCTCCTTCAGCTTCATCACCGCTTCTGGTCTTGGGGCAGCCGGCTGGGTACCCAATATCACCCTCATCCAGCGATGGTTTAAAGAGAAGAGAGGCATGGCCATGGGAATCGTATCAGCAGGGATAGGGATTGGGATTTTAATCTGTGTTCCTTCCATACAATATCTCATCATTCAGGTGGGATGGCGTATGGCCTATCGAATCATGGCCGTATTCATCCCTCTTGTGGTGATCTTTCTGGCCACTCTTTTTTTGAGACAACCTCCTCCCTCTCCTTCCCATCAGATCGAAGTGGAAATTCCTTTAAAGACCGGAAGAGATCCCCTGGTGATCGACGAAGAATGGGCTTCCCGTTCATGGACGGTCCGAAAGGCGATGGCCACGCGGCCCTTCTGGCTTCTGACATTGGCTTTCTTATTGGGAAGTTTCATCATCCAATCGGTTTTCGCCCACCAGGTCGCCTTTTTTATGGACTGCGGGCTCGAACCCCTTCCCGCCTCCTATATAGTGGGGATTGTTGGTGTCGTCAGTATTGGAAGCAAAATCCTCTGGGGAATCATGGCGGATCAGAGGGGAAGGGAGATGATTTATACCATAGGAATTACCTGCACCCTCCTCGGGTTACTGTCATTGATCTTATACAGCCAAATGCCCGTTTCAAGCTTCCCTTATTTTTATGCGCTTTTCTTCGGGTCAGGATATGCTGTTCAGGCAGCCCTTCCTCCTCTCATCATAGCGGATTTTTTTGAGGGGCAGGCCTATGGAGAAATCTTCGGAACACTCATGGTCTTTGTAGGAGTAGGCGGGGCGGCGGGAGCCTGGTTTGCTGGCTTTCTTTATGACCGGACAGGAAGTTACCTGCCTGTTTTTATGATCATGATTGCCTGCGCGGTTATTTCCTGTCTGAATGTATGGAAGGCCAGTCCCCGGAAGGTCAGGAGCGTCCCCGGCAAATTGCACCCCTGATCTTTAATCAATGTTGTTGTGGGGCAAGGGCAAGCATAAGGGAGATGATCACTTTATACTCTTCACTTTAAAATTTGGACTTCGAGGAATAAGTCTCCCCGGTGGCCATCCTGATCTGACCGGCCCAAACCCCTCAAGCGCAGGCGTGTCCCATCCTCCACTGCCGGTGGAACGGTCACAATGATATTCCTTTTCTTCAGTCCCTGAGAGATCGCAACCAGTTTGCGCGTCCCCCGGGAAGCCTCATTTGGAGTGAGCCTGATCATCCCGTAGACATCCAATTCTTCCGGAAGAAATTGGGGAGAGATAGTTTGAAGGCGGGGGGTTTTCTTCCTCTCAGTGTAATGGCGGAGCCCCATGTCCAAACCTGTTCTCGGAATCCAGTCGAATATCTTGACACAGATCAGGCCAGCGATAAATCCGCCGATGTGGGCCCAGAAGGCAATGCCTCCGACATTTCTCGGGGCAAGGCCTGCAGAGAACAATTGCAAGAGAAACCAGTAACCGAGAAAGACAAAAGCAGGAATCTCAATGAACTGGAAAAAGAAGAAGATGGGGATGAGTGTCAGGATCCTGGAACGGGGATAAAGGAGAAGATAGGCTCCCATAACCCCCGAGATGGCTCCGCTTGCGCCAATGGTGGGGATTTTTGAGTCCCAGTTGGTATAAAGGTGAACAAGGCCAGAGGCAACTCCACAGAGAAGATAAAAGAAAAGATAACGGAAATGACCGAGCCTGTCCTCAACGTTATCTCCGAAGATGTAGAGGAACCACATATTCCCGAGGATGTGAAACAATCCCCCGTGAAGAAACATTGATGTGAGAAAAGGCAGCCACTGTTCAAACCTTGTGAACTGGATGGCGATTCCCGGATCGGTATATCGAACGGGGGTGATCCCATAGAGAAAAAAGGCTTCTTTCAGATGCGGACCCTGAGAGAGCTGCCATAAAA
>CAZXMB010000036.1:0-10711 GCA_964641715.1 uncultured Syntrophaceae bacterium
TAGGAGTTTACCTTGTTATTTCAAAAGGGGTATTTTCTCTTTCGCTCTTTCGCCTAGGTTCCACATTCGGCGATTTCCTCGCCCTCACCAGCGCCTTTACGTGGACCGCTTTCACGGTCGGAGGAAGAGGGTTTCTTTCACGATATCCTCCTCTTTGTACCATCACACCGATTATGATTTTAGGGGCCCTCACCTCATTCCCCTTCACCTTTTTCAGATGGGAATGGAACCTTCTTCCCGGTTTAACCATGGAGGCCTGGATGGGCATACTCTTTCTCGGGGTCTGCTGTTCCGGTTTGGCCTACCTCTTCTGGTATGCAGCACTGGAGGAGAGGGATTCCAGCACCGTGGGGGTATATCTCTACCTTGAACCCTTTGTCACTTTAATCGGAGCTTACCTGTTCTTGGATGAGGGGATTCATTGGATCACCCTGATGGGGGGAGGGATGATCCTATCCGGAGTCTTTCTAACCACGAGAAGATGAATCAGCCCTAAAGAGAGGGACAGGATTGGATAAAAATATTGACATCCTATTTGATTAATGTTATCAAAAACGCCTGTAAGATTCTTTTAGCGAGGGAGGGTACGAGATTGGCTAAGGGAACGGTGAAATGGTTTGACACTAAGAAGGGGTATGGCTTTATCAAACAATTGGATGGGGATGATGTTTTCGTCCACTACTCAGGTATTACCGGAGATGGATTTAAATCTCTTCGCGCAGGAGAAGAGGTTGAATTCGAAATCTCGAGCGGTCCCAAAGGCCCTCAGGCCACCAATGTGGTTAAGGCTTCCTGACCCGATGAAACTTTAATTGGAAGCCCCTATCTTCCGTTGGATTTGTTCTATCCGGATCATGATTCGATCAAGAGTGTCTCGTCTTACCCCATCGGAACGATTAACGCCGCGAGAGGGTGAGCCTGCCTTCAATCTTCTTGATGGCCTCTTTTATCTTGACTGCAAGCATGCCTTTTTGAGATTTTTCCAATCTGGCAAGGACTTTGATGGATTCATCGGTCCCGATCTTTCCCAGACTATCACAGATTGCCGCCATCGAAGCCTCACTCAAGGGGTTTTTCTGAAGGAATCCCAGCACCCCCCTCGCCCCCTTTTTCTCCAGCACCTGGATGAGGATCCGCTCCAGTGTCTTCCCTTCGATGGTTAAATTTCCTGAAAGGCCGAAGGCATAGTAGATCTGGTTTTCAAGCCGGTCCAACGGCGGAGAGGGGGTGAGGGTTATTTCCTTTAAAATTCCCATCATCTTTTCGATACCCCTTTGGCTTTTAACCATTCCCAGGCACCTAATGGCCCTCTTTTGCACATCAATATCCGGATCCTCCAACCCTTTTAAAAAGGCGTCTTCTCCTGCGGGACCTCCGATTTGGCACAGAGTATGGAGGGCCTGCTCCCTCAGCCTGGGATTTTCATGAGAGGAGTAAGCCTTTGAGATTTTTATCAGGGGGGCCTGCCACTCAGGGGACTTGATCTCACCGAGAACCCGGAGAATATCGCAGGTCGTTTCCGAAGAGATGTGCTGTTGTTCGATTTCCTTGAGGAGGTGAGCCGCCGCTACGGGTCCAATCTGAATGAGCGCCTCACAGGCATTCTTTCTCACCCATTGGTCTTCACTCGTTTTTAAGATATCCAGAAGAACAGGGATGGCCCCCAGTTCAAGGGCAGCAAAGATAGGAACGATGGCAATCCGAACTTCCTTCTTTCCCGATAAAAATTTTTCCTTAAGGAGCTGGGGAACCGCTCCCTTTCCAATCTCCTCCAGGATATGACCGGCGAGAAGAGCCCACATTCTTCTTTCATGAAAATGGCGCTTCATGGTCTCAAAGATCCGGAGAATTTCGGGATATCGTTCCCTTCGGATGAGCTCAGGGATCATCTTGACAAAAGAGAGCGCAGTTGTGAGAAAGGTCTCCTTGTCCTTTGCCTGATCGAGCTGTTGGAAAAATTGGTCGGTGTATCCGAGGAATTTATCCGTCAGCCTTTCCAAAAGAATCTTATCTTTGAGTGCGGGGGTGAGGTCATCGAGACCGATCAGCTGATTTCTGAAGAATTCTTCGAGCAAAACCTCGGTCTCTCTGATTTCAACCTCTTTCAACCGGCGGGCAATCTTTTGACCCAGTCGATCCGATTTTCTTTCAAAGGCATCCTTTTTCTGCAGTTTTTTCAGCTCGAGATGGTCACGGAGAAAGATCTTCGAAGTGTTCAGGAGGTACTGCCGTTGCAGATAAGAAATGATCTCATTTTCGATGATCTCCTCATGGCCTTCAGAGGTGGAGGCGAGGTCGCTGTTACGAAGAACAGCGCAGAGGAGGTCGGATTGACGAATGGGTCGAAGTGCATCCCTGATGAGATTCCTGCGGATTTCATGGACTTCCTGGGCCATCATTTTCTGAAACATCGGGATCATCTTGAGGTCTTTCCTCATCCGGGAGAGGGTAAGGCGAGCCCTCCAGGGCATCTCCCGGTCCAGGGCAAGGAGCTCTTCATTGAAGACATAGGAAATGTTGAAGATTCCCCGGCGGTAAAGAACCTGAGTGAAGCGCTCCTGATCCTGTTTCCGGCGGGTATCGACGAGAGAAGGCTCGCTCATGACATCGATGAACGAAGCGAATTCCTCCTGGCCCATCCGGCTTTTAAGGGTGAGGCTGATGAGGTCCTTGCGTTCCATATATTTTGCAAACTTTGGAACATAGAGCTCTCCCATGCCCTTCATCATCATTCGACTCAACTTCTGGGCCTCAGGCAGAATCCCCTCGACCAGGACCTCCTGTTTTTCCTGGTCCTCCCTCACCAGGAAGGCGAGTTCATCTTCCTCCTCAAAGAGCTCCCGGAATCTTTGATAGAGACCCTCCTTTGCCTTTTTCGATTCAGGATGATCGGGGGTATAATATCCGGTTCTCAAAAAGGCCTGAATGAGGTGGAGCACGAAGTCCGTGAGCTTGGCATGGAGCCTACGGAGCCGCTCGGTCTCCTCAGGGGGAAGGCCTTCAGGGATTCCTTCCAGCTTTTTCTCTAGGATGAAATGTTCGGGCTGAGGGGGCATCTCTTTTCCTTTAATCAGTTTTAATTTCACAAAATCTTAAAAGGAAGTCAAGAGGGGGAGCCTTCCGGTTGCATTTCCAAGAGGGGTCTATTAAATTTAAACATCGAGGGAAAAGAAGAGATGAAGGCTTTCAACATCTTGAAAGATGATTTTTTCAGAAACCGATGGCGAATCCTCGCAGGCCTCATGGCCCTTCTCATCGTTGATGTTCTCCAGCTCTTCATCCCGAGGATCGTGAAGTTTGCGGTCGATGATCTCACTTCAGGAGAGGCCTCTCCCGAGGTGCTTCTCTTTTATGGGATGGAGATTCTCCTCCTGGCCCTGGGTATTGGAGGGTTCCGGTATGGGTGGAGATACCTTTTAATGGGTGCGGCCCGCAGTATGGAGAGGGCTCTCCGGGATAGACTCTTCTGCCACCTGCAATCCCTCTCCCCCCCCTATTTTTCACGCACGAAGATAGGGGATCTGATGGCTCATGCCATCAATGATATTGATGCGGTTCGTATGGCCATGGCCCTAGGCATGGTCTTTCTGACGGATACCATCATTTTAGGGGTCCTGACCCTCTTTTTTATGATCTATATTCATCCCGGACTCACTCTCTTTGCGATTCTCCCGATGCCGTTGATCACGGTGATCACCCTCTTTTTCAGTCGATTCATCCATCAGCGGTTTGAGATTCTCCAGAAGGCGTTTGCCCAGCTCACCGAGAGGGTCAGGGAGTCGATCTCCGGGATTCGGGTGATCAAAGCCTATGTCCAGGAAGAGAGGGAGAGGGAGAAACTCTCCCGTTTGAGCCAGGGCTACATTGAGAAGAATTTGAGCGTGACAAAGGTGTGGGGGATGTTCTTCCCCATCCTCCTCTTATTATCGAACCTCTCAATGGCCATGGTCCTCTACTTCGGCGGAAAATTGACGATCCTTCAGACGATCTCCGCAGGAGACTTTGTAGCCTTTATGAGTTATCTTGGCATGCTGGCTTGGCCGATGATGGCTTTGGGATGGGCGATCAATGTGATTCAGCGGGGCAGTGCTTCCATGGGTCGGCTGAACCTCATCTTGAACGAGAGGCCGGAGATTTCCGATGCTCCGGGGATCGTCCACTCAGAGCCATTAAGAGGAAGGATAGAAATAAGGGGCCTGACCTATAAGATTGGAAACCACGAAGAACCCATTCTCAAAGACATCCATTTGGACATCCGGGAGGGAGAGAAGGTGGTCATCGTTGGAAGGACAGGGTCAGGGAAGACCATTTTATGCCGTTCTTTGGCCCGGACCCTGGAATCTTCCCCGGGGCATCTCTTCTATGACGGGATTGAAATTCACCGTATTCCCCTGAAGACGCTTAGAGAATCTATCGGTTTTGTGCCACAGGAGACCTTCCTCTTTTCAGAGACGATCAGGGAGAATATTGCCTTCGGGCGTTCCCTTTCCACCGAGAAGGAGATCAGAGAGGCGGCACGCATCGCACAGATCGAGGACGAGATTTTGGGATTTCCAGGAGGCCTGGGTGCCCTGATCGGGGAGAAAGGGATCAACCTTTCAGGCGGTCAGAGACAGAGGATTGCCATTGCCAGAGCTTTATTGATGAATCCCCCCATCTTCATTTTAGATGATGCCCTTTCTTCCGTGGACATTCAAACAGAGGAGCGGATTCTTGAGGGGTTAGAGAAGTTCCTTAAAAACAGGACCCGCATCCTCATCACCCATCGAATTGCACCTCTTCGAAGGGCAGATCGGATTGTCGTATTGGATGGAGGAAGGGTGGTGGAGACAGGGGATCACCAGACCCTCCTCTCGAGGGGAGGAGTTTACGCCCGGCTCTATCGGGAGAGAGAACTGGAGGAGGAACTGGAAAGGGAGAACATTGGAATAATGGAATAATGGAACGATGGAATAATGTTTATCAATAAAATGAATTGCTAAACCAACAAATACTTTTCCAATATTCCACCATTGCATGAGAGGTGAGGTAAATTGTCGGGGAAGAAATTTGATGCCCACCCGATAAGGTCATTCAAAGGTTGAGTGATGTACGCTAACTACGGATATATGGAAGAGGGCAAACTCGGGAAGCCCTATGACCTGAGGCTGATGATGAGGCTGAGGGTTTTTCTCCGGCCTTATTGGTTCCTGGTGAGCCTCTCCCTTATCTTCATGTTAGTCATGGCCTCCTTGGACCTGGTTGTCCCCTATCTGATCAAAGAGGCGATCGATCGCTACATCGTTGTTTCAGCAAGGGAGGTAACCTTAAGGGGGGACGGGTCACCCGAAGAGGGCCGGCTGATGGAGCGCTATGGCCGGGCCCTCCTCCCGGAGAGAGAATCCGGGAAATTTCTTCTCTCTCCCGACACCCTGAGATCCATGGACCGGAAAGAGGTAGCCCTGTTTCAAAGGGCCGGCCTTCTTTCAGAGAACCGGTATTACCTCTTTATCCCCGGAAATCCTGAAGAGGAAGGCCTGATCACCCGGTACCCTTCCTTTTTTGGAAAGAGCGGTGATCGCTGGTTCATTTCTTTTGACCGCATGAAAGAAATGAAAAGAGAGGATCGGATGGTTCTGAGAGAAAGAGATGCCGAAGGGGTCTTCCGTCTGGCTATCCTCATCCTGCTGATCTTCGTTGTCCATTTCGGTCTGAACTTTTTTCAGGTCTATACGATGGAGCTGGCCGGCCAGAGGATGATGCATGACCTTCGAATGAAGGTCTTCTCCCATCTCCAGGGCCTTGAGGTTTCCTTCTTTGATAAGAATCCGGTGGGGAGGTTAGTCACCCGGCTGACCAACGATATTCAGAATGTCCATGAGATGTTTACCTCCGTGCTGATCAATCTCTTCAGGGATGTCCTGCTCCTTTTGGGAATCCTGGTCATCCTTCTTCATCTCCATCAGGGGCTTGCCCTGGTCTCCTTTTCAGTCCTCCCCCTTATTTTCGTCACCACCCTTCTTTTCAGCCACCGGGCCAGGGATGCATTTCGGGAGATCCGTTTCAAGATTGCCCAGATGAATGCATTCCTTCAGGAGAGTTTCTCGGGCATTCAGGTGGTTCAACTCTTCCGGAGAGAGGCGGAGAATGGGAGGCGATTTCAAAAGATCAATGAAGCCCATTACCTGGCCAATATGAGACAGATTTCCATCTATGCCTTATTTGTTCCCCTGGTGGAGATCCTCAGCTCCGGGGCAACCGGTCTTCTCATCTGGTATGGGGGAGGGAGGGTGATTCAGGAGGCCATCAGCCTTGGCGTCCTGGTGGCCTTTCTCTCTTATATCCGGATGTTCTTTCAGCCCATTCGCGATCTCTCTGAAAAGTATAATGTGATGCAATCTGCCATGGCCTCTCTGGAAAGGATATTTGGTTTGCTCGATGAGGATGGAAAGAGAGATTTCCCTCTTTCTCCCAGGAGGGAGAAGATCAGAGGGAGAATTGAATTCCGCGGAGTCTCCTTCGCTTACCATGGAGAAGAGGAGGTCCTTCAGGAGGTCTCTTTCTCTGTGGGGGAAGGAGAGGTGGTTGCCATCGTGGGAGCGACCGGTGCGGGAAAGACCTCGCTCATCTGGCTTCTCGAAAGATTTTACGAAGCCCAAAAGGGGTCCATTCTCATCGACGGGATCGATATCCAGGAGAGGGATCCGGCCGAGCTTCGATCCCAGATCGGTTTCGTCATGCAAGACACCTTTCTCTTCTCCGGGGATATTATCGAGAATATTCGATTGGGGGACCGGGAAGGGGATGAGGAGAGAGTGAGAGAGGTCGCCCGAATGGCCAAGGCCAACCGATTCATTGAACGATTGCCCAAGGGGTATCACACCCAGGTGGGGGAAGGAGGAGAGGAGCTATCCGCCGGTGAACGGCAGCTCCTTGCCTTTGCAAGGGCTTTGTATATCGATCCCCAAATTCTCATCCTGGATGAGGCAACGTCCCATGTGGACCCGGAAACCGAGCGGTTCATTCAGGAGGCACTGATGGCATTACTCAAAGGGAGGACGGCCATTGTGATCGCCCATCGTCTCTCCACCATTGAGCATGCGGATCGAATCGTGGTTCTCCATAAAGGGCGGGTTCGGGAGATAGGGTCCCATACGGAATTGATGGCCCGAAAGGGACTCTATTGGAGACTCTATCAGCTTCAATTCGGCATATCCTCAAATGCGGGAGCCCGGTTACGGATGGCGCCCTGAACCGGGTGAGGTTCAGGGCAGCCCTGCTCCAACCCAGTGCAGGGCAGGGTTGACAAACCGTAGATCTACATCCTATATAAAAGTGTGGATATGGAGGAGAAAGAAGGCCAATCCTTAAAGGCCGTCCCCGAATCGGAGAAGAAGCGGGAGATCGATCTCAATGCGCTCTTTCCCGGGAAAGAGTATGATCTCAATCACCTCTTCCCTGACGAAGGGACGAAGAAGCTTCTCCATGAACTGAAAAGGAACAGAAGAGAGATAGAGCGGTTTATTAAAAGCCTTAATCTGGAGGAGGAGTAGATGAAATGTCCCCGTTGTGAGGAGATACTGCCTTTTGTTCTCTGTACGGAGTGTGACGGGGAGACACCGGAAGCAAGCCAATACTGCTGCCATTGCGGAAATCCGGTCAAAAAGAAAGAACTCGATTTCTCTGAACGCATTCCTTGCGGTGATGGAGCCTGTATCGGGACCATCAATGAAAAGGGAGTCTGCAATGTCTGCGGGAAGCCTTATCCGTAAAAAGCTGACACGATCAACCTTTTCAGCAAGATCGATTGCATTGACAGCCGGGGCAACAGTGATTATGATTTAATTGATTGGGTTTATCTGTTTTATTTAAGGGAGGAAATGATGATTTTTGTACCCAAGATGGGCGCAGATAAAAATGTGAAAACTAAAGATGAGAAGATTGAAGTCCCCTCTGAGCTTCCGATCCTTCCTCTGAGGGGAACCGTGCTTTATCCCGATTTGATCCTCCCCATTATGGTGGGGAGAAAGAGATCGGTCAAATTGATCGATGATGCAATGGATTCCAATCGTATCATCGGAGTGATAACCCAGAAACGATCTGAGATTGAAGATCCAAAAGAAAGTGAACTCTACTCCGTGGGGGTGGCCGCTTTGATCCTGAGGATGATCCGGGAACTGGACGGAAGTCAGCGGGTCATCGTCCAGGGAGTCTCAAGAATCAAGGTGAAGGAATACCTTCAGAGAGATCCCTATTTTAAGGCACGGGCAGAAGTCCTTGATGAAGGATCCGCACAGGGGGTGGAGATCGATGCCCTCATGATGAATCTTAAAAACCTTTTCCAGAGGGCCGTGGAGTTAGCTCCCTATCTGACGGCCGATCTGGGGACCATGGTGGGGAACATTAAATCCCCTTCTATTCTTGCGGACCTGATCGCCTCTAACCTCAATATCCCGACGAACGAGAAGCAGGGGATTCTTGAAACCTTCAATATTCATGAAAGGCTGACCAAGGTCCACCTCATCCTCAACAAGGAAGTTCAGGTACTCGAATTGGGCAATAAGATTCAGTCCCAGGTGAAAGAGGATATGGACCGAACCCAGAGAGAGTATTATCTCCGGGAGCAGTTGAAGGCCATCAAAAAGGAGCTCGGAGAGTTAGACGAGCAATCCCCCGAGATCAAGGAACTCAAAGAGAAGATCAAGAAGGCCAAGATGCCTCCTGAGGTCGTGGCTTCTGCTGAAAAGGAGCTGGAACGGCTGGCCAAGATTCCTCCCGCCTCAGCCGAATATACGGTGGCCAGGACCTACCTGGACTGGCTGGTAGAACTCCCCTGGTCAGAGACCACCGAGGATAATCTGGATATCCATAACGGTCAAAAAATACTCGATGAGGATCACTACGACCTCGAAAAGGTGAAGAAGCGGATTTTGGAATATCTGGCCGTGCGAAAGCTGAAGGCCGATATGAAGGGCCCGATCCTCTGCTTTGTCGGTCCGCCAGGAGTGGGAAAGACCTCCCTCGGGAAATCGATCGCCCGGACAATGGGCCGGAAGTTTATACGGATTTCTTTAGGCGGGGTCAGAGATGAGGCGGAGATCCGCGGACATCGGAGAACCTATGTGGGAGCCCTGCCGGGTCGGATCGTCCAGGGGATCAAGAAGGCGGGATCGAATAATCCTGTCTTTATGCTCGACGAGGTGGATAAGATCGGCATGGATTTCAGAGGCGATCCTTCCTCCGCACTCCTGGAGGTGCTCGATCCGGAACAGAACTTTTCTTTTTCCGATCATTATATCGACCTCCCCTTTGACCTGTCGAAGGTCATGTTTATCACCACCGCCAATGTCCTGGATCCCATTCCTCCGGCCCTCAGGGACCGGATGGAAACCCTTGAACTTCCCGGTTACAGTGAAGATCAGAAAATGATGATTGCCAAACAATTTCTCCTTCCCAAACAGATCCACGAACACGGGCTGACCTCCGAACATATCGAATTCCAGGATTCTTCCGTTCAGGTCATTATTAGTTCCTATACCCGTGAGGCAGGGGTGAGAAATCTCGAGAGAGAGATAGCGGCCATCTGCCGTGGAGTGGCAAAGGATGTGGCTTCAGGAAATAGCAAGGAGAAGGTGGTCATCCATCCTGAAAATCTCCATAAATACTTAGGGCCTGTGAAGTTCTTCCCTGAGGTTGCAGAACGGACCTCTGAGCCGGGGGTAGCCACCGGTCTGGCCTGGACACCCACCGGAGGAGATATCATCTTTGTCGAAGCGACCAAGATGAGAGGGGAGAAAGGATTGACCCTGACCGGTCAGCTGGGGGATGTAATGAAGGAGTCTGCCCAGGCAGCCCTGGCCTATGTCCGGAGCAAATCGAAAGAGCTTGGCATCGAGGAAGACTTCTTTGAAAAGAATGATATCCACATCCATGTCCCGGCCGGTGCCATTCCAAAGGACGGGCCTTCCGCAGGGATCACGATGTTCATCGCCCTCACCTCTCTGTTGACGAACAAACCTGTCTGCAGCGATGTGGCCATGACCGGGGAGATCACGCTGAGGGGTTTGGTCCTTCCGGTGGGAGGGATTAAAGAAAAGGTGTTGGCCGGAATGAGGGCAGGGATCAAGAGCATCATCCTTCCCAAGAAGAACGAAAAGGACCTGGAGGAGATACCTGAACATATTCGGGCCCAGATGAATTTCAGATTCATCCAGAAGATGGATGAGGCCATTGAGCTGGCATTAAAGCAGGCAGAGATCCCCGCGGAGATAAAAACCCCAGGGCAGCAGACGGTGAGCGCTCCTGCCGGATGAAATCAAGAATCTCTCTTCCCAGATCTTCGACTGCCCTTCAGCCCTGATCCTCGGGGCAAAGAGGGAAACTCCTCCAATTTGGTCAGGCCTTCACTCCGGAGACCCCATCCGTCGTCTCCTTTGCCAGCCTCGCCTTCTAATAAAATTTAGAAATTCAACACCATTTATTCTACAACCCAAAATCCGTAATCCGAAATCCGAGTTTAGAATCAGGAGGGTTTCGTTTTAAGTCGATCGAGGGAAGGGTAGAGTTGAGAGAGTTTGGTTTCGATCTCCTGGGGAAGGTCTATGGGAAGGTTGAGGATCTTCTCCCTGAGGAGGGCCAAGGTCCCCAATTTTTCACTCACCTCTTTGGGCGTCACCCGGCTCAATCTCTTCGAGACTTCCCTGACCTCCTCATTGAGAAATTCAACCAGTTT